>CAVKHV010000044.1:0-12483 GCA_963656085.1 Agathobacter sp.
CGACGGAATTTTGCACTTGTTACAGCAAAACTCCCAAAACCAGCATTTCTTTAAGTTGGTTGTATATTCCCGATAAATCTTCGGGCGGCAGCGGATTTTCGCCCTTGCCTATTTCAACAGTGAACGCCGGGCGGCGAAATTCTTTAACAAACCAATCTTTGAAACCTGCGCCCACAGCGGTTCCCGTGGGAACGGAAATCGGATATCCGCTTGAAAAGGATAGTATTTGCGCCGCCTTTGCGGCGCGCGGGATATCTTCGTCCGCGCCGGGGGCATAGATAACTTCGCCCTGCGAATGGAACGCCATGGCGTGACGGAACTTATACTTTTTGCAAAATGCAACAAGCGCCGCCGTTTCAGGCTCGCTTTCGGGTCGGGTACCGCCGTATTTTGAAGGTCCCGCGCCCCACACTCCGTTCTGCCTTGTTACTTCGGCGGTTTTTTCCCAATCGGCGTTAAAATTATGATTTATGTCCACACCGCGCAAATTAGCGTTCCAGTGTGTTGTATCTCCGCCGCTCAGACGCTTTATCTTAGAGGCGAACACGCCGCCTTTCTGCCATCCGCCGAGCGACACTTCATAACCGTCGGGATTTACGACAGGCACTACGGCAAGCCCCTTATCCCACAAAAGCGCCTCGGCGCGGACATCTGATATTGCCGTTCCTTCCTTTCGGCATCGGCAGAGTTCCTCGGCAAATTTAAGCAGTAAAAGCACGGTAAGTCTTTCACTGCCGTGAAATCCGCCGGCATACAGCACATATTCCTCGGCATCCCCTATCATAACAGCGGGTATACTCCTGCCACCCACCGATTTACCGATAGACTCAAGTCGGGCGAACTCATATTCGTTTGCCGTTTCGTAACAAATTTTGAGTATGCCGTTGACATCAATTTCCCGTCCGTTTATAATTATATCCATAAAATACAACTCACCTCTTGTAATTTAATTATATTTTACGGACAGGGTAAAAATGAAAGGTTGAATTTATAAATGTATTATGATGAAATAATTTACCCCGAAGATAACACTAAACTGCGGGCATTTTACCATAAAAGCAGTTGGGAACTGCCGAATATGGACCGCAGACCTGCGGTTGTTATCTGCCCGGGCGGCGGGTATGTAATGACTTCGGACCGTGAAGCGGACATTGTAGCCGAACAGTTTTTGGCGGCAGGTTTTCAGGCGTTTGTTTTCACTTATTCGACAAACGAGGGGGCGGAGTTCCCCCGTCCGCTTATCGAACTTTCGCGCGCGATGAAAGATATTCGGTCAAACGCCGAAAAATGGAATCTTGACCCCGACCGTATCGCAGTAGGCGGATTTTCGGCAGGCGGTCATCTTGCGGCAAGTCTTGCCACGCTGTGGAACGACCCGGAAATTATGCGCGAAAGCGGCTGTGAAAACGGTGAAAACCGCCCCGGCCTTTCAATACTCGGTTACCCGGTGATAACGACCTCCTGGATGAAGGCGGATCAACACCCCAACGGATATGACCGTGTACTGGGCAACCGCCGCGAGGAAGACGTTTTGCCTAAAATTGATATCTGCCGCAATGTCGGCGAACAGACCCCGCCCGCATTCATTTTTCACACATTTACCGACAACGTAGTTCCGGTTGAGGACAGTTTGATCTATGCGGCGGCGCTTGCAAAATATGACATACCGTTTGATTTGCATATTTTTTCAAACTCTTTGCACGGTATGTCGATAGGTCAGAATATTTCCGGCTGGTATGACCGTGAATACTCAAAATGGGTTGAACTGTGCATCGGTTGGCTTAAACGTATGTGGCAGTTGGACGGTTCGGGAAATCTTGACGACCCGAAAGCCAGGCGGCACCTGAACGAAGATTACAAGGGGAAAATATGATTTTAAACGAAAAAACTGTTTCTAAAGAATATATTTACAACGGTAAAATAATAAATTTACGCAAAGATTCCGTTCTGTTACCGGACGGACGCGCTGCGACGCGCGAGGTTATCGAGCACCCCGGCGGAGTCGGTGTAATAGCGGTTGACGAGCGAATGAATGTGACGCTTGTGCGGCAGTACCGCTACCCGTATTCCAAGGCGACGCTTGAGATACCTGCCGGAAAGAAAGAACCGGGCGAAGAACCGCTTACCTGCGGCAAGCGCGAACTTAAAGAAGAAGCCGGAATAACGGCGGACGAATTTCGTGCCTTGGGAGAAATTTATCCCACGCCGGGTTATACCAACGAAATAATACACATTTATCTTGCAACGGGGCTGCACAAAGGCGATAACCAACCTGATGAAGGCGAATTTGTTGACCTTGTGACAATATCGCTTCAGGAACTTGTTACACTTGTGATGCGCGGCGATATACCGGACGCAAAAACACAGATTGCGGCACTGAAGGCTGCAAAATTGCTGCTGCCGGGAAGTTTCGGCAAATATTAAATTCAATTCCGAAAACAGCAAAATCCGGCGGCGACCTATAATCGGTCGCCGCCGGATTTAATTATATTCATTTATGAATGACGAGGGGCGCCTAATCTTCTGTTTCGGATTCAGCACCGACTGAAGTTTTTCGGGGCTTCATCCATATTGCGCCCACGGCAATTACAATCGTAAATACTATAAGGTAATACAGGCAGGATATGCCGTGGCTTAAAATGCAGGCGTACACCATAAACACCGAGCCGGCAAGCGCCAAAAGCGGGATTATAAACCGTTTTACAAAACCTACGTCCTTTTCCTTTATCATCCACATAATAAAAATCGGGATATAGAAAGCGTAGATAGTAATTATCGGGATCTCGGACGAATCGAACACGAAGCGACCGAACCACGCTTTACCGTTTGCGATATTCGCAAGATAGAAATAAAATCCCCAAAAAGCGCAAACGAAAAGTGAGAAAACAGCCGAGTTATTAGGCATATTCGTAACCTTATCGACCTGTTTAAAGGTTTCACAGGCAGGTCCTCTGCCGCGGCTGGCGACCGAGTAAAGTCCGCGGCAACTGCCGAGCATAAGGCCGTTGAGCGTGCCGATACAGGAAATTGCAATAAACAGGTTGAGCACATTGCCGAGCGCTTTGCCGAAAACATTTACAAACGCGGTGGTTGCGCCGTTTTCAATAAGTGCGGCATTGGATTCGCCGCCGGCAACGCCTATGTAATATAAAAGGTAGATAGCGATTATTACAATTCCGCCGATAAGCAGCGCCCGCGGCAGATTTTTCTTTGAATCTTTAAGTTCGGCATTTATCGCGGTTGCTATGATCCACCCTTCGTAAGCAAAAGCCGTAGCGCAGACCGATGCAAGCAGCGGATTTTTAACGATATCCTTTTTGGCAACGTCCGCAACCGTTGTAAAGTTTTCAACCAATCCGCCGGTTGACAAACCGTAGATTATTCCGCCGACAGCCATAAGGACAAGGGGTATAAATTTAATAACCGTAGCGCTTACCTGAAATTTTCCTGCAATTTTGGGCGATATAGCGTTAACCGTGTATGAGGCGCAAAGGAAAAACAGCATAAGCACAATACATTCCGGACCCATAACCGGCTCTGCCCCTTTAAGTTTGCCGCCGAGCGAAAGAAGAGGGAAAGACGGATCCACCGACTTAATAAACACCAATGTATAGCGAGCCGAAAGCCACGCCAGCACCGAAGTCATTGCCGGATAGTATATTGTCGACATAAACCAACCGACCATGTAGGCATAATTGCCGCCGAGCATCGCCTCCGCATAATCGACAAGGCCGTTGACCTTTTCAAAACGCGTTGCCATATTGGCAAACGCAAGCAGGCAGACTATCATAATAGCGCCGCCGATTACCCATGCAAGTATACCGAGCGGCATATCACCGTTGGTTTTTTGTAAAATCGTTTGCGCCTTAAAAAATACTCCCGAACCGACAACTATTCCGACGACCATACATATCGCCGTAAATAATCCGTACTTGCGTTCCAATTTAGTTTCCATTAATATAACTCTCCCCTAACTGATGTTTATTAGCCGCATCACGGTGTGCCGTGCAAATATTACTGCAAGCGACATAAAATGATAAATGATTATACCATTTTTTTGTGTAGTTTGCAAGCATTTTTTACTTTTTTCAAAAAAGTTAGTATTTACTAATTCGTTGCCGCAAATATTCCGCTTAATCGCGGCAATAATAAAGCAAACGGTGAAAGGATGATGCTTTATGCATATGACCGAAAGCGGATACGGAAAACTTGTAAAGGGCAGCGAGCCGAAGTCGCCTAAATTCAAAGATCTTGCGGCGGCGTTTGTAATAGGCGGACTTATATGCGTTCTGGGTCAAATACTGCTTGATTTATATATGGGCGCGGGGCTTTCCAAAACAGAGGGAGGCGCGCTTGTTTCGGTCACACTTATACTCTTAGCACAGTTGCTTACCGGTTTCGGCATTTTTGACAGCATTGCAAAATTTGCCGGGGCGGGAACGCTGGTACCCATAACCGGATTTGCCAATGCTATTGTTTCGCCGGCAATCGAATACAAAAAAGAGGGGCTTATAACCGGGCTTGGGGTCAAGATGTTCACCATTGCCGGTCCGGTTTTAGTTTACGGAACTTTGGCGGGCGCAATATACGGAGTGATATATTACATCGTTTCGCTATTCTGAAAAAGGGGTGAGTAAAATGCTTACACGGCGCGGTGAAACCGTAATATTGAACGACCCGGTTTACATCGGTTCGTATGCTGCCGTTGTTGGAAAATTGGAGGGCGAAGGCCCTCTGGGCAATGAATTTGATATGGTTTTCAGCGATGAAACGTTGGAAGAACCGAGTTTTGAAAAAGCCGAAAGCAGGTTACAGCAGTTAAGCGTAAAAACGGCGCTTGAAAAGCACGGAATGACGCCCGGGCAGGCGGATATTGTTTTGGCGGGCGACCTGCTTAACCAATGCGTGGGCAGCGCTTACGGCCTGCGCGATTTCGGAATACCGTTCGCGGGGCTGTACGGCGCTTGCTCAACAATGGCATTATCGGTTTGTTTGGGGTCTGTTCTGGTAGCGTCTGGGGCGGCAAAGACCGCTGTTGCGGTTACGTCATCACATTTTTGCAGTGCAGAAAGGCAGTTCAGATTTCCGCTTGAATACGGCGGTCAAAGACCACAATCCGCACAGTGGACGGTAACGGGGTCGGGCGCGGCGATAATTGAAAGCAGGAAAAGTCACATAGCCATACACTCGGTGCGGTTCGGTAAAATCGTTGATATGGGTGTAACCGATATGAACAATATGGGGGCGGCGATGGCACCTGCCGCGGCGGACAGTATTTTGGGGTATTTTGCGGACACGGGAACCACGCCCAAAGATTTCGACCTGATACTTACCGGGGATCTCGGCTATGTGGGGTCGGAATTGCTGGCAAAGGTAACGCGTGCCGAAGGAATCGATATTTCGGGAAAGCACAACGACTGCGGTAAAATGATATTTTACAAAGAAAAGCAGGACGTCCATTCGGGCGGTTCGGGGTGCGGCTGTTCGGCAAGTGTGCTGTGTTCAAAAATATTTCGCCTGCTTGAAAGCGGTGAACTCGGCAGGGTGCTGTTTTGTGCGACCGGCGCGTTGATGTCACCGACCGTAAGTTTTCAGGGCGAGAGCATACCGGGCATCGCACATATAGTTGAATTCAGACACTGCAAATAATTATAATAAACAAAAAATGTGCAAGAGCAGCCTACCCTTGCACATTTTTTTAGTTTTTACGTCAATTATTTCTTATTCACGGGGAATTCGGAGATTATTTCCGAATCGTATTGCAGAATAAGTATTACGTCATTTATATTGACATTGCCGTCGCCGTTTACGTCGGCTGCCGCAAGTGCTTCATTGCTTAACTCCGTTATTTCCGCCCCATACCTCAGTACCTCAACAGCGTCATCTATGGTTATTTTACCGTCGCCGTTTACATCGCCCGTAAGCATTTTAACCTTTGGTATAATTGCGGTTTCAAGCACCTTATGGCAAACGGTACACTCGATATGTTTGCTGCCGTTCTCGGTTGCGGTTGCCGGGGTGTCTGTTATCCACTCGCTGCGTGTATGTTCTTTAAGCGGTAATGTTTTAACATCCTTATAGTCGCAGCGTGAGCAGGTTGTTGTTGTAGTTCCCGCTTTTTCACAGGTTGACTCTACCGTTACGGTCTTATAATCATGACCGAGCGGTGCCTTAATAACCTCACCGCCGCTGACGCGCTCGCCGCAATCTTTGCATACCGTTTGCGGACCTCTGCCTGCTTCTGAACATGTGGGTTCGCTTCCGTCCAACTTAACTGTAGCGGTATGCTTACAGTCGTTCTCTGCCGCTTCATAATAAACCGCATTTACTGCGTCAATTTTATAAGTGTTTTCCTGCCTGAACATATCGGTTGAATAGATGAATGTTCCGAAAGAAGTTCTTCCTACGCTGCCGATACCATAATTAATATCGGCGTTATCGTTATTAAGCGAAACGGTGACCAACTTTGAATCCAGTTGTGTCCCGTCAGCGGCATAGGTCGTTATGGCAATTGCATAAACGCCGTCGGTAATATCTACGACCTTGTAATTAACGGTTGCGGTATTTTTATTAAAGAAATTGCTTGCTAACTTTCTGTTTGGAATGTTTCCGCCGCCCATTCCGCCGTTTCTGCCCTTACCGTAGAAGAAAACACAGAAAGAATTATTATGCCCGACCAAATTAACGCCCAAAACGGCACCGTCCGTTTCGGCAATTATCATTCCCGGTGCAGAACCATACTCATAATGTGATGTTACTTCAAACGATTTCGGTATCAGTCCCTCGGGAGAGTTTATCATTGCGATTGCTGCAGGGTTGTTCCTTGCAACAGATGTGTAACCGAGCGTCAGGCTGTCTTTGTTCCAACTGTAATTGTATTCACTTGACGTGCCTACCCCGTAGGTGTTCTTTGCGTCGGTGGAACTCCGCGTAGATTTAGACATAAAGTCATTAAAATCATTTTCACCGTTTTCCGCACTTGTAAAATCCCAATTGTAGACAGTTTCTTTGTTTAGAATGGGAATCTTAATAGTTTCTTTGACTGAGCACCGAACGCATATATGCGTTTTTGTACCCGTTTTGGTGTATGTTGGCTTTTCGGTTATTTCCCACTCTCCGAAACTGTGTCCGAGTTTGGGTATATTTTCGGTAATATTTTTTTGACAGACGGTACAGGTTCCGCTTTTTCGTCCGACAGCCGTGCAGGTCGGTTCCTTCAAAATTCCCATGTTTTCAACATTATGCCCCTTTGCGGGAATTGAAACTACCGACCTATAATCGCAGCGAGTGCAATATGTAGTTTCCGCGCCTGCAACAGTACAGGTGGGTTCTTTTTTATCGGTTTTCAGGTAATGCCCTAACGCTTTTATAACCGCATTGTCCTTAATCAATTTACCGCAATAACGGCAAACTTCCCTTTCGCCTATGCCATCCTCTGTACAGGTAGCCGCTGTGGCAGGCACTGTTTTTATGCTTGTATGTTTACAATCGGTGTTATCGGCAATTTCGGTATCAGTGAATGAAAGTTTTGCATAATTAACGGTTGAGTACGCATCCAAATCCATACCTGAAGTAACATAACACATATACCCGAACCTTGCCGAGAAGTTTTCGTGTGAAAGCCCCTCTTGTTTATATACCGAATTGGGTGACTCGGCATATTTTATATCCGTCCCGTTGTTAAAAGAATAGGAGTCGCTTGTCATAACAAGCGGGTAGTAATTTACAGTGAGAACATCACCGTTATCATATTTATACGAAACCGAAAAATCGATGATTATTTTGCCGTCTTCATTCTTCATATTATAATCCGCAGTATATCTCTGTGATTCGTAAGATGAATTTTCGGTCGAGATAACGGAGGTAGCAGGTATAAGCCCCGCATAAGCAAGACCGTTTACATACATTGCAAGGTATGAGTTGCTTTTATACAGTTCGGTATTTATCGGTGCAGTACCTTCGTCGATTTTTTTGCCGTTATATGAAGAACTTGCTATTTTCATCACGGTTATTACAAAAAAACGGTTAGATGTAGTAATCCCTGTAGTTGCAACTCGGTCTGTCGGATTAGAAGAAGCGATATAAATAAAGTTTGCCGAAAGTCTGCCTGATTTATCAAGCGAGCAGTTATATCCGTAATATCCGCTGTCATCCGACGCTGCGATTATACCGGGGAAATATGCGCCGCCTATCCTTTCGCGGTTGGTAGCGTAATATCCGCCGTTCATTTTAAAAGATGTAGGCGCTTCGCCGCCTATATCATCTAAAGCGACGCCTTGAATTTTATTGGTGATTCGGTAATTGCTTTCCTGTACATAGGTGTAAAAAGCAAGGCGTGCGGTACGATCATAATTAAGCATTTTGGTATCAAATCCGCCGTAGCCCGCAGCATTGAACACCACTGCATTTGACTTGGTATCCGAATAATCCTTATAGCCGGTAGTCGCGCTGTCATATTTATATTCGCGCGTTTCGGTTGCGGTGGATACGGAAGCCGAATTTACGGTTGCAAACCCTTGTGAATTTGAGCGGTCAAGCATACAGTATGCATAACCGAATTTTTGCTTAAAGTCGGTATGTTCATATTTACTGTTGTTATAGTCTTCGGATGAATATACCGTTTCGGCTGTTGCCGAACCTATTTTATAGCCTGACGCGGTAATAACAAGCGGTGCCATACGGAAGGAGATAATATTGCCGCTTGCAAATTTATAATTTATTGCATAATTAAGGGTAATTGTGCCGCCCGAAACACCCGCATTGTAATCTATGGTTACATCGGCATAATCCGCTGTTGCAAACGCTTCGGGAACAGTTTTGTCGGCAGGGATAATTCCACTCTCCGCAAAAGCGTTTGCCAATTTTGCAAATTTACCGCTGTTTGCCAAACTTTGCCCACCCGAAACCTCAGTAACCGATATCGACTTACCGTTGTACTCCGCGCTAACAATAGGTATATCGCTAATAAAGAAGCGACCCGATACCGCATTAGTTGTGCTGATAGCCTCAAGGCGATCACTGCTTGATTCCTCATTAACCGGAGAGTAAAGGAATGCGGCGTATACTGTTCCTCCGGATGAAATATATGGGTGGTATGTATAATATCCGGATTTATCTTTTGCCAGCACAACGCCCGAAAGCGAAGCCGCAACCGTACCCGTAGGCCGATAATTCGTTTCAAACCCACCGTTTATTTTAAACGCCTTGGGCGCAACCTCCTTACCGTCTTTAACCATATTATCTACCACAACTGCCTGTGTATTGTTACCGGGGCGGTATTTTGAGGTGTTGCTGTTGCCGTAAAGATAAAACCCAAGATTTTGGCGGTCATTATAATTTAAATATTCATTGTCATATTTACCGAAACGATCTTGGCTGATAATAAAATTAGACATTGCCATTGTTTCGTAATAGTCCGTTTTACCGCCTACGCTTGAATAGTTCCAGCAATAGTTACCGCCACTTATAGCATCTGCCGAAACTGCACTTAAAGGAAACGACGTAATTACCATTACAATAACGAGTGATAGCAGCACAGAAAAAATACGCTTAAATATCTTCAATATTTATCCCTCCGAGTTATAGATATTACAGAAGTGAACCTCCGTCTGCCGGAGGTTCCGACATTAGTGTTGCTCTTTATTTCTTATTCACGGGGAATTCGGAGATTATTTCCGAATCGTATTGCAGAATAAGTATTACGTCATTTATATTGACATTGCCGTCGCCGTTTACGTCGGCTGCCGCAAGTGCTTCATTGCTTAACTCCGTTATTTCCGCCCCATACCTCAGTACCTCAACAGCGTCATCTATGGTTATTTTACCGTCGCCGTTTACATCGCCCGTAAGCATTTTAACCTTTGGTATAATTGCGGTTTCAAGCACCTTATGGCAAACGGTACACTCGATATGTTTGCTGCCGTTCTCGGTTGCGGTTGCCGGGGTGTCTGTTATCCACTCGCTGCGTGTATGTTCTTTAAGCGGTAATGTTTTAACATCCTTATAGTCGCAGCGTGAGCAGGTTGTTGTTGTAGTTCCCGCTTTTTCACAGGTTGACTCTACCGTTACGGTCTTATAATCATGACCGAGCGCTTTTATTGTCTCACCGCCCGAAATATGAGCGCCGCAATCGGCACAGACTACTTCTTCGGTCTTTCCTGCTGCCACACAGGTTGCAGGAATTTTATCTATTATTTTGGTATTTTGATGTTTGCAGTTCTCACTTGTACATTTAATATACTCGGATTTTACAGAATAATATCTTGAATTGAAATTATAGGTTCCTATACCCCAATAACTTCTTGCAAGCCCGAACATAGGTGTGAAAGAAGTAATACTGTCATCAATTTTTGCAAAGTCATCCGCGGTAATTGTTATGGGCTCTGCGTCGGCAGAGTATGTTGCGTTTTGAAGTTTGCTGTAATAAGTTGATTTAACAGCTACCGTAACGGAACTTCCGTTTGCGGTTACCGTATATGTGTGCGTAAGATTAGCAACATTTGAAGCACCTATATCCGCTACATTCATAGCGTCCTTATATTGATTGGAACCGGTATATACCCCGTTTTTTGACAGATTAAGCGGTTTTCTGAGCAATATTTTTCCGCTTTGATCCTGCATAATCAAATATGCGCCGCGACAGCCGTTACTTTCGGTCACAGAAACAACCCACACAAAGCACGGTTTGCTCACTGCAGAATCGCCGCTGCCGTAGGTTATATTTCCTATAACCGCTGCGCCTGCGCCCGCACTGTCGCCATTGCTGCCTCCTGCATTATTCGGGGCAGTCATAGTAAATTTATATGGTTCAAATCCCGTAGGAGTGTTGAAAAGCACTGATGTATACTCAGGATTTGCCGGAATTTGCAAATATCCGGCGGCGTTGTATGTTACTTTATCGGCAGAAGTACCCGGAATTACGGCTGAATTTTCGAGTGTTGACGCCGCAACCGTTTCCCCGACACTTTTATCCGCATAATTCCAATCGTATGCAGTACCCTCTTTTAAAGGTAATATATATTGAAGCACATTCCCGTAACAGTCTTTACATGTGCCTTTCCTTTGCCCTGCTTCAGAATAGGTCGGTTCCGTAATAATTTCCCATTTACCTACATTATGTGATGCGGGTATAGGTACGGAATAGCTGCTGCTGCAGCGTGAGCAGGTGTATTTTATGTTTCCATCGGTCGTACAGGTTTTTGGGGTTGTAACCGCGGTATAATTATGGTCAAGCGGGTCAACCTTATTATTTATAAGAACATATCCGCAAACCGTGCAGGTGTTGGTAGTATATCCGCCTGTTGTGCAGGTTGCTTCGGTTGTCACACTTTTGTAAGTATGGCTTGAATAATCATAATTATATTTTTTAACATATCCGCATTTTGAACAAACCCTGTATGTATAGCCCGAATAGCAGGTTTTTTTAACCGTATCTTCTTCGCCGTAGGTGTGTGTTGCACAGGGGCGGTCGTTGTCATCACGGTCATATTTTTGCGAAAACAGCCATGTTATATACTCGGGATGTTTTTCAACATACTCCCAAGCCTCGTGCCCCCAACCGTCAAGTTCATCATATTTAAGTCTGTTATCCGCAAATTGGCGTATGGCTTTTACCATAACGGGAGTGCTTGTCGCAAAGTCGACAACCTTGTCTTTATTGCCGTGCAGCGTCCATATCGGTATTTTTGAAAGAATTTCAGCCTTTGCAGGGTCGCCCGCACCGCATATCGGCAAAGCAGCCGCAAAGACAGACGGATGGCGTGTTATTAAATCCCATGTTCCGTATCCGCCCATAGAAAGACCCATTGCATACACACGGTCATTATCAGCAGAATATGTTTCTTTTATATGCTCTATAAGCTGAATAACGGTTTTCAGCTGATCGGTTTCGGGCAGTTCGTCAGAACTGTAGCAACCGTCAACGCCTACGGCGTCTACCCATCTTTTATTCGGCGGGCACTGCGGCGCAATTACTATCGCATCGTGCAATTCACTCGTTTCCGAAGCAAAAAGATCGTCGATAAACACACTTAACTGTTTGTTGTTATCCGAGCCACGCGCATCTAAACCGTGCAAAAAGACGACAACCGGATATTTTTTTGTTTCGTCGTAATTTTCGGGTATGTGCAGTCTGTACCCAAGTTTAATTTCACCCTCAAAGGTGTGTTTTTCAAAGGCTGTATAAACATCGGTATTAACTGCCGACACCGTAAACACACCGGCAAATACCGTTGTTATCAGGGATATTGCCGCTATGATTGCCGTAATTTTTTTAATTACTCTGTTCATCTTGTATTCTCCTGTGATTTTCGCCGTGCGGTTAGGTCGGCGATATCCATATCATATGCAATTTAATTATATATTCGAGTGCGTGTAAATGCACATCTTATTTTTAAGTTAGCACTATTTTGACATTAAAGTTACTTCTTCTGACGACACGCGACGGCATTGTCATAAGGCAATGCCGCCGGAAGTGTTGTTTTG
>CAVKHV010000045.1:0-12397 GCA_963656085.1 Agathobacter sp.
AGATTGTATTAAATTTCCCTTTTCCCACACTAAATTCCATTGTTTTCCCATACTTATTTCCACCGCTTCCCTACTGTGGAATTTACTTTGGGAATTCACTTCAAAAACTTGATACAAACTTTTTACGGTTATTTCGTTGCCAAATTCGTAATTGTATGATATAATTATACGAAAACAATTTACAGTGAGGCAAATATGTTGATCTTAGGCATAGATCCCGGTTATGCAATTGTCGGTTTCGGCATTGTGGAATATAACGGTTATAAATTCACTCCGATTTCTTTCGGCGCGATCACAACGCCGACAGGCAAACCGTTTTCACAGCGTCTTAATGAGATATATGACGGAATGAACGAGATATTTTCTAAATTTAAAATTGACGCGGTGTCGGTTGAAAAACTTTATTTTAACACCAACACAACTACCGCAATTGACGTTGCGGAGGCAAGGGGCGTGATTTTGCTGTCTGCCGAGCGTAACGGGGTGCCGATCTATGAATATACTCCGCTTCAGGTCAAACAATCAATTTCCGGATACGGAAGGGCGGAAAAATCACAGATAATTGAAATGACGCGAGGTTTATTAGGACTTGCAAAACCTCCGAAACCGGATGATGCGGCTGACGCATTGGCGCTTGCAGTTTGTCACGGACATGTCTCCGGTTCTTTACTTGGAAGATTAAAGGAGAAAGGGAAAGTATGATATATTCACTGAGAGGTAAATTAGCCGAAAGCGGCGTTAATTATATGGTGATTGAGTGCGGCGGCATAGGATTTTTTTGCACCGCTTCATCTTATACTGTTAATAAATTTCCGCAAAGGGGTTCCGAAATTTTTGTGTACACTTTTTTTTCGGTACGGGAAGACGCAATGGATCTGTACGCTTTTGCGACGAAAGAAGAACTGGAACTCTTTAAATTACTGACGTCCGTAAACAGCGTAGGTGCTAAAACCGGGATTGCGATTTTATCTGAATTTTCTCCGGAAAAAATCGCACTGTTTATTGCGTCGGGCGATTATAAAGCCTTAACGGCTGTAAGCGGCATAGGTTCCAAAACGGCACAGAGAATAGTTTTGGAACTTAAAGATAAACTCGGCGGCGCAAACATTGTTTCGGAGGATGTCGCGTCTGTCGGCAACGCAACATCTTTTTCAAATGTTGCCGAAGCGATCGAGGGACTTGTGGCGCTTGGCTGCACCCAAAGCGAAGCCGCCCTTGCCGTAAGCCGTCTGGATCAGTCGCTTTCTGTTGAAGAACTGATTAAATCGGCTTTAAAATCCATGACGAGGTAAGTTTATGATTGAAACCAATGATTTTGAAAACAGATACCTTGACCCGCAATATAATGAGAATGACCGTGAAGTTGAACTCTCGTTAAGACCGCAGCATATTGATGAATATATCGGTCAGGATAAAGTAAAGGAAAATTTGAAAATATACATAAAAGCCGCCCTGCAGCGCGGTGAGCCGCTTGATCACGTATTGCTTTACGGTCCTCCGGGCCTTGGTAAAACCACGCTTGCCGGAATAATAGCAAATGAAATGGGCGTTAATATTAGAATTACATCCGGACCCGCTATAGAGTCGCAAAAAGACCTTGTTTCTTTTCTTACGGGGCTTGAAGACGGCGATGTGCTTTTTATTGACGAAATTCACAGACTTTCACGCGCGGTTGAGGAAATTCTTTATCCTGCGATGGAGGACAGAGAAATTGATATTTTTATCGGCAAAGGTCCTTCGGCAAGATCTATACGGCTTGATTTGAAAAGATTTACGCTTATCGGCGCTACCACGCGTTCAGGACAGATATCCGCGCCTTTACGTGACCGTTTCGGGGTGCTTATGCGTCTTGAGTTGTATACTCCCGAACAGTTATCCGAAATAATAATACGTTCAGCCGGTATATTAGGCGTCCCGATAGACAAAGCCGGGGCGCTTGAAATAGGATCGCGCTCAAGAGGAACTCCGCGAATCGCAAACAGACTCTTGAAAAGAGTGCGCGATATTGCACAGGTGGAATTTGACGGTGAAATTACGGAAAAGGTTGCAATATCCGCTCTTGCAAGATTTGAAATTGACGAATTGGGACTTGACGATTTTGACCGTCTGATGCTTACTACAATAATTAAGACGTACGGCGGCGGTCCTGTCGGTTTGGAAACACTTGCGGCTGCTATAGGCGAAGAGTCGGTAACTATTGAAGATGTGTATGAGCCGTATCTTATGCAGATCGGCTTTTTGGCAAGAACAAACCGCGGAAGGTGCGTTACGCGCGCCGCATATCAGCATTTGGGTATTAAACTGCCTGATAATGTTCAGGCACCTATTTTTTAATTTTAGTTAGGAGTTGACAGTATGGGAAAATTATTCGGAACTGACGGTGTAAGAGGAATTGCAAACTCGGAACTTACATGCGAACTTGCAATGAACATAGGTCGTGCTGCGGCTTATGTACTTACAAAGCGTGAGGAAACAAAACCAAAAATACTTATAGGCGGGGATACGCGCGTGTCGACAAATATGCTTGAAATGGCACTTGCGGCAGGACTTTGCTCGGTCGGTGCGGACGTTGTGCTTGTCGGCTATATTCCTACACCGGCAATTGCTTATCTTACAAAGAAAAAAGGTTTTGACGCAGGTATTATGATATCCGCTTCACATAACCCGTGTGAATATAACGGCATAAAAATATTTGATTCAAACGGCTATAAATTACCGGATGCCGTAGAAAATGAAATAGAGGATATTATATTTAATAAACTTTCCTCAATTCCCGGTGCGGTAGGCGGTGAACTCGGAAGCGTGTTCCGCCGCCCGGATTATGTTGACGATTATATTGCGCACCTTGCATCCACAATAGATGTACGGCTTGACGGATTGAAAATTGCGCTTGACTGTGCAAACGGCAGCGCCTCTGTCACCGCACAAAAACTTTTCACTTCTCTCGGTGCCGAATGCCATATGCTTTCATATCAACCGAACGGAGTTAATATAAATCTTGATTGCGGTTCAACCCACCTTGACCAACTTACCGATTTTGTAAACGGCAATGACATAGATGTCGGATTTGCGTTTGACGGCGACGCGGACCGTTGTTTAGCGGTTGACGAAAACGGCTCGCTGATTGACGGTGATAAATTGATTGCGGTTTTTGCAGCGGATATGAAGGAAAACGGACAGCTTACCAATAATACTGCCGTTATAACCGTTATGACTAATATCGGATTTAAAAAATTTGCCGCGGAACAGGGAATTGATGTTGCCGTTACCACTGTAGGCGACCGTTATGTTTTGGAAGAAATGCTTAAAAAAGATTATGCTATAGGCGGCGAACAATCCGGACATATAATATTTAAAAAGTTTGTTACAACAGGCGACGGACAGCTATCAGCCCTTCAGTTTGCCGCAATAATGGCGCGTAAAAAGGAATCGGCTTCTGCCGTGTCAAGCGTTATGAAATCGTATCCTCAGGTAATGGTTAACATCACCGCCTCTTCCGAACAGAAACCGCTTTTAAAAACCGACGAGGGCATTATTGCCTCAATTTCAGAAGCTGAAAAAGCACTCGGAGATAACGGCCGCATTTTAGTAAGAGCTTCGGGCACAGAACCTTTGATCAGGGTGATGATCGAGGGCGAAGATGTACACCTTATCAATCGTCTTGCCGAATCGGTAGCCGGAGTAATAAAAGAAAGAATCAAGGATAAATGAGGTATTCAAAAGACTTTAATGACTATGAATTGATTGACGCGTCAAACGGCGAAAAACTTGAAAGATGGGGCGATATTATCCTTATTCGTCCCGAGCCGCAGGCAATTTGGGATTTTCCTCGGAAAAACCCGTTATGGAATAAGGCTCACGCTGTGTATCACCGTTCCGATAAGGGCGGCGGAAGTTGGGAAAAACGCCGTCACGTACCGGACGTTTGGAGTATAAATTATCGCAACCTGACCTTCAATTTAAAACCGATGGGATTTAAACATACCGGTTTATTTCCCGAACAGGCTGTTAATTGGAATTTGATGACCGAATTTATTAACGAAAGCAGTCATCCGCTTAAAATTTTGAACCTTTTTTCATACACCGGCGGCGCGACCGTCGCTTGCCTTAAAGCCGGTGCTTCCGTTACCCATGTTGACGCGTCAAAAGGTATGGTGCAGTGGGCAAAGGAAAATGCAGCCGCAAGCGGCGTTAAAGAACGACCGGTACGATGGCTGGTTGATGATTGTGTAAAATTTGTCGATAGGGAAATTCGTCGCGGCAACAAGTACGACGGTATTATTATGGATCCGCCCTCCTATGGCCGCGGACCTGACGGAGAGGTTTGGAAACTCGAACAGCATATTTCACCGTTGCTTATCAAGATATCGAAGTTGCTCAGTGATGATGCACGTTTTTTTCTGCTTAATACCTATACTGCCGGTATATCGCCTACCATTCTTGATTATTTGGTTAAAGAATGCGTTGTTAAGGACAGAAACGGTACCGTTGCAACCGATGAGATCGGTTTAAAAATAACCGATAAAAACATTGTCCTGCCTTGCGGCAATACGACGGTATGGCATATTTAAAGCATATTGATCGACACATGGTGACTGTATGGATAGTATTATAAAAATCAGGGATCTGACATATGAATACGAAAATGAGGATCGCGTTTTTTCCGTTTTAAAAGGCGTTTCGCTTGATTTGAAAAAGGGAAGCTTTGTTGCTGTATTGGGGCACAACGGTTCCGGGAAATCAACCCTTGCAAAACTCCTTAACGGACTTAACAAGCCGACTTCCGGAACTGTTGAGGTTGCCGGTATGCTGACGACAGATGAATCACACGAAATAGATATTAAAAAAACAGTCGGTATGATATTTCAGAACCCCGATAACCAGATAGTCGCCTCGATCGTTGAGGAAGATGTGGCTTTCGGACTTGAAAATATCGGTGTCCCCCCTGACGAAATGCGTGATAGGGTAGACGCCGCATTAAAATCCGTGGGAATGTACGAATACAGGAAATCATCCCCGTATAATCTGTCCGGCGGACAAAAACAGCGTGTCGCCATAGCAGGCGTTATCGCTATGGAACCGCAATGCATTGTGTTGGACGAGCCTACTGCCATGCTTGATCCGCAGGGGCGGAAAGATGTCATTTCGACGCTGATAAATCTTTGTCGTGAAAAGGGAATAACAGTAGTTTTAATAACGCATTATATGAACGAGGCTGCGTTGGCTGACAGAATCGTCGTTTTAAACAACGGCGAAATCGAATTGGACGGAATACCGAAAGATGTTTTTTCACATTCAAAGCGTTTGCGTGAATTGGGGCTTGATATTCCGCAGGTTACCGAACTTGCGCAAAAACTTAATGCCGCCGGTATAAACGTACCGAGCGAAATTTTAACTGCCGACGAATGTGTTGCAGATATTATCAAGGCGTTTTCGGAGGGATAAATTTGTCGTTTTTAGAAGTTAAAAATCTCTCGTACACTTATAAGACCGGTGCCGCCGAAGTGCCGGCGCTTAAAAACATTTCGTTCGGATTTGAAAAAAATGAGATCATCGGTGTAATCGGTCACACCGGTTCCGGTAAATCGACGTTAATGCAGTGCTTAAACGGACTTTACAAACCCACTGACGGAACCGTTTTTCTGGATGGCAGGGATATCTGGGAAAATCCGAAAGATATAAAGAAAATACGGTTCAGGGTGGGACTCGTATTCCAATATCCCGAATATCAATTATTTGAAGAAACCGTTTATAAAGATATAGCCTTCGGTCCGTCAAATATGGGTCTTTCGGAGGAGGAAATTTACGAGCGGGTTTTAAAGAGTGCCGATATTGTCGGCCTTAAAACCGATTTGTTTCAAAAATCTCCGTTTGACCTTTCGGGCGGCGAAAAACGGCGGTGTGCCATTGCAGGGATAATCTCAATGGAACCTGAATGTCTGATTCTTGATGAACCCACTGCCGGTCTTGACCCAACAGGTAAGGCTGCGGTTTTAAAAATGGTTAAAGATTACCGTGACAGAACCGGAAGTTTGGTAATTATTGTGTCGCACAGTATGGAGGATATGTCCTCGGTGTGTGACAGGCTGCTGGTTTTAAACAAGGGCGAAATTTATAAACTCGGAACGGTACACGAAGTATTTTCGGATGCTGACAGTATTATAAAAATCGGGCTTGATGTTCCGGAAATGTCCAAAATTGCCGTGGAACTTAATAACAGAGGATTTAAAATCAGTAAGGATATTTTTACTGTCAATGATATGTTTAATGAACTTATGAGAATAAAGCAAGGAAAACAATATGGGTAACATTACATTCGGACAATATATTGAAACCGGTTCTGTTCTGCACAAGACCGACCCGCGGACAAAATTTTTGTTTCTTATAGCATATATTGTTCTTATCTTCACGGCGTCCGGCTTTGCTTCGCTGGGCTTTTTGGCTCTTTTTTTGCTTGTGCTTGTGTTTATGTCAAAAGTTCCTTTAAAAATGTATCTGAAAAACATTAAAGCTATACTGCCCGTAATCATACTGACCGCCGTTTTAAATGCGCTATATGCCGGAGAAGGCAGAGTGCTTTTAAAATTTTGGGTATTTAAAATAACGGTAAGCGGGCTTGAACGCGCCGGGTTTATGGCATTAAGGGTGATTTTGCTTATAATAGCAAGTGCTATGCTTACTTACACCACAACGCCCACTTCACTTGCAAATGCACTTGAAAAGCTGCTGTCTCCGCTTAAGTGGATAGGATTATCTTCGGCTGTTCATATGGTTGTTATGACTATGACCATAGCCCTTAGGTTTATTCCTATTTTAATAGATGAAACAAATAAAATTATGAATGCACAAAAAGCACGCGGTGCCGATTTTGAAAGCGGCGGACTTTTTTCGCGTGTTAAAGCGCTCATCCCGATACTTATACCGCTTTTTATTTCATCAATACGCCGTGCTTATGAACTTGCGGCGTCGATGGAATGCAGATGTTATACCGGGGGCGTCGGCAGAACGCGGCTTGTAACTATGCGTTATACCGCGAGAGATCTGATGGCACTGTTTATTATTTGTGTTGCTGTCGCTGCCGTTATCATACTGAATATTACTTTTTGATTTATTAGGGTGAAGTAATGAAAAAATTTTTGCTTACACTTAAATATGACGGTACGGATTATTGCGGTTGGCAGGTACAAAAAAACGGTGTTTCGGTTCAGGCAAAAGTGTTTGACGCACTTTTAAAATCGCTTGGAAACATTGACGGGGTTACGGGATGCAGCCGCACCGATGCCGGCGTGCATGCAAATATGTATTGTTGCCACTTTTCAAGTGAAACACGTCTTGAAACCTCTAAAATAATTATGGCGGCAAACGCCCATCTTCCGTCAGATATCTCGGTTACCGATTGTAGGGAAGTGCCCGATGATTTTCATGCAAGATACAGTTGTAAGGGCAAGAATTACATCTACAGAATAAGGAATTCCCGTATACGTGACCCGTTTGATTATAAATATTCATTACTCTATCCGCGCGACCTTAATATCGATCTTATGAATAAAGCGGCTGCTGAATTTATCGGGGAATACGATTTTACTGCGTTTTCATCGGTGGGAAGCAAAGCAGCCTCTACTGTCAGAAAAATTTACGAATCGCGTTTTTTTACGGATGACGACACCGTGGTTTTCAGTATTACCGGCAACGGATTTCTTTATAATATGGTTAGAATAATTGTCGGAACGCTTCTTAATGTAAATGAAGGTAAAACGGATCCGCGTGACATACATAAAATATTGGAGTCAAAGGATCGCTCGCTTGCAGGAACTACCGTAAAGCCGCACGCGCTGTTTTTAAACAAAGTCTTTTATGAATATGAGGAATTTTGATAATGGCTGAATACAAAAGAAAGAAGTTTAAAAAGCCCCCAAAAATGAAATTTGCATTCAATAAATCCGATAAAAGCGCCAATCGCACTAAGGATGCTCAGGATAATATTACTATGCATCCGGTTCCCGATTTGAAAAAAATTGAAAAAGAAAAAAACAAAAGAGCGGAGAAGCGGCATAAAAAGCATAGTTTTGCGGGTAAGACAAGGAGTGCCGTGAAACCTTCCGACAAGCAAGGAAAAGCGTTTAAAATTATTAAGGGTAATAAACGATTCCGCTCTTTAAAAATCCGCGTGTCGTACGGAATATGCGCCGCTGTAATCATTATTGTTGCCGCTTTTCATTTTGCATTACCGACCGGTATAAGCGAATCGGTGCAAAATGCATATTCGGCAATGGGGAACGGCGAAATTCCGGCTGAACTGCAAAGCAGCGCAGTCAGTGCAATTAAATGCGTCGGCAATGTTTCTTATATATTATCCGATTCGTTTTTGCAAGTGTTTAACACAAACGGTAAAGAAATGCTGTACTGTCAACACGGATTTTCAAATCCGACCATGAAAACTTCTGAGGCGCGGACCCTTGTTTACGATGTGGGCGGCTACGGTGTTAAAATTCTTAACGACTATGAATTGAAAACAGAAAATTCAATGACGGATACAATTTTTGCAGGTTGCATAACGCGCAACGGCTACTCGGCGTTTGCTACAAAGGCGACGGGATACGCCGCCGCGGTTACTGTATATGATGATGATTTTAAAAAGACATACACCAGATATTTTGCTGATAATCTTGTTTCCGCACTTTCTTTAAATAACAGAGGCAGTAAGGTGGCAACTGCGGAAGTCTACACTCAAAACGGCGTGTCATATTCAAAAATTTCTATTTTTGAATATGACAGTTCAAAACCGATTGCCACCGAAATAATTAACGGTGCAATTGTTACCGAACTTAGCGATATAGGCGGATATTTTGTTGCCGTATATGACGGTGGCTACAACTTTTTTGATTGGGACGACTGCAAGTGCGTGAAAGAGTCGGCTGATAACGGGTTCCTGTATTATGATACAACGCTAAGCGGCGAATCGGTGTTTGTAAGCAGCAAAGGCGGAGATTATTCCGAGAATAATGTTGTAATATATGATAACGATTGCGAAAAAGTAAAATCTTTTTCGGTAAAAGGCGCTGTTAAGGGTGTTGCGTTAAACGGCGACAGTGCCGCTTTTTTGCTTAACGACAGTATTGATGTTTATTCATACGACGGTAAGCGCTCTAAAAGTATAGATTGCGGTTATAACACATATTATATAGCATTGTTGAGATCCGGTGATGTAGCAGCTATATCAAAATCAAAATTTGTTGTTTTCGAGGTTTAGTATGAACATTATTATTGACATTATTTTGGCGGCTGCCGGAATTTTAACGATTTATTATGCATACAAAAAAGGCTTTGTTTCAACTGTTATAAGCCTTATCGGTTTACTTTTAGCCCTTGTTCTTGCCTCATATTTAGGATTTATGGCTGCCGATTATATATATGACGATGTAGTCGGGGATAAAATATCACAAAATATTATTGATGATTTTAAATCGAACAGCAGCCGTGATATCAATGATGTTTTACCTAAATATGTTTCAAATTATTTTAAAAACTCGAACGAAAAATCAGACGGTATTATTTCGGGGGGATTTGACGGTGGATTAGCACATTCCGCTGTTAAAAAAGCAATCAAGACTCCTGTGACTGCCTTGATTACGGCTGTTGCTTTCCTGATTCTCTTTATTGTGTTTTTACTGCTGTTTCGGTGGATTGCCAAACTGGCAGGAATTATAAATAAAATCCCCGTGATAGGCAAATTGAATTCACTGCTCGGCGGTCTGCTAGGTATTCCTAAAGCACTGTTGATTATTTATCTTTTGTGCTTTCTTTTATCAAGGTACGTTATGTTGTCACAAAATAAGTTTATCACGGTTGACGATTTGAACGGCAGTTTTATATTTAAGTTTTTTTGTTCGAAATTCACTTCATTAAATTTTTAACTTACCGTTCATAAATTATCACGGAAACAGTTATATAATGATACAATGAACCGGTAAATACCGAGCAAATATCGGAGGAAAATGCTATATATGAAAATGTGTTATAAATGCGGCAAAAGACCTGCCGTAGTCTTTTTTCAGGAAATGAGAGGAGATCAACTTTCCGAGCAAAAAGGACTCTGCCTTGTTTGCGCCAAAGAATCAGGCATAAAACCCATAACCGATATGGTTGAAAAGATGGGAATAACAGATGATGATATCGAGGCTATGAGCGAGCAGCTGCTTGATATCATGGGCGATTCTGCCGATGATGAGGACGATGAAAACGCCTTTACAGCCGGCGGTGCCGCTACATTCCCGTTTGTTAATAATTTATTCAGCAATCTCGGAACAGCGGCAGAAAATGCCGACACTGAAAAAGCAGCCGAAACAGCCGAAGATAAAAAGAGCGGAGAGGGCGAAAAGAAGGAAAAGAAAAAACAGAAACGCCGCAAATATATCGAGCAATTCTGCACAAATCTTACGGATAAGGCACGCCGCGGCGAACTTGACCGTATAATCGGCAGAGACCGCGAACTTTATCGTACTATTCAGATATTATCGCGCCGCTCAAAAAGCAATCCCTGCCTTATCGGAGAACCCGGCGTAGGTAAAACCGCAATTGCGGAGGGACTTGCCATAAAAATTGCAAACGGCGACATACCTGCGCGCCTTGCAGACAAGGAAATTTGTTTGCTTGACCTTACCGGGCTGGTTGCCGGCACACAGTTCAGAGGTCAGTTTGAAAGCCGCATAAAAGGTCTTATTGACGAAGTGAAACAGGCAGGCAATATTATTCTCTTTATTGATGAAATTCACAATCTGGTGGGCGCAGGCGATTCGGAGGGTTCGATGAATGCCGGAAATATTCTGAAACCCGCGTTGTCGCGCGGCGAGATTCAGGTTATCGGCGCTACAACCTTTAATGAATACCGCAAATATATCGAAAAGGATGTTGCGCTTGAGAGAAGGTTTCAGCCCGTCGTGATTGAGGAACCTTCAATAGAAGAAACAATTGAGGTTCTTAAAGGCATAAAAGGATATTACGAGGGGTATCACGGCGTTACCGTTTCAGACAATATTATAATAGACGCTGTTCGCCTTTCCGAAAGATATATTAATGACCGCTTTTTGCCCGACAAAGCAATAGATTTGTTGGACGAATCCTGTTCCTGCGCTTCGCTGCGTAACAAGTTTGTTGACGAGTTGTATAAAGTAAATAAAAAAATTGCCGAACTGTCCGAAAAGGAGGAAAACCTTGAATCCGACCTTAATAATACGGATTACGAGCAATTGGCGCTGGTAAAATCGGATCTTGCAAAATTCAAAAGTAAGGCTGACGAGTTGTATATACCGGCATCGGACAACAAAGTTACGGTTGACGATCTGGCAAAGGTTATTGAATTATGGACCGGTATACCGGCGGTGAAGATTAAGGAAAGCAGCCTGCAAAAGTTAGCAACGCTTGAAGACCGTTTAAAGAAAAAAATAATCGGTCAGGATGAAGCGATTAAGGCGGTCGCCAACGGTGTCAGAAGGTCTACTGTTCAAATTACTTCGCATCGCAGACCGGCATCGTTTATATTTGTAGGTCCCACAGGTGTCGGCAAAACTCAACTTGTAAAGGAACTTGCAAGCGAACTGTTCGACACGCCCGAAACTCTTATTAGGCTTGATATGTCTGAATATATGGAAAAGCATTCGGTAGCCAAACTGATAGGCGCGCCTCCCGGATATGTTGGGTATGACGAAGCGGGTCAACTCACCGAAAAAGTCAGAAGGAAGCCCTACAGTGTTATCCTGCTTGATGAAATAGAAAAAGCGCACCCGGATGTTCTTAATATTCTTTTGCAGATTTTGGACGACGGTCGCGTTACCGATTCACAGGGCAGGCATATCAATTTTGAAAACTGTGTTATAGTTATGACTTCAAATGCGGGAAGCAATGGGGGAGAGGTTGCACTTGGCTTCGGCAAAACACAAAAAAGCGCAAATAAAGAAAAGTATTATGCAGCACTGAAAGAATTTTTACGCCCTGAATTTTTGGGTCGTGTTGATGAAATTGTCGTCTTTAACAAACTTGAAAAATGCGGTATTGAACGAATTGCAGCGCTCGTATTAGACGAACTCAGCAATTCCTTGGCAGATAAAGAAATCGAGCTTTCGTATAATGATAAAGTTACAGGGTATATTGCCGACAAATGCGATTCCGCAGCTACGGGAGCGCGTGATGTACGCAAGATAGTTCGCCGCGAAGTTGAGGATAAAATTGTTGATTTAATTATTTCCGGCAAAATATCCGGCAAAGCAAAGGTTTTATTAACCGCGGGCGACAGTATAAAAATCACCTGCAAATAGATAGGAGTTAATCTTAAGGTGTGCGGGCGTTTTGTCTGCACACTTTTCCTATTCTGTTTTAATCTGAATTTCTTATAAATCTGTAA
>CAVKHV010000046.1:0-12320 GCA_963656085.1 Agathobacter sp.
GATACTTCACACCGTATATACCGACCGTTCAAATGTACTTAAATAATCGGTTGGCGGTAAAACTTTAAAAAACAATCACCGAGAACAGTCATTAAAAGACCGTCCTCGGTGATTTTGTTTGTTGGCTATTCTACTATTTTATTGCTCGCCATTTATCATAGGATAATTGATTTCATTAATTCCTAACAACCAGTTGACAGAGACCTTTAAAATTTTTGAAAGTTCCCGAAGTTCATAATCGGCAACAAATCTTGTGCCTATTTCAATTCTTGATACACTGTCGCGTTCAATCATTATCCCGTTTATTTGTAATTTTGCCGCTAGATCGCTTTGGGTAAGGTGCTGTTTTCTTCTTGCTTTATGTATTCTTTCTCCACAAATATTCTTTTTTCCATTAAAATCATAAATTTTCATATTAACTCCTTTAATGTTAAAGATAAGATTTTTCTTGACTTTAACATTTTTTTGTGTTAATATTGTGTTAAAGATAAGAATTTGCTTTTTTATTTTATAGGAGGATGATAGTTATGACTAATTTAGAATTTACATTATGTCCTAAGTGCAGATTGGGCCATTTAAGATCTGTGAGTGAAAGAACAGGGGGATTTAGCGGTAAAAAAGCTACCGCCGGTGTTTTTTTCTTAGGACCTATTGGATTGGCTGCAGGCGCTCTTGGGAAAAAGAAAGTTACATATCAGTGCAGTAATTGCGGATACACAGTTGAGAGGTGAATGCTATGTCTAATTGTGATATATTACCGGTATTGCAAAACGCCGATCAGTTATTATCAAATGGAGAATGGCTAGAAGCTCTAAGACTTTTATCTGAAGTAAATTATGATGAATCCAGTTATGATGTAATCGAAAAAATCATTTTAACAAAAATTAATTGCATAAGTTTAGCAGCCGCGTCACTTAGCTTAGCAGGCTCTCAAGAGAAATTCGATAAATTTTTTAATTATTACTCTGACGATATAAGTAAATGCATAAAAGATTTATTGGACAATATTTATCGGCATAAAAAAGAAAAAGATGCAGGAAAAATATATGTCAAATTTTATAACATTTTGGTAAATCAGTTTAACTCTTTTATAGATCGTGCTATTGCTGAAATTAAAGATTTTGAAACTGCCCGAACATTTATTTTATTTGCACACTGGCACTCCGTCTTTTGCTCCAAAGTGTCTCTTGTGTTCTTAATGCAGGCAAGTGATATGGGCATTTCAATTGAAGAAGAATATAAAAACGAAATTCATAAGATTGATCATAAAACAGATGAAATTCATTATCACAAACAATTTGAGCGAGCGAAAGATTTTATAAATTGGATCTCAAATTCAACTTCTGATTTCCCTTATTTTGATTGTCCGCAACTTGAGCGACTTAATAATATAACTATAACTTTTTTTGCATGCGAGACTCTTCTTGAGGACATAATAGATAATACTGAGGGCGAACTCAAAATTAAAAGTCTTAAAACTTTGATCGCTGTTGATTGTGATCATATGAATAGTATAGCATTAAAAGACGGTAAGAAACTTTCCATACTTCCATCGGCTGATTTAAGAACTCAAAAGAGCAATGAAATACTAAAACTTGAAAAGCAGGTGCAGGTATATATAAAAGAGTACAAACATCCGCCATATAATTTAAACGCCGTTAATACCGTACAGTCAACAGGTGGTTGCTATATAGCTACTGCCGTATATGGTTCTTATGATTGCCCCGAGGTGTGGACTTTGCGCCGCTATCGCGACAATATTCTGGCGAAAACACAATTTGGCAGAGCGTTCATAAAGGTATATTACGCAATCAGTCCAACACTTGTAAAATGGTTTGGAAACACAAAATGGTTTAAAGAATTGTGGAAAAACAGGTTGGATAAAATGATTTTAAACCTGCAACACAGCGGTGTTGCATCTACGCCGTATAAAGACAAGTAACATAAATATAATTCTATAACCCAAAATAATATGGTCTGTAAAACTATGTTGAGTTTTACAGACCATATTTATATATCAACGAAATGCTTTAATTATGTACCCTAATTTAAAACTATTCGCATAATATCATTATTTCAACGCTATAAGTGCGGCGTTGTTTCCGCGCTTGCCGCCCGCAGCCCTGTGGGAGTGGAAATGCGTATATTCACATTCGGTGCATAGGTCGGATACCGTTATGTTGTTTTCGGGTACGCCTGCCGACATAAGTATCAGTTTGTTTGTTTTTTGCAGGTCTATGTTGTATTTTCCGTTAGGCTTATATTCGCAAACATCGCCGATATCAACACAGTCTATTTTCAAAAACTCGTTGTACACGGGTTCGTCAACCTCAAAACAGCATTGCTTTATTGACGGCGCTATGCCCACAAGTATATTTTTTGGGTCGCAGCCGTATTCGCCTGCCATTCGCTCAACCGTAAGCGCACCTATTTTACCTACCGTTCCGCGCCACCCCGCGTGGGAGGCGGCAATAACATTTTTTTGCGGGTCAAAAAACAACAGCGGAACGCAGTCGGCATATTGGGTTACAAGAACTATTCCGGGTACATCGGTAATAAGCCCGTCAACATTGTCGTAATCCCGTTCGGCGGTTATTCCTTTGCCTATATCTTTTTCGGTAACGGTGCGGATATTCACGGTGTGCGTCTGGTGGGAAAGCACACATTTTTTAAAGTCAACACCGATTGCCTCGCATACGCGGCGGTAGTTTTCAAGCACGTTTTCACGCTTGTCGCCGTTGGAAAAACTCATATTAACGGTGGAGTATATTCCCTCGCTCACGCCGCCGTGCCGCGTGGTAAAGGCGGCGGCAACCTTTCCCGTTTTATCAAACGACGGGAAGGATATATACACAAGTTCTCCGTTTCGGTTGATTTTAAGCGTTTCCGATTTCATTTTTCAGTCGCCCCTTTAAGGTCTATTTTTCGGTTGAAACGGTGTAATTTCTTCCGTTGCATTTAACAGTAATGTTGCCTTGCTTGTCTGTCCTGTATATGTCGGTTCCTGCCTTTCGGTATCGCGAAAGTATTTCGGGGCGCGGATGCCCGTATCGGTTGTCAATACCGCAGGATATAACCGCAACCGCCGGCGATATCTTTTTAATAAATTTCGTGCTGCTTGAGGTCGTGCTGCCGTGATGTCCGACTTTTATAATATCCGCGTCCAGATCCGGATAGTCCTTGATTAATCGGTTCTCTATCTCGGTTTCGGCGTCACCCATAAATAAAAATGTTATGTCATAGTATATCATTCTGATAACTACCGAATAATTATTAAGATTGCCGTAATCACTTTCGGCAGGGGAAAGACAGTCTATTTTGAGGTGGTCTTCATTTGATATCACCGTGCCTGCGGCAGCGCGCGAAACCGAACAGCCTTTCGACTTTACCGCTGTCAGGAAACGTTCGTATATGCGTGTGGTCGGCATATCCCTTTCCGATATCTGCGGCATAAACACTTCGCCTATTTCAAAGTTGTTTATTACATCGTCCAATCCGCCTATGTGGTCTTCGTGCGGGTGCGTGGCTACCACTATATCTATTGAGTCAATTCCGAGGTTTTTAAGATGTTCGGTGATTTGATTGGCTGTAGCTTGTGTCCCTCCGTCAATCAGCATATTTCTGCCGTCGGGCAGCCGTATAAGCGTGGAATCGCCTTGCCCGATATCAATATATTCCACCGTCAGGTTCTTAATTTTCGTATCGGCACTGTTAATATTACCGTCGCAACCGCTGAAAGTTACAATCACAAATACCGATAATACAAGCGCCATTGCTTTTTTAAATCCGGTTTTTACCGTCATTCGGTGCCATCTCCTTTTTAAACTGCCGAATAACGGCAGAACCCAAAACCGTTATCGGTTTCGGCGTTCTGCCGTTTTATAAGTTAAATCAGCGGCTAAAAGCGGTAGGGCAGACCTTATTGTCCGTTGCCGAGATTGAGCGAAATCGCAGCCTCTTTTTTACCGGCAAGCATTTCCCACGGCACCGTGTTTCCGGCAACCTTTACTCCGTCAACAAAAAGTTCGGTTTCGGCGGCTCTTTCCACTTTAATATGGCACATTGTGCCGCGGCACAGACGGTCAACCGTGTACTCTTTCCATTCTTTCGGCACCTGCGGATCAATAACCAAGCCGTCAAGTTCGGGACGCACGCCGAGAATGTACTGCGTGGCCGTAACATACATCCATGAAGCAGTACCCGTGAGCCAGGAGTTTACGCATACGCCTGCGCGATTGTGCGGCGGTGCTAACATAGTCTGCGAGTATACATAAGGTTCGGTCATACAAACGTCGGCAATGTCGTTTCTTCTTGTCGGCAATGACAGCGTGTAGCATCTGTAAGCGTCCTCACCTCTGCCAAGCAGTGCCAGAGCAATTATAGCCCATGTGTTTGCGTGGAAGAAGTAACCCCCGTTTTCACGCGCGCCGGCAGGGAAGAGATAATAAAACTTGCGCTTTGTGTCAAATCCGGTCGAGGCGGGATAATGCGATATAATGCCCATTTCTTTGCAAAGGTATTTAAGCACGTTATCCATAGCCGAGTTTGCCTTTTCCTTGTCGGGCAAACGGCTCAGCACAGACCACGATTGCGGATTAAGGTATATTTTGTTCCATTCGTCGTCATTTGTGCCGTACTTTTCGCCGCTCGGCGTGAATGCCCTTATAAACCATTCGCCATCCCATATTGTGTCTGTTTTTGAGCGGCAGTATTCATATATCTCGTCAACCTTTTTCTTCCTTTTTTCAAGGCCCATATGGGCAAAAAGCGCGCTCAATTCGTACGCGGCGTGCGCCAACTGGAAGAATACAAAGGTTGTTTCGGCAGGGCGACCCTGTTCGTCGTTACTTATAGGCCAAAGACTGTCGTTCCAGTCGTTGCCCAAAAATTTCGGTATTCCGTGCGGTCCTAAATTCTGCATAGTAAATTCAAGACCTTTTTCAAGGTGCTCAAGAACCGTAGCCTCGCCGCCGTCTACATACGGTACTACCTCATCCAAAAATGCGTAGTCGCCTGTTTCCTTAACATAACTTGTAACGCTGAATACCGACCAAAGATGGTCGTCGCTGCGGCCTCCTCCGACCGATTCGCCCGTTGCGGGGTAGTAAACGGTTCTTGCGTTACCGTCGTTTCTCTGTATTGATAAAAGCAGTTTAATTCGCTCTTTTGACTGTTCGGGGATCGAGTGCAGAACACCCAAAACGTCTTGCATACTGTCCCTGAAACCGAAACCGCGGTCAACCCCGCGCTCATATACCGAAATAAACCTTGACCAGTCAAATGTGGTGCGGGTTTGGTATGAATGCCAGATGTTCAGCATTGTGTCCATATCCGCGTTCGGTGTGCTTACCTGCAACTTGTTAAGGTGGGTCCGCCAAAGGTCGGCAATTGCCTTAAAGCCGGCCTCTCTTTTCTCTTTGTCAAACGCTTCGGCTATCTGCGCGTCAATGCTTTCCTTGTCTTCGGTCGCACCGAGGGTATAGGTGGCGTTCTTTGTTTCGCCGGGCGCCAAAGTAATAGCAGAGCAGAGAACACCCACGGCATTGTCGGAATGCATTATGCTGTTTTTGCAAATTCCGTCGTCCAATACCTGCGGGTTGGATTCGTCGCGGTATGCGCCTATGAATTCACGCTGGCAGCAGTCATAACCGCATATCGGCAGATCGGTCGATATGTAATCATACATATTTTTACCGGATATCTGCATTGCGGCGGTATCACATATTATTTTATCCCCGTAAAATTCGCACATAAGCGCCATTGTCTGCCAGTGGCACAACATATCAAAGGACGCATGGTGGAAACTGAATTCAACATATGAGTAAAGTTTAAGGTTTTTCGGTTTGTCAGAAAGGTTTTCAATCTCAACTTCCCAGATTTCATAGCGCGCCTTCGGAGGGATATAATAGGTTATCGTTGTGCGTACGTCGTCATATGTCCCGGTGATTTTAGTGTAACCCAGACCGTGGCGGCATTCATAAAACTGCATATCTTTAAGCACCGGCTGCCATGTCGGCGACCAGTATTCGCCCGTGTCCTCGTTGCGGATGTAGATGTACCGTCCGGGGCGGTCAATCGGTTGGTTGGTGAATTTGTAGCGCGTTACCCTGCGGTTCGACGGGTCGCCGTCAAACGACAGACCGCCCGCGGTGTTGGAAATAATACCGCTGTATCCGCCGTTGCCGAGGTAGTTCATCCACTGCGTAGGCGTGTCGGGGCGGGTAATCACATACTCAAGTTTTTTGTTGTCAAAATAGCCGAATTTCATAGAATATCTCCCGTAAAAAAATTTCATTTCCGATTTTAACACAAGTCTAAGTTAAAATCAATAAAAATACTTCTATTTTTACCGCATAATTTGTATTTAAGGTAAATTAAGTGAAAAATCGAAATTTTTTATAAAAAACTGTTTAAATCTGAGTGAATTTCTGTTAAAATATTATTTGTGGAAGTTCGGCTCGACTTGTACTTATTGAAAGGACAGAAATAAAATATGGGTATTTTTGAGGTGTTTACTCTCTTTGGCGGATTGGCGTTTTTCTTGTTTGGTATGAATATTATGTCATCCGGACTGGAGCAAATGGCAGGCGGTAAATTAGAAAGTATGATTCGTAATTTAACGCAAAACAAGTTTAACAGCGTCCTGCTCGGCATAATAGTTACCGTCGCAATTCAGTCCTCCTCCGCATTAACCGTTATGCTTGTCGGTCTTGTCAATTCCGGCATAATGGATCTCGGGCAAACAATACCCGTAATAATGGGTTCCAATATCGGCACAACTTTTACAACCTGGATAACCAGTCTTACCGGTATACAAAGCGAAAATTTTTGGATGCAGCTTTTAAAACCCGAATCATTTTCACCGATCATTGCATTTATAGGTATCGTACTTGTTATGATATGCCGTTCACCCAAGAAAAAAAGCATAGGCAGCATTTGCCTCGGATTTGCGGTGCTTATGTACGGTATGACCCTTATGAGCACTTCGGTTGAGCCGCTTAAAAACGACCCGTCTTTCCAAAAAATTATGACGGCGTTCAACAATCCGATACTCGGCGTACTTGTTTCAACACTGTTTACCGGCGTTATACAAAGTTCGGCGGCGACAATTGCAATTTTGCAGACCCTATCGGTAGGCGGCGCACTTACATTTAATATGGCAATGCCGTTGGTTCTCGGTGCAAATATAGGAACCTGTGCTACCGCCCTTATTTCAAGTATAGGCGTAAACCGTGAGGCAAAGCGCGTAGCGGTAGTGCACGTTGCCAATAAAATAATCGGTACGGTTCTGTTTTTGGCGCTTTTCTACGGCGTGAACGCAATATTTGATTTCGGTTTTACAAACAGTTCAATAGGTCCTTACGGTATTGCCGTTACACATACTGTCTTTAATGTGGTATGTACCGTGTTCTTCCTGCCGTTCTGCGGACTTATTGAAAAAATGGGCTACTTCCTGCTGCCCGAACACAGCCACAAAGAGGAGTATACTTTTCTTGATGACCGTCTGCTTAACACTCCTTCAATCGCGGTAGGCGAAAGTGAAGCGCAAACCGTTAAAATGGCTGCAATCGCGCATAACGCGCTTACAGAGTCTTTTTCGCTGCTTGATGTGTATGATGAACACAAGGCGGAGGAAGTGCTGAAAGCCGAGGATGAAATCGACTTCTATCAGGACAAACTCGGTTCATATCTTATGAAGGTTTCCGCTATGGGACTCTCGGAGGCGGACGCCAAACGTAAATTTAAAATTCTGCATACGATTGATGATTTTGAGCGTTTGGGTGATCACGCCATTAATATACTTAAATCTGCGAAAGAAATGTATCAAAAGGATATAACATTTTCGGACGCCGCAACGCGTGAAATCGGTATTATACGTTCCGCCGTTAAGGAAATAATAGATATGGCCTTTGAAGCGTTTAAGAACAACGATGTTTCCCTTGCGTCAAATGTTGAGCCGCTTGAGCAGGTCATAGACCGACTTATTTACAAAGCTAAAAGCCATCACGTAAAACGTTTGCAAAGCGGAGAATGTACAATACAGATGGGCTTTGTCCTGTCTGATCTGCTTAATAATTTTGAAAGAATATCCGACCATTGCTCAAACATAGCGGTCGCGGTAATCGAAATTGAGGTCGGCGATTTTGATACCCACCAGTATTTGAATGAAGTACGCAGTTCGGAAAATATCGGCTTCGGTGAAAAATATACCGAATACCGCCAAAAATACGTTATGTGACCTGTGAAATAAATAAAAGACCCCTTTTTTGCATATGCTTAAAAGGGGTGTTTTATTATGAAAAGAAAGTTTGACCTTTCAGCGTTTCTTGTAAATCTTATTGTTCCGCTTGCGGTAGGCGGCCTTTCCGCTATTTTGACAAGCGGTAGTATGAAAGCGTTTGAAAAGATGGATAAACCGCCGCTGGCACCGCCTTCGTGGCTGTTCCCCGTCATCTGGACGGCGCTGTATATCCTGATGGGTATATCGGCGTACCTTGTATGGAAAAACCAACCGCTTTTCTATATGCGCGAATTTTCGGTTTACGTATTGCAATTGACCGTGAATTTTTTGTGGCCGCTTGTGTTTTTCGGCGGCGGCGCATATATGGCGGCGTTTGTGCTGCTTATACTGCTTTTGATATTGGTAGTGATTATGACCGTCCTGTTTTGGAAACGCAAAAAAGCCGCCGGAATTTTACAACTGCCGTATATCCTTTGGCTGCTTATTGCCGCATACCTTAATTTAGGAATATATATGTTAAATCGGTGATTGTTGTATCTGCTCGTCGTAATCTTTGCGCAGGCGATAAAATGTGGATTTGCTGACTCCGCACAGTTTAATCGCCCTTTCAACGCTTATGTTACCGCTACTCCATTCCGCCATTATTTTGTTAAAACTTTTAGGAATCTTCTTTTTCGGCCTGCCGAATTTAACGCCGTTCGACTTTGCGGCGGCAATTCCCTGAGCCTGACGCTTTTTAATGTTTTCGCGCTCGCTTTGTGCAACAAAGGACAATATTTGCAGAACCAAATCGGCAATAAATGTGCCCATAAGGTCCTTGCCGCGCCGAGTATCAAGCAGCGGCATATCGGTAACGCATATGTCAACGCCCATTTTTTTGGTCAGCAGTTGCCATTGTTTTTGTATTTCCGCGTAGTTCCTGCCAAGCCGATCAATGCTTATTATGTATAACAGGTCGCCGGTTTGCAGTTGCTTTATCAATTTCATATACTGCGGCCGCTCAAAATCCTTGCCCGATTGCTTGTCGGTGAAAATGTTTTCCTTTTTTATTCCCAGGTTAGCAAGCTCGATCATCTGTCTTCGCTCGTTTTGGTCGGTGCTTGAAACCCGTGTGTACCCGTAAATGTGCATTTGCCGTGTCTCCTTAGTTTAATGTAATATACACATTTTACTCCGTTTTAAAACTGCATTAAAGACTACAAATAAGTATGCACGGTTGATATAAATACGCGTTGTTATGGTTAGGCAAGGGCTGTGAATTCCTCGGTTTAAAAAAGTACGGTTCGGAACTTAAAAAAGTTCCGAACCGTACTTTTATCTCATATTTATTATACGAAATTATTTTGAAGCATTCAACTTCATAACGAGCTTGGATTTTTTTCTTGCGGCAGTGTTTTTGTGAAGAATACCCTTAGCGGTAAGCTGGTCAATCTTCTTAACAGCTGCTTTAACGCAATCAGCCTTATCGGCAGCGCCGGTTTCAATTGCAGCGTCAGCCTTTTTAACAGCGGTTTTAAGTGCTGTACGGTAACTCTTGTTGCGTTTGTAGTTAGCTTCGCTTATGAGCACGCGTTTTTTAGCAGATTTAATGTTAGCCATCTGTTTCCACCTCCTTGATGTGCAAATAGCGGTGTTTAATAATTTGCCTGGTGTGAGGGCATAACCGTGTTACCGATTGCTGCCTATCGTCAGAATGCAATCCGCAGTTTCAGACAGAATATTGTCAAAATACTCCTGTGCATTCACCCCGTCCCGAACGTATAAGAATATTAAAACCGACTGACCTTTATCGGCATACCGCGAAACAGCAGCGTCGATTTCTTCAACCGTTTTAGGTTCGCCGTTCAGGGTGGGACCGGATGATGTCTGTTCCCACGGGTCTTTGTCGTAGGTGATAACGGGTTGCATTTCGCCGCCCGATACCGTGTATATCGTGCCGGAGGAGGCGTTTTCATTGTGATAATAAACCTTCCCGTCACAAATATAGAATTTTGCAAACGGCGAGTAATCCAATTCACCGTTTGAAATTTGCGGTACTCCGCCGATTTCGTAGGCGGCACCGTCTTTATATCCGTAAAAATGTTGAACCTGTACAGGATTTGCGCCCGCCTCCGGCTGCTGTGCGGCGACGGCGTAGAGTTCATACACCCCGTCCCCGTCAAAGTCATATATCCGGACTGTAGAAAGACCGCATATACCTGTGCAAACATCTTCACGTCCTTCTTCGCCCGAAAGGATAATTCTGCCTTGCCCGTATTGTTCGGTGAGATGAGCAATTACGTCGGCATATGCCTTGAATTCGGGGCGCTGCAATATGTCACTGCTTGACGTCTGAGATGACGAAACCCCGTTGTTCGGCGAAGAATTGCTTTTATCATCCTTCTTTTCGCAGGCTGCTGACACGGACACAACCGCAAAAAGGCAGACCGCAAAAAGTATAAATTTCTTCATTAAGTACACACCCTTTTGAAGCATACCATTTCACGGCGTATGATCATAGCCAGTATATGATACCATTAAATTAAATGTTTTGCAAGGGTTTTTTATTATTTTTCGCCTTAATTGACATTTTTATTTTGTCCGTTGCGCCTTTGGCGCGGATACGGCGGCTAATAAGAGCGGTATTCGTGCAGTGCAACGGGCGAACCGTCCTTAATGTAAAGCCGCGGTACACGCTGTGATATTCCGCAAACTATTTCATAGTTGATAGTTCCGGAGAGTGCCGCAACCTCCTCGGCGGTTATTTCATTGCAGCCGTCTTTTCCTATAAGAGTGATTGTTGTCCCTTCGCTTACACCGTCAAGTCCGCTTACGTCGATCATAAGTTGATCCATACATATCCTGCCTACTATCGGCGCGAACTTTCCGCATACGAGCACGCGACCCTTATTTGAAAGCGCGCGCGGATAACCGTCTGCGTAGCCGACGGTTGCAGTCGCTATTTTCATATTTTTTTCTGCTTTAAATGTCCTGCCGTAACTTATGCAGTCGCCCCTTTGGACTTCTTTAACCATAGAAACGGTTGATTTAAGCGAAAGGGCAGGGGACAGGTCAAACCCGACCGATATGTCGGCGCCGGGGGTAAGACCGTAAAGAATGTTGCCGGGACGTATAAGATTACCTTCGTTTTTGCCCTGCAAACATATCGCGGCGGAATTGCAGCAGTGTATTTTTTCAAATTTAACACCGCGTGATTCAAGTTCCGTTACAATTTCGGTAAATCTGCCGTACTGTGCACGGCAATATTCTTCGTCATCGGGCGCATAACTGTCGGCTGCCGAAAAATGTGTAAATATTCCTTTTGTTTTAAGCGACGGCAGGGCGCAGCAAAATTCAATTTCGTTTGCGGCTTGGGGTAGGTTTTTCTCGCTGCGGCAGTTAAAACCTATTCGACCCATTCCGGTGTCGACTTTAAAGTGCACCTTAACTTCAGTGCCGTCGCGGTACGCATTCCTGCTCAGCAATTCGGCATATTCGCGTGAAAAAACGCTTTGAGTTATGTCGTATTCGGCAAGGTGACAAGCGTATTCACACGGCGTGTGACCCAAGATAAGAATATCTTTCTTTATTCCGTATTCTCTAAGCAGTATTGCTTCGCGTATGTTTGAAACGGCAAAGGCTTCGCAGCCCAGCCTGTCAAAAAGCGGGGCGGCTTCCATTGCACCGTGACCGTATGCGTCGGCTTTGACAACGCACATTATTTTTCTGCCGCCGGCTGCTTTTTCGATGTTTTTATAGTTGCTTTCAAGGGCATCAAGATCTATTTCAGCCCAGGTTCGTTTTAACAGTTCCAAAATAACACCCGTTCCGTTAATTCTTCATCAATAATATTTTATAAACTGTGGGCTGATTAGTCAATAGTATTTGAACAAAATAAAAAAGATTTTCGGTTCGTGTCGGTTTTGCAGCCCCGTCAGCCTGTGTGCCGAAAATTTAGGGAAATTAAATTTAGGTCTTGACAAATCGGAAAAAAACAATATAATAGTATATTGTTAAGTAGTTTAATAAAGAAATTGAGGAATGGTGTAACGGTAGCACGACAGACTCTGACTCTGTTTGTTGGGGTTCGAATCCCTAT
>CAVKHV010000047.1:0-12068 GCA_963656085.1 Agathobacter sp.
AAAATGCTTTACATTATGTCGCAAAGCGAGATTGACCGTGTAAATTCCCAAACTTCTTACAGCACTATTGTGGACGGTGAGGCGTCGGCTTTGTCGGGTACAAAACTTGAAACTGCCGTTTTTAAGGGCAGCGACCGAAACTTTGACGGCTGTTATATTTTTGTACGTTCGCTTATCGGTTCGGTAAAGAAAGATAAAAATTCCGAAAAATATCACGGTCAGGCTCAAAAAATGCTTGAAATTATAAACAAAAATCTGTTATAATAACATTTGGTTTATATCCGCCCGTGGCGCAACCGGATAACGCAACAGATTCCGATTCTGGAGAATGGGGATTCGAATTCCTCCGGGCGGGCCAAAGATCGGCAAATCTCTTTTGAGGTTTGCCGATTTTTAAGATGTTCAATGTTTTTTCAATATTTTGTTTTATCATAATAGTTGTATCGGAGGTGCAATAATGAGAATTTTACTTGTTGAGGACGAAAAAAGAATGGCTCAGGCGCTGTGCGGAATTTTACGCCTTGAAAAATATGATGTTGATCACTATGCCGACGGTATAAGCGGTCTTGCTGCCGCCGAAAGCAATATTTACGATATAATAATACTTGATGTTATGCTGCCGGGGATGGACGGTTTTGAGATCGCAAAAAACGCACGTTCCGCCGGGATAAAAACGCCTATCCTGATGCTTACCGCCAAGTCGGAACTGGACGACAAGGTTACGGGGCTTGACAGCGGTGCCGACGACTATTTAACAAAGCCGTTTATGACCAAAGAATTGCTTGCAAGACTTCGCGCACTCGGCAGGCGTACTCTGGATTCTGCCGACGGCACCCTTACCTACGGCGATATTGCGCTTGATACGGGGACGTTCACCCTGTCCTGCGTTACAAACGGGCAGAGTGTAAGGCTTGGCGAAAAGGAGTATCACATTCTTGAATATTTTATTGCCAACAGCGGACGAATCCTGACACGCGAGCAGCTTGCTTTGAAGATATGGGGGTACGAGAGTGACGCCGAGTATAATAATGTGGAAGTTTATATGTCTTTCACGCGCAAAAAACTTGCCTTTGTCGGCGCAAAGACCGAAATTAAATCGGTAAGGGGCGTCGGCTACGAACTGAGGTGCGATAATGTTTAAAAAATCGAAAATTAAAATTGTTGCCGCAATTATGTCGGTGCTTGTTATACTGTGGGTCGGTACGCTCGGCGTGATTTACGGTTCAAGTTATTTTGAGGTTTCGAACCGAAACCGTGAAATGCTTAAAGAACACGCCGATATGTATACTTTGTCTGTTTCCGATGATGACGGTGCCGAAAAAAATGACGACGGTAATGCACCGCCCGAAAAACCCGAACCGACCGATAACGGACGTAAAGGGGACGGGTTTGCCGATTCCCCGATGTTTCAACTTTCAACATTTTATACCGTTGCCGTGTCGGACAGCGGCGAGATACTTGAAATAAAAAACGACCGTCCCGCCGTACACAGCAACAGCGAACTTCAAAAGACTGCACAGAACATCATAAGCGAAGGGAAAGAAAGCGGAACGGTTAACAATCTTGCTTTTTATAAAGCCGATAAAGGCGGCTACACGCTGGTTGCTTTTATGGATAATACCGTTGTTAACGAGAGTGCAACGACCCTGTTTCGCTATACGCTTATAATAGGCGGCATCGCCCTTGTTTTGTTTTTCTTTTTGGCTGTCTTTCTTGCCGAAAGGATAGTCGGTCCCCTCGAACAAAGCTATAAAAAACAAAAACAATTTATTTCGGACGCCGGGCACGAATTAAAAACCCCGGTGTCGGTGGTCGGGGCGAATGTCGAACTGTTGTCAAGGGAGATCGGCGAAAATCAGTGGCTTGACAATATCCGTTACGAAAACGAGCGAATGGGCGCGCTTGTCGCGCAACTTCTTCAACTTGCAAGAACCGAAAATGTTACCGTTCAGAAAGAACATATTGATTTCAGCCGGCTTGTTGCGGGCGAGACCCTGCCGTTTGAAAGCGTAGCGTTTGAAAAAGGTCTTACCCTGAACAGCAATATTGATGAAAATATTACGGTGGAAGGAAACAGCGCGCAGCTTAAACAGGTTGTGTCAATATTGCTTGATAACGCTATGCGGCACAGCGCCGCACCCGGTGAAATAAAACTTAGTTTAACCAAAGAACACGGGCAGGCAAAACTTTCGGTAATCAACCGTGGGGAGGAAATTCCCAAAGAGCGGCGTGAGTTGATATTTGAGCGTTTTTACCGTATAGATACCGCCCGAAGCGCAGAGGATAATCATTACGGATTGGGGCTTGCAATAGCCAAGGCGATAACGACCGCGCACAAAGGTAATATAAGCGTTTTCTGTTACGACGGATTGGTGGAATTCAGAGTAAAAATTCCTGCCGAATAAATCATATTTTCAATGATTCTTCAATCTTTCTCCTGTACAATGACATTGTCAAGGTACAGGAGATTTTTTATGAAAGAGGTGAAAATATGAAATACAGAAACGAATGGAAACACGAAATAAACTATTGCGATATGCTTATTTTACGCAGCCGCCTGTCTGTTATAGCCAAACCCGACCCGCACACAACAGATGGTAAATATTTTATACGCAGCCTGTATTTCGATACCGCATCCGATAAAGCGCTGAGAGAAAAAACAGACGGCGTAAACAGGCGCGAAAAATTCCGCATTCGCATTTATAACGGTGATTCGTCTGTTATTAAATTAGAAAAGAAAAGTAAAATAAACGGGCTGTGCGCCAAACAAACCGTGCTGTTGTCGAAAAGTGAGGCGCAGGCGACAGTGCAGGGCGATTACGGCTGGATGACGGCGGCTAAAAACCCCTTGACAGCAGAATTTTACAGTAAACTGACAGGCGGGTTAAGACCTAAAACGATTGTTGATTACACGCGTGAGCCGTTTGTGTTTCCGCAGGGCAATGTCCGCGTTACACTCGATTATAACATCAGAACCGGTATAAAATGCACCGATTTTTTAAATTCGGATTGTGTTACTGTTCCGGCAGGGGAATCACCCATTGTTCTTGAAGTGAAATGGGATGAATATCTTCCTGATATTATCCGCGACGCCGTTCAATTGCCGGGCAGGCGCGTAACGGCGTTTTCAAAATATGCCGCTTGCCGTATATACGGCTGAAAAACAAAAGAGGAGTAAATGATATGACTTTTAATGATATTTTTAAATCAAGTTTTCTTGAAAACGTTACAAGCGTAAGCATTCTCGATATGGCTATTGCCTTAGTGCTCGCTTTCGGTATAGGAATGTTTATTTTCCTTGTTTATAAAAAAACCTATCAGGGCGTTATGTATTCTTCAAGTTTCGGCACAACGCTGGTTGCGCTTACAATGATAACAACCGTGGTTATTCTTGCCGTAACTTCAAACGTGGTGCTTTCACTCGGTATGGTCGGCGCGCTTTCTATAGTGCGTTTCCGCACCGCCATAAAGGAGCCGCTTGACATTGCGTTCCTGTTTTGGTCAATAGCTGTAGGTATTGTTCTTGCGGCAGGTATGATTCCGCTTGCGGTTATAGGCAGCGTGATAATAGGCATAATTCTTATTGTTTTTGTAAACAAAAAATCGCATTGCAATCCCTATATAGTTGTGATTTCCTGCGTAGATTCAGAATCCGAGGCGAGGGCTGTGGAATTGCTTAAAAGCAATGTAAAAAAATGCGTGGTTAAAAGCAAAACCGCATCTAAAGATTTAACTGAACTGAATCTTGAAGTCCGCCTTAAAGATGAAAATACCGACTTTATTAATACCATCAGTTCGGTCGATGGCGTGAACAGTGCAGTGCTTGTAAGTTACAACGGCGAATATATGGGCTGACGGAGGGGGAATTATGTCAACACACAAGTGCTTTGATAAAATTTGCTGTGTGATTCTCATTTTTACGATCCTGTTGACCGCTGCTTTTATAAATGCCGAAAAGTTAGGCGTTCAAAGGGCGTCTGCCGCAATGGGATATGAAAGCAAATTGTTCGATACCGCCGAGGTTCATAACATCAACATTGTTATGGATGATTGGGACGAATTTATTTCAAATTGCGAGAGTGAAGAATATTATGCCGCTACGGTTGTAATAGATAACGAGGCGTATAAAAATGTTGCAATCCGCGGCAAGGGCAATACATCGCTTACTCAGGTAAAGTCCTACGGAAACAATCGCTACAGCTTTAAAATCGAATTTGACCATTATGACAGTGCGAACAGTTACTACGGGCTTGATAAGCTGTGCCTTAACAACATAATTCAGGATAACACCTATATGAAAGACTATCTTTGCTATACAATGATGAGGGATATGGGCGTTGCCTCTCCGCTTTGCAGTTTTGTTTATATAACCGTAAACGGCGAAGATTGGGGGCTTTATCTGGCGGTAGAAGGTGTTGAGGACTCTTTTTTAAAACGCAATTACGGAAATGACAGCGGAGAACTCTATAAGCCCGACAGCAGCGGTATGGGCGGCGGACGCGGCAACGGTAAGGCGTTTGATGCCGAGGATGCATCGGATAATATTGACCCGAAAACCGAAAATGCCGGAGAAAAAGCCCCGAATTTCGGGAATGAAAATGGGGAACCGCCGCAAATGTCGGGCGGTTTTGACAGTTCCGAAGCAAACTCTGAGGCGCCTGATTTACCGGAGGATAATACGGGTGATAACGGCGGCAAATCCGCTGCACCGGGTGATAACGGCGTAAACGGCAGCGATGATATTCTTCTTAAATATATAGACGACGATGCCGACAGTTACCCGAATATTTTTAATAATGCCAAAACCGATATAAGCGAGAGTGACAAAACCCGTTTAATCAAGTCGCTTAAAAACCTGAGCGAAGGTAAAGATTTGGAAAACACCGTAGATAAAGATTCGGTTATCCGCTATTTTGCCGTGCATAATTTTGTGCTGAATTTTGACAGTTACACAGGTTCGATGATTCATAATTACTATTTGTACGAAAAGGACGGGCAAATGCAGATGATCCCCTGGGATTACAACCTTGCGTTCGGCGGTTTCAAGTCGGAGGGAGGGGCAACCGAACTGGTCAACTATCCCATCGATTCGCCCGTTTCGGGCGGCGATACCGCTGACAGACCTATGATAGCGTGGATTTTTGAAAATGAGGAATACACCGAGCTGTACCATAAATATCTCGGCGAGTTTATCAATAAATATTTTGAAGACGGATATTTTGAAAAAATGGCAGACAGCGTAATTTCAATGATTTCACCCTATGTCAGCAAAGACCCTACAAAATTCTGCACATATGAGGAGTTTCAAAAAGGCGCGGAAACACTTAAAGAATTCTGCCTGCTGCGCGCGGAAAGCGTAAGCGCGCAACTTAGCGGTACCATTGCTTCAACATCGGATGACCGTCAAAACGATACCGATACTCTGATTAATGCCGACGGCATTTCGGTTGACGATATGGGTTCTATGGGCGGCGGAAAAGACCGTAAAAATTCAAAGGGCGGACAGGACAATAACTCTGCTTCCGAGCCGGACTTCGGTAATACCGCGGATGCACAGGGGAACGAAACCGAAAAAACCGATACCGACAGAAAAACCCCGCCGTCACGCAAAACCGATGACGAAAACGGTGAAAACGGCGAGCCTTCGGGACAGGGCCGCAGCGATATGAAGCCCGATTTTGACAACCGACAGGATGAGAACGGAGATTTTTCGCAAAAACCTGACGATGATAATAAAGATGATAATAAAAATGATAAACAGTCGGGAGCGGTTACGCAATCCCAAGATACCGATTTTCGAACATCGCTGGTAATAATTGTCGTAAGTGCGGCTGTTCTGCTGTCGGGCGTTTGTTTTGCTTTGTTCTATAGGCGATAAAATAATGGCGATAAAATATGCGCGCGGTTACAACCGCGCGCATCGACGCATAAAATGAAATTTATTTTTCCGTACTCACCCTGTAACAGGTTTCGGTGTGATATTTTTCTCCCTTTTTAAGAACGGGGGAGGGGAAGTTCCCGTGTTCGGTCGAGTTCGGGAAATTCTGCGTTTCCAGACACAGCGCACCGTGATTTTTGTACCTGACGCCGTATTTGCCGATATCTTTAACATCATTTTCAATGCAGTTGCCCGTGTATAACTGGATTGCCGGCAGCGTGGTTGCGCATTCAAACGTAATTCCGGTTTTTTCGCTGTGCACCTTCGCGCAAACGGCAAGCGGATTGTTTACCGTTTCCGTGTGCATAATAAAGCAGTTGTCATATCCGCCGAAGTCGGATATGGCCTTGTATTTTGAACCAAGCCGCCCGCCGAGTGCAACCGGTTTCCTTAAATCCATATCCGTTCCGTCAACCGGGATTATTTTGCCTGTCGGCAAACAATCGGTGTCGTTTTCGCAAAAACTGTCGGCAAAAATCGCTATTTTGTGGTTATCCACGCTCTCGCCGCTGTCGGCACCGTTAAGATTGAAGTAGGAATGATTTGTCAGATTGATAACGGTGTCCGCGTCGCTTTCGGCATTATATTCTATCTTGAACACACCCCCGTCCTGTAATGAAAAGGTAACCGTAAGGTCGAGCTTGCCGGGATATCCTTCCTCAAGGTCGGGGCTTGTGTAGCTCATTTTTATTTGACTGTCACCAATCCCGCAAACATCAAATATCTTGCTGCTGAAACCTTGTTTTCCGCCGTGCAGGTGGTTAGGGCCGTTGTTGACAAAAAGATTGTATTGTTTTCCGTTTAAAACAAACCGCCCTTTTTCTATTCTGTTGGCAAACCGCCCGACCGTCGCGCCGATATAACCGCAGCCCTCCTCGTAGGGCTTTAATTCATCAAAACCTAAAACAATATCGGTCGGCGCGCCGCTTTTGTCGGGGCAGGTGAAGGAGTGCAAAGTTGCGCCGTAATCAAGTACCGTTACCGATATGTCGCCGCGGGAAATTTTATAGGCGTGAACGGGTCTTCCGTCTTTTGTATGATCAAATAAATACTTTTCTGTTGACATTACGCACCATCCTAAACATACTTTAATATTATAATACCTTTAAATATGTAAAATAGCAAGAATATTTACCGACAGTTAACAATTTTTTTCGGGCGGATGATAAAATATTTATTGAATAAAGAGGTGGCAAAATGTACATTAATAAATGGGCTGCTAAACAAAGCGCCAAAAAAACGCTTAAAGATAAATGGCTTACGGCGGCAGCCGTGTTTACCGTTGCCGCTACGATCTACATTGCGTACAGCCTGTTTTCATCACTTGTTATGCTTATCTTCCGTGCCAACGGCGCGTGGAGTGCAATATTCCCGTCAAAGTTGGAATTGCTGTTCAATTTGCGCGACGCTCTGGCGACGCTTATTACGGTCGCCGTTAAACTGTTTGTGCTTCTCCCGGTGATATTGGGATTGCTGCGCTGGTTTTGGCGTGCCTGCTGCGGTATGTATGACGGGGTTGAAACGCTGTTCTATTACTTTTCGTCAAAAAATGTATATCTCCGCGCCCTTAAAGCGACCGCGATTTTTTGGGCGGCGTCGATTGCTGCCGGCTTTGTCTGTATGCTGCCGACGTATATAACATCACTCATAGCCTCGCCCCGCTTGTATCAGCTCTTCGGCGGCAATATGCCGAGTTCGTTCGGCGCTGCGGGCACACTCATACGGGCGCTGCGCCTTATGGGATATGTTGCGCTTGTCTTTGTTTGGGCAAGACTTATAAATTATTTACCGATGGTCGTAATGTATGATGATGTTAAACCGGAAAAACTTTTCCCGATAACGATGAGGGTGTTTGCGCGCTACACCACGCAAACAATGGGCTTCATTCTCAGCTTTTTCGGCTATATTCTTTTATCTGTTTTGGTAATCCCCCTTGTTTTTGTGGGCCCGTATATCATTACATCCTATATGACCTATGTGAAATTTGCGGTAAATAACTACAATATTCAGCTTAAAAATATGGCTGAAAATGTGCACTTTTGCTGAAAATTTAATTTATACAGAAAAAAATTAAAAAAGCCTTGCATTTTCGACAATGATGTGATATTATTAGTAGCGTCCTCTAAAGAGGAACAAGCAGTTGGTGTTTATTACGATGAGGGTCCACCCGTTCCCATTCCGAACACGGAAGTTAAGCTCATTAGTGCCGAAAATACTTGGTGGGTGACTGCCCGGGAAGATAGGTTGATGCCAACACAACTGAAGCGGCCGCCCAACAGGGCGGTTGTTTTGTTATATCGGGTATATCGCAGCGCCTGCATTAATGCGGGTAAATCGCCTTGGCGGACGGTGATCTTATGAAAAAAAGATTTCAAAACCAAAAATTTGTAACAGTTTTCAGTTTTATAGCCCTTGCGGTAACTCTTGTGAATATTCTGTTTTTTATTAAAGATTCGATTTTTTACGATATGAAGGTCTTGCCGGACGGAAAACTGCTTAACACGGTGGTTTCCCCCAACCTTAAATATTCAGTAAAGGTATATTCAATTCCCGAAAGCGGAACGCTTGATACTTCGGTAAAAGCGGAAATTGAGGAAACGGCAACCGGTAAAACAAGAAATATTTATTGGGAAACAGGAATTGATTCCGCAACCGTTTCGTGGGGCGCAAAAGATACCGTTATAATTAACAATCACCCCATAAATATTATTAACGGTGAATACGATTGGCGAGATGATATCTCATCCCGCAAAATTGCCGACAGATTTCAGCCAAAAACGCCGTAATGGCGTGCTAATATATAAAAAATCAGAATGAGGAGATGCAATATATGAAAAAAATAATCAGTAAGCGTGAATACGATACCGAGAAGGCTACCCTTGTCAAAAAATTTACAAGCGGAAATTTCGGCGACCCGAACGGATATGAAGAAAGCCTGTATGAAACGCCGGCAGGGTATATGTTCCTCTATTGCAACGGCGGAGAGGATTCCGCTTATCCGACCGAATCTATCAAATCCATCAGCAAAGCAAAGGCTGAGGAATGGCTTTCGAAACACTGATAAAGTTTTAAACCGATAAATGCCGGCAAAGGCGGAATTTTCCCGCCTCTGCCGGCATTTATTTTGCGTGCGCACAACTTATTTTTGCGTTTTGGCGCGTCGTTTTTTCTTAACTGATTGCACAATGCGGTATATGGTAATGCGCCGCTTGCTCTTTTGCCCGATATTTGTGAAATATCTCTTAACATTTGCTGATTTTTCTCTTGACAAATATACTGCCGGAGGGTAAACTATATGTGTAAGTTGTGAGATTTTTCTTGACAAATTTCGCATAAAGGCTGCGTTTTGCACAAACACGTTTACGGCTGAAAGACACAATGCACAATTGTGCGGTGACTGGCAGGCGGTGAATTGTATATTTGTTCGAAATGCCGCAAATCCTGAATGAAAGAGAGAGAAAACTATGAGAAACAGTATTAAAAAGTTATTGTCAATTCTTTTGACAATAGCGGTTATGGCCGGCTTGTTTGCAGTTCCGGCAACGTCTGCAAGCGCGGCTATGACTACCGGATCGAATTGGGTTACTAAACTTGATAATCCGGATGTCAACGGCGACGGAATTATTAAAATTCTCGCCATAAGCCACAGTTTCGGTATTGACGCGCGTGAGTTTATCACGATGGCGTATGACCAGATAGGGGATAAACCCCTTATGTTTGCGTCAACCTATTACGGAAACTGCAGCGAAAAACAGTATATTGATTTTATACAGAATAATAAGGACAGCGCGGAACTGGATGTAAGGTACAGCGCAAACTACCCCGAAAGCGAAAAACTTTCGTATTCAACAGGGGACGGTATGGCGCGTGATACCATGCAGAACTATTTGCAGGCAACGGATGACTGGGATATTATCGTTGTCAATGCAACTGCGGCAGGTATGGCTGCGGATGCTTCCACGTTAAAAACATATCACGATTTAATTGAAAGCAATCTTGCCGAAAACAGTGCTAAGCATATTTATGCCTGGTATATGACCTGGTCATATGCAACCGATTGCACATATCCTTCCGACCTTATTCGTTATGATAATGATAATGTCAAGATGTATAACGCCATTGTCGGTTCGGTTAATTACAGTGTTCTCGGCTCGGGGTTGTTTGATTTAATTATTCCTACCGGTACGGCTATACAGAATTTCCGTACAACCAATGTTAAAAACCGTACAAATGACGAGTACACGGGTGTTAATAAAGACCTGTGCCGTGACGGTTTCCACCTTGAGTTTTCGGCGGCGCGTTGGGCTGCGTCACTTTCCTGGCTTGCCGCATTGGGCTTTGATGTAAGCAACGCCAAATTTGATGAGGCGAACGCAAGAAAAATCGGCGATACCGAAATTAAGGTAAACGAGGCGCAAAACTATTGCGCTATAGAATCGGTTAAAAATGCTATCGCTTCGCCTAAGACGATAACAACTTCCGCCTGGGCTGACAGACCTTATGAAAAGTCCTGCACAAACGGCGGCGCACATAAATACGGTTCGGCAACCACCGTTGCAAAAACCTGTACAACCGAGGGTTATACTTCAAAAACCTGCTCGGTTTGTGATTATACCTATAAATACGATTATGTAGAAGCTTCGCATGAACTTGTGTCAGTGGTAACAGCCCCCACCTGCACTGCGGGCGGCTACACAACTCAATCCTGTAAAGATTGTACGTATTCTGTCCAAACAGACAGAAAATATGCATTAGGTCATAAATATGTGGATACAACCGTTGCAAAAACCTGTACAACCAACGGTTCGGCAACACATAAATGCTCTGTTTGCGGTTATACATATACCGATGTTATTCCGGCTTCACACGAAGTTAAAACCTGGAAAACAACGGTAGAACCGACCTATGCCGCCGAAGGCGAGCGTCAGGGTGTTTGTACGGTTTGCGGAAAGACGGTAACCGAAAAAATCGACAAACTTACCACCGATATTGTTTACGATTGGGATTATAACAACAAAGAAGATTATGACGATACCGAGAGTAAGACAACCAAGATCATGGGCGACGCTCACTCAAGATTGTACACATATGCGGAACCGACCGATTCGGAGCACGGCGCTTACCGTATCTACGCAGCGGTTGACAGTTATGCATATAACAACGTTAACAATCTTAATCAGCCGTTCGCAGGGGATAATTCTCTCCGTGCTGCACTTATAACAACTCCGGATTCATACTACGGTAAGGAACTTGTTATGTACGCCGCCTTGGGCAAACCGCTAAGTTATGAAGGTGAGGACAAGGCTTGTGAAATGCCCGGCGTTATATTTGCAAAAGACGAAAGCGGTATTTATACATATCAGGTCAATGTAGGTAAAGGCGGAACGCTTGACTACGCTATTATGTATGTTCCTTATACAAGAACCGTTACAAGAATGATTCGTATTATAAATATTACAATGCCGTATAAAGTTGTTGCGGTTGACGGGAAGACAACAACAGCTACCCGTAATATTAACGACCTGAATACCCGCGGATTAACACAGGGTGTCTCAATCACAACGGATCAGAACAATTATCCTTATCTGAATCTTGAATATCATGTTTCGTATGATAATGCTACGGGCGAAAGTACAATGCGCGCTGACATTATCTATGACCATGACGGTATTAAATGGACTGCTACCGGTGAATCGTTCACATACAAAATTACCGATATGTTGGGCCAATTCCCCAAAAATAACGATCTCACCAAATATACGCATAACGAACCCGAATCGGCATTCGGTGTTGCAAACTATGAATATGTACCTTGTGCAAAAACTATTTTCGCAAACGAAGAACGCGGCTATAATACAGCGGATGTTTACAGCATAAAAGCAACATATGTCGAAGCAAAAGAGTGCGAACATAACTACACATCGGTTGTTGTACCCGCTACCTGCACTGCAGAAGGTTATACCGAATACACCTGCTCGCTTTGCGGTAAAAAGTATACCGATAATGTTAAGGCGGCTCTCGGACACGATTATTCCGAGGCCACAACCAACGCCACCTGTACCGAAGACGGTAAAATAGTAACGACCTGCTCACGCTGCGATTATAAAGCGGAAACCGTAATTCCGGCAAC
>CAVKHV010000048.1:0-11941 GCA_963656085.1 Agathobacter sp.
CCCGTCAGTGGGAGGCAAGGGTTTGTTGGTACCGTCAGTCTGTAAACTACAGTAACCCACATCTAATGTCTAACGTCTAACATCTAAAATGGCAAGAGTTTGTGCAGAATTTTAGTTATAGCGGCGGCAACGCCGCACTTGGCCCCCTCTGACGAGGGCTGGCAAAACCGCAGGTTTTGACTGAGGGAGAGAAAGAAGCTAATAACAAGAACAACTCACCGTTTATTATCCAAACTACCGTCCACCACATCTAACATCTACTGTCTAACGTCTAACGTCTAAATTGCAATACCAACTGATTTTACGCATAAAAACAGCAATCGGGCGACCTTTTCAGGTTGCCCGGTTGCTGTTTTATTTTCATTTAATCATCCGCGCCCGCTGTTTTCATTCTTTTTACCGTTTCATCATAAAATACATTAAGTCTGCCTACATAATTGTTTTTCCAGGGCTTGTTGCGGCCGCAATAATGAATAATAACCGCATTTTCTCTTACATCTTTTAAACCCGGGCGACCCCCGTTTCGGAAACGGAAGGCAAACAACCTCTCGGTCATATTATACTTAAACGGGTCAAGAGCAATTATTCGGTCGCCGTACAATCCGCTGATTATATCCTGATCGGGTAAAATCAGCTTTGATTTATGGTTTATAATATACTCAAAAACCTCTTCAAGCCGCTGTTCTTTACGCAGTTGCGCAAGATTTATAAGCATTACGCCGGAATTGATATACGGGCTTTCCTCCCCCATATCAAGCCTTATTTCGTTAATAAAATGCAAAACGCCGCCTATATGCGAAGCAGCCGCAAAATAATTGTTGCCCATATCTATATCATAAAGCGCCCGTATACTGTTATTTACTATAAGGTCGGGGTCAAGGTACAGCACCCTTTCAATATCCTTCGGCAAATACTTCGCCGCGAATATGCGATAATAGATTTCTTTGGGATAACGGTCGGTAGTGGGTGCGGCGTCAAGTTCGGTTTCATTTATTTTTACAAGTTCCAGCGTTCCGCTGCCGCCCAATATTTTTTCACTGCTTTCAACGTCTGATTTTTCAATCTTGTTATTAAGCAGAAATACCCTGAAATATTCGTCGGGGTTGCTGTGCATAAGCGAAAACAGCATAACGTTAAGATACGGTACATAGTTACGGTCAAGCGTTACAAGAATGTTGACTTCACTGCGGATTTTCGCCACTGTTTGTCTCCCCTTTCTTCGTTTTCTTTGTATGTACGGATTGTACGGTTTTGCACACAATGAATGAAATTACGGCAAGGGCAACATTAACCGACACGGAAATTATAAATTCCGGCGAATCCGCATTTGAAATATTTGTTCCTATAAGCGGGAATGTTACCGCCGCAGGCAGCATACCGATAATGCAGGCGGCAAGATAGTGGGTGTATTTTATTTTGCACGCACCGAAGTACATACTTACTATATCGCACGGCAAAACGCCGATAAGGCGAACCGTAAGCGTAAACATAAAATCATTCCCGTCCCTGAATTCTTTAAGCAATTCCGTTTTAGGGAATTTTTTTCGTATTTTTTCGGCAAGATGAGCACCGTCCTGCATACCTATATAATACGGCAGCGACACCATTACAGCCGTCCCCAATATATTGATAATAAGCGCAACGGGAAACGGGAAAATTATACCCGAAGCCGCATATAAAATACCGGCATAGACCACAACGCTCAGCGATTTAAGCGCAAACAGCATAAGCAGCAGCACCGCAGCCAGTACGGGGTTTTCGGGCGTATATACAAGCACTTTATCGACCGATAACTTATCGTGATTAAAAACGCAGAACAAAACTATATATGCCCATATGCATATAAGTACCGTCTTGTAGATTACGCGCATACTCTTTTTACTTAACAAATAATGCACTCTTTCACCGCCCAAATTATACAAATTATACTTACTATATTATACATTATAGTTTTAAAAAATCAAACGGTCAAATCATCGAAAATGTTTATTGACCGAATGTCTGTTTAATAATATAATATAAAATGATTTAAACTTTAGGAGTGATGTTATGTCTTTCAAAGAAATCAGCGCTAAAGAAATACCCGATAATCTTATAAAAATGATATCAACGGAATGGGCGCTTTTAGGCGCCGGGGACGAAAATAAATTCAATATGATGACCGTCAGCTGGGGTTTTGCCGGCGAAATATGGGGCGACGATTATATGATCGCTCTTATAAGACCGCAGCGCTACACTATGGAATTTGCAGAAAATAACGATACCTTCTCGCTCTGCTTTTTCGGAAAGGATAAATCCATGCACGCAGTGTGCGGGCACAAATCGGGCAGAGATATCGACAAAGCGGCGGCAACAGGACTTACCCCTCTTTTCAGCGACGGAACGGTATATTTTGAGCAGGCTCGCCTTGTAATAATCTGCAGAAAAAAATATGTTCAGGACATTAAAAAGGATAACTTCACAGATAAAAACATTATTTCTGAAAATTACAAAAAAAACGACTTCCACCGTATGTTTTTCGGAAAAATCGAAAAAGTTTTGATAAAAGAATAAATCGCTTTTTTCGATTGTGTTTTTTTGCGTAAATTTCTCATTTTTTGTCCCATTTCAAAAATTTTGAAAAAAATATTGAAAAAGTTCACAATTTAGTCTTGATTTTTGAAAAAAAAGGACTACAATATATTTAGCACTCAAAGTAAGAGAGTGCCAAAAGTAGATATCAGGAGGTAATTTATAATGACGATCAAACCGTTAGCAGACAGAGTTGTTGTTAAAGCAACCGCTGCCGAAGAAACAACAAAAAGCGGCATTATACTTGCGGCAGCCGCACAGGAAAAGCCGCAGATAGCCGAAGTGGTTTCGGTAGGACCGGGCGGAATGGTTGACGGAAACGAGGTTAAAATGCTCGTTAAAGTCGGCGACCGTGTTATAACCGGCAGATACTCAGGCACTGAAGTTAAGATAGACGGTGAAGAATACAGCATCGTTCGTCAATCGGATATACTTGCCATAGTTGAATAATCGGCAAGGTCTGTAAAATTAAAAAGGAGAGGTTTATTATTATGGCTAAACAAATTTTATACGGCGAAGACGCCAGAAAAAGCCTGCAAGCCGGTGTTGACCAACTTGCAAACACCGTAAAGGTTACGCTCGGGCCCAAGGGCAGAAACGTGGTTCTTGATAAAAAATACGGTGCGCCGCTTATTACAAATGACGGTGTTACGATAGCAAAAGATATTGAACTTGACGACCCGTTTGAAAATATGGGCGCACAACTTGTTAAAGAAGTTGCAACCAAGACGAACGACTGTGCGGGCGACGGCACTACGACCGCCACCATTCTGGCACAGGCACTTGTTAAAGAGGGTATGAAAAACGTTGCTGCCGGCGCAAACCCGATGATTGTAAAAAAAGGTATCGGTCTTGCGGTTGACGCTGCGGTCAAAACTATTGAAAACAATTCAAAAAAAGTCAGCGGTTCATCCGACATTGCCCGTGTTGCGGCAGTTTCATCAGCCGATGAATTCATCGGAAAACTTATCGCCGAAGCAATGGAAAAGGTATCGGCTGACGGTGTTATAACCGTTGAAGAATCGAAAACTGCCGACACATATTCCGAAGTTGTGGAAGGTATGCAGTTTGACCGCGGATACATCACGCCGTATATGGCGACAGATACGGATAAGATGGAAGCCGTTTTGGACGATCCGCTTATCCTTATAACCGACAAAAAGATTTCCAACATACAGGAAGTTCTTCCGCTGCTCGAACAGGTTGTTCAGGCAGGCAAGAAACTGCTTATAATAGCAGAGGACATTGAGGGCGAGGCTCTTTCGACGATTATTGTAAATAAACTCAGGGGCACATTCACCTGCGTAGGCGTTAAGGCACCCGGTTTCGGCGACAGAAGAAAAGAAATGCTGCAGGATATCGCTATCCTTACGGGCGGCGAAGTAATTACTTCGGAACTCGGTCTTGAACTCAAAGACACGCAACTTTCGCAACTCGGTAAAGCGCGTCAGGTAAAGGTCGGCAAAGAAAATACAATTATTGTTGACGGTGCAGGCGACTCCGACGCTATTAAGGCTCGTGTTTCGCAGATTCGCGCACAGATTGAGGAAACCACATCTGAATTTGACCGTGAAAAATTGCAGGAGCGCCTGGCTAAACTTGCCGGCGGCGTTGCGGTTATTAAAGTCGGCGCAGCTACCGAAATTGAAATGAAAGATAAGAAGATGCGCATTGAAGACGCACTTGCGGCGACCAAGGCGGCAGTTGAGGAAGGCATTGTTGCAGGCGGCGGCGTTGCGCTTATTAATGCTATCCCCGCCGTAAAAGCACTGCTTGACGATGCGGACGGCGACGTTAAAACAGGTATTAACATAGTTCTTAAAGCGATGGAATCGCCTATCCGTCAAATTGCTTACAATGCAGGTCTTGAAGGCTCGGTTATTATTGACAAGATAATAGCAAGCGGCAAGGCAAACTACGGTTTTGACGCATATAAAGAAGAATACACCGATATGATTGAAGCAGGTATTGTTGACCCGACTAAGGTTACACGTTCCGCACTTCAAAACGCGGCTTCGGTCGCTTCAATGATACTGACCACCGAAAGTCTGGTTGCCGATAAGAAAGACCCGGCAGCAGATGCAGCGGCGGCTCAAGCAGCGGCGGCGGCAGCAGGCGGTATGTATTAATCTGACTGCAGAACATCTGCTGCAGGACTTGCAAACTTATAAAAACAAGCACCGATTTGCCTATGCGGGCGGTCGGTGCTTCTTTAAAAAGGTATAAAACAATGCTTAAAATTTCTGAAATTTGTGATTTTGACGATATATATACGCTTATGGAAACAAGTTTTCCGCCGGACGAGCGCAGGAAACGCGAGGGGCAAGCCGCCCTGTTTGACAATGAAAAATACCGCATTTATACGGTTAAAGATGGCGGCGGCAAGCGGGTTTTAGGATTTTTTGCAATATGGGAATTTGAAAAGTGGCTGTATATCGAGCATTTTGCCGTATCCCCCACCCAACGAGGTAAAGGGCTCGGCAGCCGAATGCTTGCGGAACTTACCGCCATGACCGACAAAAAAATATGTCTTGAAGTCGAATTGCCCGAAAACGAAATTGCTGAACGGCGGATATCGTTTTATGAACGAAACGGTTTTAAACTTAATCGGTATGAGTATGTTCAGCCTGCCATGGAAGAAGGCAAAAAAGCCGTTCCGCTTTATATTATGACGTATGGCGGCGGCATAAACGAAACCGAATTCAACGATATCCGGGGAAAACTTTACAGGTATGTTTACAAGGTTATATAATCGGTGTTATAGAAGCTGACAAAAAATCGGCGCTGCATTTTTGCAGTGCCGATTTTTGATTTGTTGAGATCAACCGCCGAGATAGGCTTTTTTAACCGATTCACTTGCCAACAGTTCTTTACCTGTACCGGTCAGGGCTACCCTGCCGGATTCAAGAACATAGGCACGGTCGGCAATGTTTAATGCCATTTCGGCATTCTGCTCAACAAGCAATATGGTGGTACCCATTTTGTGCAGTTCTTCGATTATATCAAATATCTGCTGAACAAGTATTGGGGCAAGACCCATTGAAGGCTCGTCGAGCATCAGAAGTTTCGGCTGGCTCATAAGCGCCCTGCCCATTGCGAGCATTTGCTGTTCGCCGCCCGAAAGAGTGCCTGCTATCTGATTTTTACGGTGTTTAAGGCGCGGAAAACGCTGAAAGACATCGCTTATTGAATCACGGACATTAGCCTTACTGACATACGCGCCCATTTCAAGGTTTTCAAGAACGGTCATCTGTGCGAAAATGCGTCTGCCCTCCGGCACATGTGCCATACCTTTTTCAACAAGTTTGTATGCTTCGGTATGGGTTATATCCTCATCCATAAAAGTAATAGAACCCGTTTTGGTACGCAGAAGTCCCGAAATTGTTTTAAGGGAGGTTGACTTGCCGGCACCGTTTGCACCGATAAGGGCAACTATTTCATCATTTTGGACTTGGAACGAAACATCATTAAGGGCGCGAATTTTTCCGTAATATACATTTATATTATCAACTTTAAGCATTCGCTCAGCCCTCCTTTTTCTTTCCGAGATATGCCTCAATAACCGTGGGATTATTTTTGATTTCATCCGGGGTACCTTTGGCAATAACTTTTCCGTGGTCAAGAACGCAGATACCTTCGCAAATATTCATTACAAGGCTCATATCGTGCTCGATAAGCATAACGGCTATCCGGAAAGTATCGCGTATACGGCGTATATTTTCCATTAACTCCGCAGTTTCCGAGGGGTTCATACCTGCCGCCGGCTCATCCAAAAGGATTATACTCGGATTTGTTGCAAGGGCACGGACAATCTCAAGGCGGCGCTGCGCACCGTAGGGCAGGCTGCCCGCCTCGGCGTTTGCCATATCCGCCATTGAGAAAAAGTCGAGCAGTTCAAGCGCCCGTTCTTTAGCGGCTTTTTCGGCTTTTCTGTAACCGAAAGCATGCGTAACGGAAGCGGCAAAGCCCTCTTTTATTGAGTTATTCAAGCCGACCTTAACATTATCAATTACCGACATATTTGAGAAAAGGCGGATATTCTGAAAGGTACGGGCTATACCCATACGGTTGATCTGTGCGGTGGTTTTACCTGCGGTAGGCAAACCGTCAAGCAAAATTGTACCTCTTGTAGGCTGATAAACATTTGTAAGGAGGTTGAAAACCGTAGTCTTGCCGGCACCGTTAGGGCCTATAAGACCGGCAATCTCGGTTCTGCCTATTGTCAGCGTAAACTCATCAACCGCCGTTAATCCCCCGAAGTCAATGCCTATATGTGAACATTCAAGAATCGGGCGTTTATCAACATCGCGTTCCGGTATGATTCCGCGGCTGGGAACCGGCACCATTTTAGGGTTATTCATTGACGGGTTCCCCCTCTCCTGTTTTTGTTCTTCTGAAAATCTTGTCGGCAAAGCCGGAAAGAACCTGCTTGGATTTTTCGTTATTTGTAAGTATCATAACAAGTATAAGAACAATTGCGTATATAAGCATTCTGTAATCCGAGAATTCGCGCAAAAGTTCCGGAAGCATGTAGAGCACGGCAGTTGCGATTATAGAACCGAACATATTGCCCATACCGCCCAAAACAACGAATACCAGAACAAGAATTGAAGTGTTGAAATCAAACTTTTTGGCAATTACGGTCGAAAAGTTCATAGCGTACAATGCGCCTGCCATACCTGCAAGAGCGGCTGAAGTAACAAACGCAATCATCTTATATTTTGTAATACTGATACCGACCGATTCGGCGGCTATGCGGTTATCGCGTATGGCGGTAACGGCGCGCCCCGTACGACTGTTTACAAAGTTCAAAATAATAAACAGTGTAAATAAAATAAGTATAATTCCTGCGGTAAAGGTTGCTATTTTCGCATTACCGACCGCACCCTGCGGGCCGTTAAGCAAAATGCGCCCTTTTTCAAGATTAAGGGATGCAACATCCTTCATACTGAAATGAATGCCTGATTTGTCGTAACCTATATAAAGGCAATTGACTATATTTTTAATGATCTCGCCGAATGCTAATGTTACTATGGCAAGATAATCGCCGCGGAGCCTTAAAACCGGAATACCGATTACAAAGCCCGCAATTGCGGCAATAAGCGCACCGAAAACAATAGCGATAAGCAATCTCAACGGCTCGGAAGCGATGCTGTCTTTAAAGCAGCCGGCTGCCACAACACCGGCAAAAGCACCGAGGCTCATAAATCCGGCGTGACCGAGGCTTAACTCACCGAGAACACCGACGGTAAGGTTAAGCGATAAAGCCATAACGACATACGCGCATATGGGAACCAACTGACCGCTGACGGAGTTGCTTATAAGCCGCATATTCTGCAGCGGATAAAGAACAATAAACGCCAATACAACTATACCGTAACACTCAATATTAGTACGGGTGAAGCGATTCATATTTTTAATTTTACTCATATCGCACCTCACACCTTTTCACTGATCTTCTTGCCGAGCAAGCCGGTAGGCTTAACAAGAAGAACTATGATAAGAACCGCAAAAACAATAGCGTCCGACAGTTGGGTTGAAATATACGCTTTACTGAAAATTTCTATAACGCCGAGCAGTATACCGCCGACCATAGCGCCGGAAATAGAGCCTATACCGCCGAAAACCGCCGCCGTAAACGCCTTAATACCGGGCATTGAACCGGTTGTCGGGACAAGGACGGGGTAAGCCGAGCAAAGAAGAACACCTGCTATTGCGGCAAGCGCACTGCCTATGGCAAAGGTAACCGAAATTGTTACATTAACATTTATGCCCATAAGTTCGGCAGCGCCCCTGTCTTCCGACACGGCGCGCATTGCTTTACCCATTTTGCCTTTTTTGGTAAAGACGGACAATGCAATCATTATTACTATGCAAACGGCAACCGTAACGATTGATTCCGAAGTTATTGTAAGTTTTCCGTCAAACAGGGAAAGTGAGTCCAAAGAAACTATGGATTTAAAACTTTTCGGGTCGCTTTTAAATACCAAAAGCGCAATATTCTGCAGCAAATAACTCATACCGATAGCGGTTATAAGCACGGCAAGCGAGGTCGCTTTTCTAAGCGGTTTGTAGGCAAACTTCTCAATTAAAATCCCGAGCAATGTACATACAAGCATAGCAAAAATTACGGAAACCATCGGCGGAAATCCCATAGCGGTTGTTGCGATATAGGACATATAGGCGCCGACCATTATTACGTCACCGTGTGCAAAGTTAAGCATCTTTGCTATACCGTAGACCATTGTATACCCGAGCGCGATCAACGCATAAACGCTGCCAAGGCTTACTCCGTTGATCAGGTTAGATAAAAATGTCATACGACGTGCTCCGTTCTGCCGCGATTGAATATCCGTTGTTCCCTGCGAATCCACGGCGGCTGATGGCGGCAGAGTTTTAACAATAACAGACTGCAAAATTATGATAGGTTATAATAGCAGAAAATCAGGGTTGAAAAACAACCCCGTTTAATATCCGCAAACTGCAATGGGGTAAACCACCCCATTGCAGTTTAATAAAAGTTTGGTATAAATGATTAAATCACATTCCGACGTAAGCACCGTCTTTAATTACCATACCTTTGGGTTCTTTGGAAACTTCGCCCGATTTTGACCAGGTCATACCTTCACCGGTAAGTCCGTCAAACTTGAAGTCTTTGCTTGTGAACTGTTCAATAAGTTTTTCGCAGATTTCTTCCGCATCCATATCAGCGGTTATGCCTTTCGCCTTGCAAGCGTCATACAACGCATAGATGCAATCGTAAGCGTCGGCTGCGAACTGGTTCGGAACATCACCGTATTTTTCTTTATACTTTTTAACGAAGTTCTGGGTCTTTTCATCGGTCGCGTCAGCAGAGAACGGGGTAAGAAGCATTACGCCCTCAGCCAATTTGGTATCAAAGTTTTTAATTGTGAGTATACCGTCAAGACCGTCAACACCAAAAAATTTAGGTGTATAATTCATTTTATTTGCCTGGGTAAGGATGAGGGAAGCCGGTGTATAATATATAGGAAGGAAGATAAGGTCGGCACCTGCATCTTTAATCTTATTAAGCTGTGACGAGAAGTCTTTATCCGAATCGTCGGTAAATGTTTCAACATCAACTACGTCAAGACCGAGTTCATCCGCTTCGGCAACAAATTTCTGATAGATACCGGTTGAATACGCATCGGCATTATTGTAGATTATGCCGATTTTGGTACCAAGTTTCTGTTTGCTGATATAGTCGGCAGATGCGGTACCCTGGTTAGGGTCGGTAAAGCACATCTGGAAGACGTTTTCTTTACGCTCAACGGTAACGTTACCGTCTTTATCCGGCTGACCGCCGATAACATCGGTTGATGAAGCTGACGGTGTGAGTTCAAAAATACTGTCATTGTGTGCTTCTGTAGAAACCGCAATACAAGGGGTAGTTGTTACACTGCCTACAAGTATCTGCATGCCCCAGTCTTTAAGGGCATTGTAAGCGTTTACCGATTTTTCCTGGTCGTGTTCGTCGTCTTCAAATTTAAGTTCGAACTTAATATCGCCTTTAGCGTTTATTTCTTCAACCGCAAGTTCGGCAGCGTTTTTAACCGCAGTGCCGTAAATTGCAGCTGCACCTGTTGTGGGTCCGATTGCGCCGATTTTAATTGCATCGCTTGAACTGCCGGACTTACCGCAGCCTGCAAAGCAAAGAATCAGCATAGTCATCGCCAAAACAACGCTTAACACTTTAACTAACTTTTTCATAACTACTACCTCTTTCTTAATAAAATATCCCCATTCAGCAAAGCGTGTTTTTCGGTTCATACATATTCATATATCCTAACAAAGAACCGAAAATACAAACCGTAAACGGGCAAAATTAAATATGTCGTAAATGTGTCAAAATATTTAATTTTTTAAAATTATACGGCAGTACAAAGCGTTTGTCAATAGTCGAAATAACATTCGTTAAATGTGTTTAACTTTTTCCCGAAATCAGCCTTTTGCATATGCAGAATACACATTTATATGGTCGTAAACCGCCTTCCATTTATCGCTGCCGCCCGCCGAAACGAATATATAAGCGTGCCCGTTATCGCCCTCGGCATACGATGCGATGCAGTTCCCCGCCTCGATAGTATACCCCGTTTTGCCGGCTATTATATTTGCGCCTTCCGGTTCGGAACCGTAAATGCGGCTGAACAAGGTGCTTGTAACCGTTATTCCTTCGGGGTGCTGTGCGGTTGGCGCGGTAGTATAACTTTCCGATGTAAGTACCTTGCGGCAGGTTTCGTTTTTCATAGCGTAGTCAAACAGGACAGCCATATCCTTAACGGTGCATTTATGTTCGGGGTCGTGCAATCCGCTTGTGTTTTTAAAGGTTGCGGTGGTAAGCCCCAAATCCTGCACCTTTTGGTTCATAGCCGCAACAAAAGCGTCCTCACTGCCGGAGATAGTTATGGCGAGCCCCGCGGTAGCGTCGGCTCCGGAAGCAAGGATGGAACCGTACAGCATATCGGTCACACCGACTGTTTCCCCTGCCGAAAATCCGACGACAGATGCTTCCTGCACATACAACGGATCGGTAATTTCATAAGAGAAAGTGAAAGCGGCGTTCGGGTCGGTCATATTTTCAACAGCCGTAATAAGCGTAAGGATTTTGGTCATTGACGCAGGATATATGACCGCGTCGGCATCTTTTTGGACTATTATTTTATTATCGGTAACATCAACAAGTACGCAGTTTTTGCAATCCACATCATCGCCCAATGTTACAACATTGTCAGCCAGAGTATACGGTTTTATCGCCGTTGACGACTGCACCGCATCCTCAGCGCTTGCCTGCACACCGATTTGCCTGTACCGCTCGCCCTTTCCGGCGCTGCCGAAACAGTTAGGCAACAGAAGGCATGCCATGATAATTATAAGTGTTACAGCCGTAAATCCGAGCGCCGCATTTTTAACGCCGCGTTTAAGGCGGCGTTTTTTACGGGGTTTTTGCTTTTCTGCAGCGGGCGCGTTATCGCGTGCGGTTACATGGGTTTTATAGTTGCTTTGCCGGGTGCTGCGGCTATGTTCTACCGTTCTCCCCCGCCCTCCGGCTTTTTTGAATTCGGCATTTTTTCGGGATTTTGAGCTTTCGCGTATTTTGAAATTACTATCATTCCCGTTTTTGGTATCGACGCCGTATTGACGCTGAAAATTCTCGAAAAATTCGTCATCATATTTCATTTTATATTCATATTCAGTCATAGAATTCACCATTTCAAATTGAATCTGTATTACATTATAACATAATATTAATTAAATTAATAACAAAAGCATTATAACATTATTCATACATATATTCAACAACTTAATCAGCGATTTTTTATTTTTAATTGCGATAAAGCCCAATTATTTG
>CAVKHV010000049.1:0-11845 GCA_963656085.1 Agathobacter sp.
ACCTCTTCGTTCATTTTTGTCTTATTATCTTTGTTCAGTTTTTAAGGTATGATAAAAAAGCCTTGATAAATGCACCATTAGCTCAGTTGGTAGAGCACCTGACTCTTAATCAGGGTGTCCCCGGTTCGAGCCCGTGATGGTGCACCAGATTACGAAAGCTAAAGCAGCTTGGTAATAGATAGGATGGCCCGTTGGTCAAGTGGCCTAAGACTCCGGCCTCTCACGCCGGCAACACGAGTTCGAATCTCGTACGGGTCACCACAACAGAATAGATAAGACGCGAGAGCGTTTTATACAGTCGGTGCTAATTACGATGAGGGTCCACCCGTTCCCATTCCGAACACGGAAGTTAAGCTCATTCGTGCCGAAGATACTTGGTGGGTGACCGCCCGGGAAAATAGGTCGGCGCCGACATATTTTTTAAATGGTTGGCATAGGTTTTACTGTATGCGGTAAAACCGAACCTTACAAAATTCAATATCTGCCTCAATAGCTCAGTCGGTAGAGCACGCGGCTGTTAACCGCGGTGTCACAGGTTCGAGCCCTGTTTGAGGCGCCAGTTCTGTGCGACTATAAAGCACAAAAGCCCAAAACCCTTGAGTAATCAAGGGTTTTTCGCTGTTTTAAGGGCAATGGGAGGAACTTTTATGTCAGTATTAAAGCCTAAAAAATTATATCACTGCTTTTAACGGTATGTATGACTTTTCTATGATGATAATTGCCAATTAAACGATTAAAACTTCACAGGTCAGTGTTACACTTTGTTGTAAATAAAATTTAATATATATCGATTTTTTATAACTCCTGTTGCTTTTTAGCGATTAACTGCCGGCTATTTGCCGAGAGGTTGATTGCTTTCTTTTTTATATTCAATTATATCGCAGATATCGCAATTTAAAGCAGAGCACATTCTGTCAACAACATAACTATCGTACCTGACAACCTTATTTTTGTAATAGTTATCCACAATTTGATATTGTATGCCTGTCCGCTTTGACAGTTCATATCGTGAAATTTTTAGTAAATCTAATGTTTTGTCTAGGCAAATTCTTATCATTTTTATCACCTAATACATTTTATTAAATATACATTTGCTTGACAATTTGCTTATATAAGAGTATACTTATATAAGTATATGAAATATACAACAATAAATGAAATTTTAATGTGAGGTTGTTATTATGAAGAAAATGCACAAATATTTTTTATGCTGGTATCCGTAATGCTTATTTTTTGCCTGTCCGCTTGTAATAATCCTAAGTTTTCAAACAAAAGATCGGGGCAAATAAAGTCAATCGTTTTGGATGAACTAATTGCAAATGATTTAGATATTGATAATTTTGAAATTGAAACTACACAAAGGGTCTTATCCGGGAAAAGAGGGTATGCAACTGATTTTGTTAATAATTCAAAATATGATATTATTGCGTTTGAAATTACATTTACCCCCAAGTCAGGTGTAACTGACGAGGAATTGGCACTTTTTGACCCGTTTTTATCAGAACACTCCGATTGGATTGATGATGTTGATAAACAACTTATCATATTAAGGGGCAGTTATGAAGGATTTATATCGAATGGCCAAAGTGCTGAGAATATCCCTGTAACAATGGGATATGATAATAATTCATGGTATGACAGTCCTAATGAGCAGCAGTATAATATAATGTCGCCTAGCTTATATGCTTATTGCTGTCGTATTAAATGATAAGGTTTACAAGGCAAATTACGACTTTGTTAAAGACAAATGGACTATTGAAGACAACGAGACGATAAATGAATGGCCTGATAATAAATACACACAGATATTAGAAAAACCGGAAGCTCCTTGCTATATATATACAGGGAACAGTTATTTTTGCGATGTAACTATATATGGAATTGATAAGGATTATTTTAATGCGTATATTAAAAAACTAATTACCACAAAAGGTTTTGAAGATAATCATGACGAGTCCTCGGACTATTATAACGGTGAAGACAGTAGTGGGAATAGTATAGGTGTATCTTTTTACGAAACTGAAAGGTATATGAGTATGACTCTTAGCCTTGGAGAAAACGAGTGATATTATGGCAATTGTAGTTCAATTCGTTATAGCGCGGCAGGCATAAATTTATTCGGTTTTTAGGCACAGAAAAGTAAAACGAAGCAGCCCGAAGTACTTTAAAATCAGTACATAGGGCTGCTTCCGCCTTTTGTTAGAACTCAGTCTAAATTATTCGTCAATGTTATTCATAACCAGTCCGGTTATAAGTTTCGGGTAAAAGTAGGTGGATTTTTGCGGCATTTTTTCGCCTGCGCTTGCTACATCGGCAATTTCGGTAATTCTGGTCGGGTTAAGGAAGAATGCGCAGTTTGCGCTGCCCGATTTTACCGCGTCAATCGCTTCATTGGCGCTGCGCGTGTAGGTAAGGTTTATCTGCTTTGCCATATTGTCTTTGTCAATACCCAGCATATTTTCAAGTATAAGGGTATGCAGCACGCTTACATCAAGCTGGCGTAAGGATTTGTCAAGCGCGGCGAGTTCCGGTATGTTATCAACACCGTCTTTAAGCGTAAGCAGGTAATACTTTTCACCGTCATAATATCCGAATGATTTTTTGCCTGCAAGGTATTTTTCCTTTAATGCGCTGTTTATGCAGTTGATGCAGCCCATAGTTTCTACAGTGAACAGCTCTTCACACTCGGAAATGAGTTTGTCCGAACGGAAATTTTCCAAGTCCCTTATTATTCTGTGGGTCGGGAAAACCACCAAACCGTCGTTTTCGATATCGACACACATCATCATAATATAATCGCAGTCGTCGCCCTCTTTTGCACCGTTTTCACGGCGGTAATTGCGGTAGTTAAGCCCTGTTTCGTATCTGTGGTGTCCGTCTGCAATATAGAGTTTGCGGTCGGCAAATTGCTTTGTGAGCGTGGAGATAAGTTCGGGGTCGGAACATATCCAAAGGCGGTGGGTCACACCGTCATTGTCGCAAAACTCACTGTCGGGTGCGCCCGACGACATTTTTTCGAGCAAGGTCGGCGTTTCGTGTTTCGGGTCAAAATACAAGGAGTATATTTGACTGAAGTTGCAGCCTGTAGCCTTCATTAAATTAAGCCGGTCGGTTTTAGCCTTTGAAAGCGTCTGTTCGTGTGGGAGAATAACACCCTTTGAAAATTCCTCGAGTTTTACTCTTGAAATAAAGCCTTTGAATTTATAAGTTTTACCGTCAACCGAAAATTCTTCTTCGTAAATGTATACAGACTCCTTTTCGTCGCAGGCGACAATACCGTCACGCAGCCATTCACCGAGTGTTTCGGCGGCTTCGTTATACGGGTCGTCACCGCGCGGGAGTTCAAGGCGGATGACGTTATGCTCGTTGTTTTTGATAAATTGCAGGCGTTCTTCTTCGCTTATGATATCATACGGGGGGCAGCAAAGTTCACGCTTTTCGCCGGCTTTATCGCAAAATCTTAATGCTCTAAAAGGTCTTATTTCAGCCATTTTCGCTCTCCTTACACTATCGCTTTTCTTGGGCATACGGCTTTACATTCGCCGCAGCCGGTACATTTTGAATAATCTATTTGCGGAAGATTGTTTTTGATTTCTATTGCGCCGGAGGGGCATTTTCTTGCACAGAGCCCGCACCCGATGCAACTCACTTTACATACGGGTTTTGCTGCAAGCGCCTTATCTTTATTGCTGCAGGACACATATGCGCCTTTGTTGACCGGAAGAAGCGAAATAATGCGTTTGGGGCAGGCAGAAACACAGGCTCCGCACCCTGTACATTTTTCGGCATCTGTTACCGCTTTGCCGTTTATTATACTGATAGCGGAAAAGCGGCAGGCGCGCGTACAGTCGCCGTAGCCTAAGCAGCCGTATTTGCAGTTACCGTCGCCGCCAAAATACATATTTGCCGCAGCGCAGGTGGATATCCCGTCATATTCGAATGCTCTTTCGGTATTCTCACAGGTGCCGTTGCAGGCTACAAAAGCGGTCTTTTTTTCACCGGTTGTTGCTTCAACGCCCAATATTTCGGCAATTTTTTCGGTTACTTCATTACCTCCGGGGGCGCAGGCACCGGGCTTTGCGCTGCCGTCGGCAAGGGCGGCGGCGTAAGCGTCACAGCCTGAATATCCGCAGCCGCCGCAGTTCGCACCGGGGAGAACCTCCCGTATTTTTTCAATGCGTTCGTCGGTGGGAACTTCCATAAAAAATGAAGCTATACACAGCCCCACGCCGGCTAAAAGTCCGATTATTGACACAATAATTATCGCGGTTATTACACTCATTACAACTTACCCCCCCTTTATCCGACAACGCCGGAAAATCCGAGAAATGAAAGTGCGGTGATTGACGCGGCTATGAGCGTTATCGGCAATCCGCGGAGGGATTTTGGTATGTCGCAGGTTTCAAGTTTTGTGCGCACTCCGGCGAACATTACCATTGCGACCAAAAATCCCATGCCGGAGCCGAAAGCGTTCATAAGCGCCAGAGGATATGATGTTATTTTTGCGTCGGTAAAGTTTAACATCGTTATGCCGAGCACGGCGCAGTTTGTGGTTATAAGCGGCAGGTATATTCCAAGCGCGGAATATATTGCTTTAAGATATTTTTTAAGTACTATTTCCACAAGTTGAACCAGCGCGGCGATTATGAGTATAAATACCAGTGTTTGCAGATACTCAAGCCCTTTGGGAACAAGTATCCACGCATATATCGGATATGTTACGGCGGTGGACAGAACCATTACAAAGATTACCGCCAAACTCATACTGAGCGCAGTATTGACTTTCTTTGAAACACCTAAAAACGGGCATATGCCGAGGAATTTTGAAAGCACCATATTCTGGGTAAGAATACCCGTTAAAAATACGATTATAAACTTAGTCATTGTTCTCAGCCTCATCTTTCTCTGCCGCTAAACCGCAGCCCGAACAACCCTCACAGTTGCCGCAGCCGAGTTTTTTAACGGGTTTTTTGCCCATTTTTTCGGACAGTTTGTTTGAAAGGGCTATCAATACACCGAAAACGAAAAATCCTCCGGGAGGGAGAATGAATATTATCATCGGCGGCATAAATCCGCTTGTTACAGGCAGCGAGAACCAGGTTCCCGAACCGAGAATTTCTCTTATTGAGCCCATAAGCACCAGCGCCGCAGTAAATCCTGCGCCCATACCTATCGCATCCAGAACCGAAAGCAGAACGGTATTTTTGCTTGCAAACATTTCGGCGCGTGCAAGAATTATACAGTTTACAACGATAAGCGGCAGATATATGCCGAGGGATTTGTCAATAGCCGGCAAAAAAGCCTTGACAAGCATCTGCACAACGCTTACAAAACCTGCGATTATAGTGATGTATGCAGGGATTCTGACCTTTGCCGGAATAACGTTTCGCAGCAGAGAAATAGCGGCGTTTGAGCAGATAAGCACTATTGTGGCGGCAATGCCCATACCGATACCGTTAACGGCGGCGGTTGTAATTGCAAGGGTGGGGCAGGTGCCGAGTACGAGCCGTAATGTGGGGTTCTCTTTTAACAGTCCGTTAGTAAGAACCTTGAGTTTTTCACTTTTCATTTCTTCTCGCCTCCGTTCAGACTGCCTATTATCTCCTGCGCGGTGTTAACCGCTTTTGTTACTGCTTTTGAACTTATGGTAGCGCCCGTAACGGCGTCTATGTCTTTGCCTACCGTAAGTTCGCCGCTTTTTCCGTCAAATTGTGAATACCAGTCTTCTTTTGCGGTGTTTTGACCGAGCCCGGGGGTTTCGCTTGAAGCGTCCAGAACCTCCACGGCGACTATTTCGTCCGTTGTGCTGTCAATCGCGGTCATAACCGATATTGCGCCGCCGTAGCCGTTTTGATCTACCGTTATAACATAGCCTACGGTATCACCCGACGAATCGGATGCGGTATAGTAGGTATATTCTTTTCCGCCGTATTTCACGGTAGCGGATTTATAACTGTCGGCAGGCAAGAGGCGCCGCATAGACTTTTTTTCCGATTCGGCGCTGAGCTGTGCGATTTTATCTTTTGTAAGTGAGTTTGTAAGTGCAAGCGCCGCCGATATTACTATGCAGATTATGAGCAGGACCGCTGCCGGGAACAGGACTTTAACATTAAACTTTTTATTCATTTTTATCAGCCTCCCAAGCAAACGGCTTCGGCGCTGTGAGGTTGTTTATGTGCGGCGTCAGCACGTTCATAAGCAGAATAGAAAAGGAAACACCCTCGGGCAATGAGCCGAACCTTCTTATAACAAAGGTGATTATTCCGCAGCCGATACCGAATATCAGTTTGCCCCATTTGTATGTAGGTGAAGTGACATAATCGGTCGCCATAAATATTGCACCGAGCAGAAGTCCGCCCGACATTACCGCTTTGCAGGCGGTGTATGCGGCGGTCGGGGCGCCCATATTAAGGCTGAAAAGGAATGTAAGCAATCCGACCGTACCGACAAAGGAAACGGGTATCATAGGCGATATAACGTGACGGGCGACAAGGTAAAGTCCGCCGACGATTAAAAGAATCGAGCAGGTTTCTCCGATGCAGCCGGGGCGGGCACCCAAAAACAGCGAAGTAAGGCTGTAACTGTCGGGCGCGGCGAGCGGGGTTGCCGAAGTAACCGTATCGGTGACATTCTTCCAGGCGAACGCCTCTGTCCAAGCGGTCATAAGGGTCGGGAAAGACACCATAAGGACTATCCTTGCGGTAATTGCGGGGTTGGCAAAATTTTGTCCCAGTCCGCCGAAAATGCCCTTAACTATAACTATTGCGATAACGCTGCCGAGCGCCGGAACCCAAATGGGAATTGACGGAGGCATATTAAGCCCCAGCAAAAGTCCGGTTACAACAGCCGAAAAATCGGTAAGAGTGTTGGCTTTTTTCATTATCTTATTAAAGATAAGTTCTGCCAAAACTGCGGCGGCAACGCTTACTGATATAACACACAGCGCGCTTATGCCGAAAAGTATCACGCCGGCTATCACCGCCGGTATAAGAGCGATTACAACATCGACCATAATCCCGGCAGTTGTATCTCTGCCGTGCGCGTGTGGCGACGGCGTTACTTTTAAACTGTACATTTTGCGTTCCCCCTTATCTGATTTTTGCTTTTGCCAGTTTCATCTGCTGGGTCAGCGGCCGTTTTGACGGGCAGGAGTAAGAGCAACTGCCGCACTCGATACAATATTGCGGATTAAGCGCGCGCAAAGCGTTTACGTCCGCCGATCTCATTGCGGTGTCGACCCGTGCAGGAGTCAGGCTCATAGGACATGCTGCGGCGCATCTTCCGCAGTGGATACAGGGCAGCGGTTCGTTTGCATCTGCTTCCGCTTTGCTCATTGCTATAATCGCATTGTTTTGTTTAAGCACGGGCATATTTATATCCGCTATGCAAATGCCCATCATCGGTCCGCCGTACAGTATCTTTTCGGGGCCTTCGGAAAAACCGCCCGCAAAATTTACAACGTCGGCTACCGACGTGCCTATAGGAACAATTACATTTTTAGGCTCTTTAATTGCGCTTCCGTCAATTGTAAGGCGCTTTGAAACGAGCGGCATACCTGTCCTGATAAAACGCATAAGTGTTGCTATGCTTGTTACATTCATAACAACACAGCCGACATCTGCCGGGAGTTTGCCGATAGGCAATCTTCTGCCTGTGACGTTGTAGATAAGCACTTTTTCCGCGCCCTGCGGGTATTTCGACGAAAGGCGAACGACCTTTACCGAATCGTCGGTGTCGTATTTATCGCCTGCCATCTGCAAAAATTTTTCTATTGCAAGCGGTTTGTTTTTTTCCACCGCTATGAACACCCTTTGAAATCCGAGCACTTTTTTAACAAGGTAAATTCCCTGCATAACATCCTCGGTATTTTCCATACATTCTCTGTAGTCGGAGGTTATGTACGGCTCACATTCCGCGGCGTTGATTATCAGCGTGTCAAGTGTCGCCCCCTCTTTACGGGTGAGTTTTATGTGTGCCGGAAAACCTGCGCCGCCAAGCCCCACAAGTCCGCATTTTCTTGCAGCCGCCGCTAAATCCTTTTCGGTTTCTACCGGAAACGGCTTTATTTCGGGGTCGTGTGTCATCTTACCGTCGGAGTTTATAACAACCGCTTCGGAGGCTGCCCCGTTTGTCATAATAACCGTTTTGATTTCGGCAACCGTACCGGAAACGCTTGAATGTATCGGTGCGCTTACGGGGCGGTCACTGTCGCCTATAAGGGTTCCGACATATACCGTATCGCCTTTTTTTACGGTGGGGGCACAGGGTGCGCCGATGTGCTGCTGCATCGGTATTACTACGGTTTCGGGCGGCGGCATAATAACCGTTTCCGAATCTGCGGTGTTTTTCATATGATTGAGATACGCTCCGCCGTGCAGTTTTGCGACGGGGCGGATGGGTTTTTCTTTTCTCATCAAGTCACCTTCCTTATATGAACCGAATGGACAAAGCAGTCAGGGTACGAAGGTTTTTCGGCTAATCGGTGTACTAAGCGGCTTTGTTGCCCTCCGCTCGCAATACGACAGTATTCCTCGGTCGGGGCGCTGCGCCGCTAAAGCACACCGCTTGCCGAAAATCTTCGACCTAAAACGAGAAGATTTTTTGTTTTGGAAGTCGAAGAACGCAGGAATACTACCGTATTTCAAGTGATGAGACAAACAAAACGGGAAAATACTCTGTTTCAGGAACCGTTGTACCCTGATTGTTTTGTCTGTAAAAACTTTTAAATTATAATACTACACAAAATTGCAGTTTTCAAGGTTTTAGGGCTTTTTTTTGAAAAAATATCGCGCGGAACGCAACGCGTTCCGCGCGGCGGATATACCGTCAGGCGTATTATTTTTTTAACATTCTCATAGCGTTGATTATTGCAAGAACCGAAACGCCCACATCGGCAAATACCGCAAGCCACATACCTGCAAGACCCAGTGCGCCCAGCACCATAACGGCAATTTTTACGCTTATTGCAAAGATGATGTTTTCCTTTACTATCCTGCAAGCCGCGCGTGAAATTTTCACCGCTTCCGGTATTTTAAGCGGATTGTCGTCCATAATTATTACATCGGCGGCTTCAATGGCGGCGTCCGAGCCGAGCCCGCCCATCGCTATGCCGACATCCGACAGCGCCAAAACCGGTGCGTCGTTTATACCGTCACCGGTAAATGCGGTTATACCTTCGTGACCTTTAATATAATCGCTGACTATTTTGGCTTTGTCCTGCGGCAACAATTCTGCGTGTACTTTGTCAATCCCTATGATTTCAGCCGTTTTAAGCGCTGTTTTTTTGCGGTCGCCCGTAAGCATTGCAATATGCACGGCACCGAGATTTTTAAGTTGTTTTACTGCGCCGGCAGAGCCTTTTTTAGGTGAGTCGGAAAGTGCCGCAAATCCTATATATTGTCCGTCCTCGCAAATATGAATGGCGGTTTCGTTATCCTGAGGCTGCAAATATTCGGCGCCGGCTTTTTTCATAAGACCTGCGTTTCCCGCATATACCGTTTTACCGCCGACACTGCACTTAATTCCGTAACCCGATATTTCCTCGCAGTTTTTCGGTTCGGTGAATGCTGTATTCTTAAATGTTTCCTTTATCGACAATGCCAACGGATGATTTGAATATTTTTCTGCCGATAACACCACGCTTTTAAGATGTTCTTCGGTGCAGTTGTGCGGAACCAAGCGGCTTACCGTAAATTTTCCTGCGGTCAGTGTGCCGGTTTTGTCAAAGAAGAAGGAGTCCGCCTTTGCGAGCCGCTCTATATAAACCGAGCCTTTAAAAAGCACGCCTTTTTTTGAAGCGCCGCCGATCGCGCCGAAAAATGTAAGCGGAACCGATATAACAAGCGCGCAAGGGCAGGAAACTACCAGGAATATCAGCGCACGCTGTATCCACTTTGAAAAATCCAATGTAATGATTGACGGGATAACCGCAATTGCAACCGCCAAACCGACTACTATCGGAGTGTAGACCTTGGCAAAACGGGTTACAAAACTTTCGGTGCGAGCCTTGCTTTCCGCCGATTCTTCCACCAGCGCAAGTATGCGTGATACGGTTGATTCTTCAATTCCGCCCGTTGTGCGTATTCGCAGTGTGCCGTTAATATTAACGCATCCGCTGGCTGCGGTGTCGCCCGGCTTTACGGCGCGCGGCACCGATTCACCCGTAAGGGCGGAGGTGTCAAGCGAACTTTCGCCGCTTATTACAACGCCGTCAAGCGGTATGCGCTCGCCCGCTTTTACAACAATGGTATCTCCTGCCTTTACCTCGGCAGGGTCTGCCTCGGTTATCACGCCGTCACGTTCGATAAACGCTTTGTCGGGGCGCAATTGCATAAGCGATTTAATGGATTTGCGGCTTTTGCCGACGGCGATATTTTCAAACAGTTCACCGACCTGATAAAATATCATAACCGCTGCGGCTTCTTTAAATTCAAGCGTCGTTATTGCGCCTATCGTGGCTACGGACATAAGGAAGTTTTCGTCAAACACCTGACCGTGTGCAATGTTTACGGCGGCTTTTTTCAAAACACCCAATCCCGCAACAAGGTATGCCGCAAAGGGTAAAATTGCGTCCAACCATATGTTCCCGGTTTTAACCATAAACCCTGCCGCTAAAAGGCAAAGCGATACTATTATAAGTGTAAGCGATTTTTTCTGCTTGCGGCTCACGGGAAAATCCCCCTTTTATTTGAGTAAAATCGTGCAGTCGGGTTCTATTTTTTTGCAGACCTTGACTGCCTTTTTCATTATTGCGTCGATTTTATCGTCGGGCGCTTCAATTGTGAGTTTTTGCATTATAAAACTTACGCTGACGTTTTCAACGCCCTCGATTTCGGCAATTGCATTTTCCATTTTTGCGGCGCAGTTTGCACAATCCAAATCTTCAAGTTCATATATTCGTTTCATTGATATGCTCCATTCCGTTATTAATTATTTTTCTTACATGGTCGTCGGCAAGCGAGTAAAACACAACCTTGCCCTCCTTGCGGAAATTTACCAGGCGCGCCTGCTTGAGTACGCGCAGCTGGTGGGACACTGCCGATTGGCTGACCTTCAATATCTGCGCCAGATCGCACACGCAGACCTCCGCTTCCGACAGAACGCCGAGTATTTTAACCCGTGTGCTGTCGCCGAAAATTTTAAATAATTCCGCCAGGTCATAAAGTTGCTCGTCGCACGGCAGGGTGTTAAGTACCTTTTTAACAAGGTCGGCGTGCGCGTGTATATACTCGCAGCCTGCAACCTCGTTTTTTGAATTCTCGGTCATATTCTCATCTCCTCATATGAACATATGAATGTATGTTCATATATTAGCATTATATTATCTGTTTGTCAATAGGTTTATTAAAAATTTTTGCAAATATTTTCGGGCTGTATTTACTTTGTGATTTAAGTGTGTTAGAATTCAGTTGTACGGTGTACAAATTGTGCATCGGTGCGGCGCTAAACTTTTCCTTAGCAGGGTGTCGGCAATGTCTATGGCAAAAACAAATCAAAACGGAGTAAACAGGAACAAAACAAGGTACGCGGTTAAATATGCCTTTAAAAAGTCGCTGCCTTATATGCTTATGGTGCAGTTTGTGTTTTAAACTGATGGGAAAATGCGGAGGGCAAAACCGTATATTATGGTTAAAAATAATTCGCCGAACCGCTCGGGTCCGACGAATGTACCGGGATAGAATTCAGAACTGCTGGTTCTGTTGCTGATTCTGCTGCTGTTGATTTTGGTTTTGCTGCTGATTCTGCTGCTGATTCTGCTGGTTCTGCCGGTTCTGCTGGTTCTGTTGATTTTGTCTGTTCTGCTGATTCTTTTTCACAATAATTCACCTTCTTCCTTTGCGTTATT
>CAVKHV010000050.1:0-11830 GCA_963656085.1 Agathobacter sp.
ATCGCCATTGATTTCGGTACAAGTAAAACAATTCTGCTGTCAGGTTCTAAAATATTGCTTGAAGAACCAACCGTTGCAGCGGTTGATACCGAAACCTGGGAACCTGTCTGCTTCGGCAGGCGCGCCTACGATATGATAGGCAGAACCCCCGAAAGCATAACAACCGTTTTTCCTATTGAAAGGGGCGTTATATCGGATTACAAAATAGCCGAGGCAATGCTTAAATATTATATGAAAAAGGCGCTCGGCAGAAGAATTCTGAAACCGAAACTTATTGTTTCGGTGCCCATAGCGGTAACTACTTTGCAGCACCGCTCGGTCGCCAATGCGGCGCACGCTGCGGGCGGAAGAAAGGTCTGCACCGTTGAAGCGCCCGTTGCCGCAGCCATCGGGCTCGGCGTTAATTTTGATAAACCCGACGGTGCTATGGTCGTGGATATCGGCGCCGGAACTACCGACGTTGCCGTAATATCAATGGGCGGATTGTCCGAAAGTGCGGCGCTGCCGGCGGCATCTATGGATTTTGACGCTGCCATTGCCAAATATGTAAAAAGAAAATATAATATACTTATCGGCAGCCTTACGGCAGAGACTATAAAAAAACAGATAGGCTGCGTGGTAAAGCGCCCTGTTACCCTTGTTATGAATGTTAAGGGTGTTGATATGGTGTCAAGTTTGCCGCGCACCTTTGAAATATCGTCTACAGATGTCTATCAGGCAACTGTTGATGTCGCCGATTCGATATGTTCCGGTATACGCCAGGTGGCTGAAAACACAGCGCCCGACCTGCTTTCGGATATAATGTCAAGCGGCATTTATCTTACCGGCGGCGGCTCGCAGATATACGGTATGGATGAGCTTATAACCGAAACCGTAGGCATAAAGGTGAATAAATGCAGCGACCCCGGGCATACCGTTGTAAAGGGTGCAAGAACGGTGCTTAAAAATCCCGAAATTATTAAAAACGGGGATTATCAGTTCCGCTCAATTGAGGAATTGATTGTTGATTAATCACAGGGTATCCCGTGAATAATATTATAATAAGATGTTTGAAAGGCGGTATTATTATGGAATTTACAGAGAGCAAAACATATGCAAATTTGTTGACTGCTTTCGCGGGCGAATCGCAGGCGCGTAATAAATACACATATTACGCAAGCGCCGCAAAAAAAGAAGGATACGAGCAGATTGCCCAAATATTCAGTGAAACGGCGGATAACGAAAAGGAACACGCTAAGATATGGTTTAAACAACTGCACGGCAGAGCAATCCCTTCAACTACGGAAAACCTTAAAGATGCAGCCGCAGGCGAAAATTACGAGTGGACTTCTATGTATGCCGAATTCGCAAAGCAGGCCGAGGCGGAAGGGTACAATGAAATAGCCACCCTTTTTTCAATGGTCGGCGATATAGAAAAACATCACGAACAACGATTTTTAAAGTTGTTGGAAAGCGTAGAGAACGGTATTGTATTTGAAAAAGACCATGTGGTAATTTGGCGTTGCCGCAACTGCGGGCACATTCACGCCGGCGTTAAAGCACCTAAAATTTGCCCGGTATGCGCTCATCCTCAGTCTTTTTTTGAAATAAATCCGGAAAATTATTAAAAATTACTTGCAATTGCCCGATATTTGTGGTATCATAACAAAGCATTTGATTACACCGAAGCCTTATCGGTGGGGTCGGTGCCGTTAATTCGACACTAACGCGGATGTTCCTCTGTTCACCTGACCTGTGGGTCACGGACGAAGTATGAACGTCTGAAAAAATTAAGGAGGAATACAAATGGATGCTGTAAAAGCACTCACAGCAGGTATGCTGAAAGAAGACAAACCCGAAATTGTGATCGGTAACACGGTCAAAGTTCACGTTAAGATCCGTGAAGGCGAAAGAGAAAGAATTCAGATTTTTGAGGGTACCGTTATTGCCAGGAACAACAGCGGCATTTCGGAAACCTTTACAGTACGCCGCGTTTCATACGGCGTTGGAGTTGAAAGAGTTTTTCCTGTTCACTCACCTAACGTAGCAAAGGTTGAAACCGTCAGAAAAGGTCGCGTTCGCAGATCTAAGCTTTACTATCTCCGTGACAGAGTAGGTAAGGCTGCCAAGGTTAAAGAATTGATCTGATGTATCAAAAGACGAGGGCAGGAATTAAACCGCCCTCGTTTTCTTATTATCGGCACTGCCCCGACAGAGCGGTGCTGTTTGCAAAAGGGTGGCTGCCCTTTTGCGAATATGCGGTGGTTAAAGATTATTTTGGGAGGTGTTCTGCGTTGGCTGACGGTGAAAAAACAGTTTATGAAAATAAAGAACACGAAAATTCCGGTATAATTAAAGACATATTTGATTGGTACGACGTTATTGTCTCGTCGGTGGTTATAATAGTTCTGCTTTTTACCTTTGTTTTCCGCATTGTCGGGGTAGAGGGCAGTTCTATGGAGAACACTCTGCACGGAGGTGCGCGCGATCCCGCCGCCGACCATACCGACCGTTTGGTGATAACCAACCTTTTCTATACCCCCAAACAGGGCGATATAGTTGTTATTTCAAGGAATTATCTTAATGATGACAGTGATGTTTCCGAGGGTGACGGACCGATTATCAAAAGGGTAATTGCGACCGAAGGGCAGGAGGTCGATATCGACTTTGAAAAACATACCGTAAAGGTTGACGGTAAAGTGCTTGATGAACCTTATGTCAGTTCCGAAACGGTAAAGCGCGACGTTGAATTTCCGCTTACGGTCAAAGAGGGGCACATATTTGTGCTCGGTGATAACCGCGCCGTATCGCTTGACAGTCGGTCAAGCGACATCGGTCAGGTCGATACCAGATATGTTTTGGGAAAAGCCGTTCTCCGCGTATTGCCCTTTGATGAATTCGGAAGTGTTTACAAAAACAGTAAATAAAGGTGAATTAATGGATAATCAGATAAATTGGTTCCCCGGCCATATGGCGAAAACGCGCCGAAAAATTAACGAGAGTTTGTCACTTGTTGATGCGGTTGCCGAAATTGTTGACGCAAGAATACCGGTTTCAAGCCGAAATCCTGACATAAACGAATTGGTTAAAAATAAACCGCGCCTTATCCTGCTTAATAAATGCGATTTATCCGACGCTTCTGCCAACCGTGAATGGATAGAATACTATAAAAGCCGCGGCATTACGGCAATATCGGTTGATTGCAAAACAGGCAGGGGAGTTGACCGTTTTGTTGCCTCGGTCAAGGGCATTTTAAGCGAAAAACTTGAATATTACCGCAGCAAAGGAATGGTCGGCAAAACCGTTAAGGTTATGATAGTGGGCATACCCAATGTGGGAAAGTCCTCGTTCATAAACCGTATGGCAAAATCCGCGCGCGCAGTAGTGGCTGACCGACCGGGGGTAACGCGCGGTAACCAGTGGTATAAAATTGATAAGCAACTTGAATTGCTTGATACTCCGGGTGTGCTGTGGCCTAAGTTTGACGACCCGACGGTCGGCGAAAATCTGGCGTTTACCGGTGCGATTAAAGATACCGTGGTAGATACCGAAACGTTGGCTGCGTTGCTTTGCGGCAAACTTTCGCAACTCTATCCGTCAGCGCTTGTTTCGCGTTACGGGATTGAGCCGCCGAAAGAGGACGCCGAACCGTATGAAATACTTGAAAAAATAGCAAAAAAGCGCGGCTTTATAATGAAGGGCGGAGTTACGGATACCGAACGTGCCGCCGCCATAGTTTTAGACGAATTCAGAGGCGGTAAACTCGGAAAAATAACGCTCGAAATGCCGGAAAGAAGTTGAAACTATGCCGAGTTATGAATTTGAAAACAATGCGCGACAGCAGGGTTTTAAACTTATCTGCGGCGTTGACGAAGCGGGCAGAGGACCGCTTGCCGGCCCTGTTTGCGCCGCTGCGGTTATTCTGCCGCCGGACGCCGTTATTGACGGGCTTGACGATTCTAAAAAGTTAAGCGAAAAAAAGCGCGAAAAACTGTATGACATAATAACCGCGAAGGCGGAGGCTTATTCGGTTGCGATGGCTTCTGTTGAAGAAATCGAAGAATATAATATACTTAACGCAACCTTTCTGGCAATGAACCGTGCAATAAACGGGCTGTCGCCGAAAGCGGACTATGCACTTGTTGACGGTAACAGAGAACCTAAAGGAATTGCCGTTAAATGCGAAACCATAGTGAAGGGTGACTCAAAATCCATGTCGGTAGCCGCCGCCTCAATACTTGCTAAGGTCACCCGTGACCGCCTGCTTTATGAATACGATAAAAAATATCCGCTGTACGGTTTTGCCGAACACAAGGGCTACGGCACAAAAAAACACAGGGACGCAATAATGAAATACGGACCGTGTGAGGTTCACCGACTGTCGTTTTTAAAAAAGATATATGAAAAACAACGCTAAGGAAATAGGCAACCGCGGCGAGGTGATTGCGGCACGGTACATAAAACAGAGGGGCTTTGTTGTTTCAAAAACCAATTATCACAGCCGTTTCGGCGAAATAGATATAATAGCTGAAAACAACGAATACCTATTGTTTATAGAGGTTAAAACGCGCGCACGGAATTCAATTGCCGCACCGCGCGCCTTTGTTACCAAAACCAAGCAGCAGAGAATAATAAAAACAGCAAGATACTACCTTATGTACAATCCTACCGGACTTAAAATAAGATTTGACGTGGCAGAGGTCATCAAGGACGACAACAACGGATTTGAAAATGCAACCGTAAACTATATAGAAAATGCTTTCGGGGTGTGACGGATCTATGCGTTGTTTTGATTTGCACTGTGATACGGTGTCGGTTTTGTTTGATAAAAACGAGGATCTTGACGGTTTATCTGCGGCTGTTAATAACAGCAGCGTCGGCGTTTTTGATAATTATACGCAGTGTTTTGCACTTTTTTCGGAATTCCCCGACAGGGAACGGTTTTTTGCCGCTGCCGACTATGCTGAAAAGATACTGCCGAATTTCAGCGGTGAATATATATTAACCGTAGAAAATACGGCGCCCCTTGCATACGAACCCGAACCGGCGGCTGTGCTGCACGGCATCGGGGTGTCCGCGGCAACGCTTACCTGGAACGGTGAGAATGATTTTGCCGGCGGCGTAGGGGCTGACAGCGGACTTAAACCTCTCGGCAGGCGCACGGTTAAAGAGTTTTCCGAATATGGGATAATTTTGGATGTTTCACATCTCAACAGGCAAAGTTTTTATGATGTTGCCGATTGTGCCGATTGCCTTTTTGCAAGCCATACCGCTTTAAGTGAGGTTAACGGTCACCCCAGAAATATTACGTCGGAACAGGCGAAAATAATATCCGAAAAGGGCGGTATAATAGGACTCTGTTTCTATCCGACATTTTCTTTGCCGGATATTTTTGAGGGTGTTTACAGAAATATATATATACTGGGTGAGAAGGTCGGTTGCGACTGTATAGCCCTGGGTTCGGATTTTGACGGTGCGCGTATGGCGCCCGAACTTGATGGGCCCGATAAACTTCCGGCGCTCTATGCTTATTTAAAGCGGCGCGGATTAACTGAGGATGTACTCAACAAAGTATTTTACGGCAATGCCGAAAGATTTTTTAAAAGCCGCCTAATTAACGGCAAACCGAAGGGAATGAAGTAAAAATGGATTACAAGAGCACAAGAAGCAGCAATATCACTGCCGAACAGGCTATAGCACAGGGTATACCGTCCGACGGGGGATTGTTTATCCCATCCCGAATACTGTGCCTTACTGCTATCACTGCCGAACAGGCTATAGCACAGGGTATATCGTCCGACGGGGGATTGTTTGTTCCGTCCGAAATACCGTGCCTTACTACTGCCGATATTAACGAACTTGAAGAGATGAAATATCCCGAAAGGGCGAAATATATACTTAAATATTTTCTTGGCTGTTTTTCAGATGACGAACTATCCTATTGCGTTAACGGTGCATATAAGGGTACTTTCGATAACGATGACGTAGCGCCGCTAAAAAAGGTCGGAGAAAACGAATACTTTTTGGAACTGTGGCACGGACCGACCTGTGCGTTTAAGGATGTTGCACTGCAGCTTCTCCCTTACCTGCTTTCGGTATCGGTTAAAAAAATCGGTTCGGACAAGCAAACGGTTATTTTGGTCGCAACTTCGGGCGACACGGGAAAGGCTGCGCTTGAAGGTTTTGCCGATGTGGAAAACACAAAAATTATTGTATTTTATCCAAGTAACGGCGTAAGCGCTATGCAAAAACTTCAGATGAGCACCCAAAAGGGGAACAATGTTTATGTAAGCGCGATAGAGGGCAATTTTGACGACGCGCAGGCAGGTGTTAAAAAAATATTTACCGATAAAGAGGTTGCCGAAACACTGTGCGGTAAAGGATACGCTTTTTCAAGCGCCAATTCCATAAACTGGGGCAGGCTTGTCCCGCAGATAGTGTATTATATCTCGGCTTACTGTGATTTGCTTACAGCAGGAGAAGATTTGTCAGACGGATTTAATGTCGTTGTTCCTACGGGTAATTTCGGCAATATCCTTGCCGCATATTACGCAAAAAAAATGGGCGTGCCGATCAACAAACTGATATGCGCCTCAAACAAAAACAACGTGCTTACGGATTTTATAAATACCGGTGTGTATGACCGTAACCGCAAGTTCTATACAACGATGTCGCCGTCTATGGATATCCTTATTTCAAGCAATCTTGAAAGAATGCTGTACGAACTTTACGACGGTAATTCGGCTATAGTCGCCGAACTTGAAAAACAATTAACCGAGGACGGAAAATTTACCGTTACCGGCGAGGCATTTCAAAAACTTTCGGATATATTTGCCGCAGGGTGCTGTGATGATGAGCATACCGTTGAAACCATAAATAAATATTTTAACGCACATAATTATCTTATTGATACGCATACAGCCGTTGCCGCTAAGGTTTATGACGAATACCGTGAAAACACCGGCGATACACGACCTGTTGTAATAGTGTCGACCGCATCACCGTATAAGTTCTCGAAAAGCGTGCTTAAAGCCGTTGCACCGGAGGACTGTTCGGATGACGAATTTAAGATGGTGAAAGAACTTAATAGAATAACCGGCGTGCCGGTTCCGGCGCCAATAGCGGCGCTTGAGACCGCCGAACCGAGATTTAAGGATGTTTGCAAAAAAGAAAATATGCTTGACGCCGTTTACGGATATTTGTTTAAATAATTAAAGAGGACGCCCGAAATACGGGCGCCCCCACATAAGAAAATGGCCTTATTTCGCTTCAAAGGTAGCGCACTCGGTACCTTCGCAGCAGTCGCTGCATCCGGGGCCTACCGTTATGTGCCCGGCATGGCAGCAGTCGTTAGTGCTGTGGTACTTGCAGTTGCTTACCTTACAGGAAATGCCTTCGATTTTTTCGCAGTCTTTACAGTTATCAAACATTTCGGTTACTCCTTTTATTTGTTTTAGACGCTTTTCATCACGCCTTTATTATTATTCTCAAAACTTTAAAAAATATTATATTCTGTTTTAAAAAAGGGGAATGCAATGTCACTGTTTGCAATATCCGATCTCCATTTGTCGCTTAATACCGATAAGAAAATGGATGTTTTCCGCGGATGGGAAAACTATGTGGAAAGAATTGAACAACAATGGAAAAAAATCGTCGGCGACGGTGATACGGTAGTTATCCCGGGCGATATATCGTGGGAACTGAAACTTGAAAACACGATTGCGGATTTTGGTTTTCTGGAGTCGCTGCCGGGCAAAAAAGTGCTTTTAAAGGGCAACCACGATCTGTGGTGGTCAACACGCAATAAAATCGATAATTTTTTTGCCGAAAACGGTTTTAATTCTTTAAGTGTGGTTTATAATGACGCCGTAAATGCCGGTCGGTATGCCGTGTGCGGCAGCCGCGGCTGGTTTTACGACAGCACCGAACCGGAGGAAAAAGTGGTTATGCGTGAGGTCGGCAGAATAGAAAGATCGGTGGGTGCTGCCCGCAGTATGGGGCTTGAACCTGTTTTCTTTCTGCATTATCCGCCTGTCTATGCCGGCAGCGTATGCCGCCCGATTTTTGATAAAATCAAATCTTTGGGAATACAAACCGTCTATTACGGACACATTCACGGAAGCGGCTCGGGTCAGATAATAAATGAATTTGAGGGCGTGAAATTAAAACTTGTGTCAGCCGATTATCTCGGCTTTACCCCGTTTTTGATATCAAAAACCTAAAAATAACAAAAAAATCTGATTTTTTTTGATTTTAGTGTAGAAATATTCTTCCCGGTGTGATATAGTATTATGGATAATTTAATGGAGGTTATTAAAATGAGTTTAAAAGGGTCTAAAAAAGTTGAGACTAACCGCTATGAACTTGATATAACCGTAAGTGCGGAAGATTTCAACAAAGCGATTGATGAGGCTTACCGCAGGGATGTAGGTAAAATCAATATTCAGGGATTCAGAAAGGGTAAGGCACCCAAAAAAATAATAGAGAAATTTTACGGTGAAAACGTTTTCTTCGAAGATGCGCTGAACATATTGTACCCCCAAGCTGTTGAGGATGCCATAGCCGAATCCGGCCTTGAATTTATTGACGACAAGATTGATTTTGACCTTGTATCAATGGACAAGGAAAACGGTGTTGAATTTAAAGTTGTAATAACCGTTAAACCCGAAGTTGAGATTGACGGTTATAAGGGCTTAAAGGCAGAACGCGTTACCCCGAAGGTAACGGATGAGGAAGTTGATGCTGAAATTTCCCGTATGGCTGACCGTAACGCACGCGTTATAACAGTTGAGGACAGAGCTGCCGAGAACGGCGATATTGCCGATATAGATTTTGACGGATATGTTGACGGTAAGGCGTTTGACGGCGGCAAAGCCGAGCATTATTCACTTACATTGGGCTCGGGCGCGTTTATTCCCGGATTTGAAGATCAGATAGTCGGTCACAACGCAGGCGACGAATTTGACGTTAACGTTAAATTCCCCGAGGATTACAATGCGGAAGAACTCAAGGGAAAAGACGCTGTATTTAAAGTTAAACTGCACGAAATAAAGAAACGCGAACTTCCCGAAGTTGACGACGAGTTTGCAAAGGATGTCAGCGAGTTTGACACAATAGCCGAACTTAAAGCCGACCTTAAGAAAAAGGCTGAAGAAAGAAAGGCTGCTGCCGCCGACGCAGACGCCGAGGACCAGATAGTTAAGCAACTTGCGGACCTTCTCAAAGCAGAAATTCCGCAGGCTATGATTGACAAAAAGGCTGACCGGAGCGTTCAGGATTTCGGATACAAGTTGCAAATGCAGGGTATGAACCTTGATACCTATATGAAATATACCGGCTCAACAGTGGCGGATCTTAAGAAGAACCTTATGCCGCAGGCTGAAATGCAGGTTAAAATAAGGCTTGCACTTGAAAAAATAGCCGCACTTGAGAAGTTGAGCGTTTCGGAGGAAGATATCAATGCGGAGTATGAAAAACTTGCTTCGCAGTATTCTATGAAAGCCGAAGATATTAAAAATTATATTCCGTCTTCGGAACTTGAAAAAGACCTGCTTGTTTCAAAGGCGCTTGACTTTGTCAAGGCTGAGGCTGACATTGCCGATGTTGAAGCAAAGAGCGAGGAAAAAACCGCGAAAGCTGCCAAAAAACCTGCCGCAAAGAAAACGGCGACTAAATCAACCGCCGCAAAGAAAACTGCAACCAAAAAAACAGCAGAGTCAACAACCGAGAAAAAAGCACCTGCTAAGAAAGCTGCCGCAAAAACCGGCACTGCTAAAACAACTGCTGCTAAATCAACCGCTAAAAAGGCGGCAACAAAAACAAAAAAGGCCGATGAGACCAAATAAACCTGCGCTTTGGCGTTTATATTTAGAATTATCGGTTCATAATATTTAAAAATAGGGTGGGCAGATATTTCTTCCCACCCTAATCATAACGGTTTACCGAAATAAAAGGAGGCAATAATTATGAATATGAATTTAGTGCCGTATGTTATTGAACAAACAAGCAGGGGTGAGCGTTCTTATGATATTTTTTCAAGACTGCTCAATGACCGTATAGTTATGCTGCACGACCAGGTCGATAACGCTTCCGCAAGCCTTATCATTGCTCAACTTTTGTATCTTGAGGGAAAGGACCCGGAAAAGGATATCCATTTCTATATCAACAGCCCGGGCGGTTCCGTGAGCGCAGGTATGGCGATTTACGATACAATGAAGTATATTAAGTGCGATGTCAGCACGATATGCGTCGGTATGGCGGCAAGTATGGGCGCTTTTCTTCTCGCCGCGGGCGAAAAGGGTAAAAGATACGCCCTGCCTAACAGTGAAATTATGATACACCAGCCGCTCGGACAGGCGGAGGGTCAGGCTGCGGATATCCTTATCCACGCCAATCATATTAAAAAAATTCGCGAAACAATAAACAATATATTGGCTGACGCTACCGGCAAACCGCTTGAGGTGATTGAACGCGATACAGACCGTGATAATTTTATGTCGGCTGCCGAAGCGTGCGAATACGGCCTTATAGACAAAGTTATTACCAACAGAGAATAAGGGGCTGATATTTAATGCCGAATAACAAGGATAACAGCAGAGAAATGCGCTGCTCATTTTGCGGCAGAATGCAGGATGAAGTCGAACATTTTATTTCCGGAATTGACGCCTATATTTGCGATGAATGTGTGGAAGTCTGCCATTCACTTATTGCGGGGAACCCCGCAGCGAAAAAAAGCGGCGGTAAAAAAGAAGATTTTAAACTTCCTAAACCGGCGGAGATCAAAGCGTATCTTGACCAATATGTTATCGGTCAGGACGAGGCTAAAATTGCCCTCAGTGTAGCGGTTTATAATCACTATAAAAGGGTGTTCTACAGCGGTGAAAGCGATGTTGAAATCGGAAAGAGCAATATTCTTATGCTCGGTCCTACCGGTGTCGGCAAAACTTTGCTTGCCGAAACGCTGGCGCGATTTCTAAATATTCCGATTGCGATAACCGACGCTACCACATTGACCGAAGCCGGTTATGTCGGCGAAGATGTAGAAAATATCCTGCTGCGACTTATACAAGCCGCCGATTTCGATATCGAGAAAGCCGAACACGGTATAATCTATGTTGATGAGATTGATAAAATAGCAAGAAAGTCGGAAAATACTTCTATTACCCGTGATGTCAGCGGCGAGGGTGTTCAGCAATCTTTGCTTAAAATACTTGAGGGTACAGTTTCAAACGTACCCCCTCAGGGCGGAAGAAAACATCCGCAGCAGGAATTTATACAGATAAATACCAAAAATATTCTGTTTATATGCGCCGGTGCGTTTGACGGTATTGAACAGATAATCGGTCGCCGTGTTAATAAAAACAGCGGACTGGGGTTCGGCGCGGAGGTTAAGTCCAAACGTCAGATAGAAGAGGAAAACATCCTTGAAAAAGCCACGCACCGGGACCTTACAAGGTATGGACTTATACCCGAACTTGTGGGCAGACTGCCGGTTATTACAACACTTTCACCTATGACCGAGGATATGCTTGCAAAAATTATGACCGACCCCAAAAACTCCATAATAAATCAGTATAAAGAACTTTTCAGAATGGACGGCGTCGAACTTGAATTCGAGCCTGACGCTATCCGTGAAATTGCAAAGCTGACCATAAAACGCAAAACCGGCGCAAGAGGTTTGCGCTCAATTGTTGAGGGTGTTTTGGGACCGCTTATGTTTGAAATACCGTCCGACGATACAATAAGCAGCGTCGCGATAACTGCCGATGCTGTTAACGGTACGGGGAAACCTAAAATATCAAGAAAAAAGAGCAAAAAGGAAACGGCTTAGTTTTAGGTTTGTAATATTGCC
>CAVKHV010000051.1:0-11607 GCA_963656085.1 Agathobacter sp.
CGCCACGATATAAATTCTGATTCTTGTACCGTTAAAGTGTGTTTACACAAAATTCTAAGAAGAGCCCAAATCAGAAATGAATCTCTGTTTTGCTTTCATACAGTGCTTTTTATGTTCAGTTCAATCTTAAAACTGAATTGCAATATCATATTATCCCTCTCGTGCTATGGCGCGGGAGGGATTTTTATGCATTTTTTAAAAGTGAGAAGAATACTTGGCTCAAAACAATTATTTTTCTGCCACTTGATAAGCGGGGCTGAAAAGTCTATCAAGAAAAAGTTTTGCTTTGGGGGTTAATTTTTCGGCGGTTTTTCAGCAATCCAATATAGAGGGTGAAAAGCTCGGCGAGTGAATATGAGCAGCTTAACAAACCGAGAGAATCAGCTCCAAAATGTTCTTTGACAACTGAATAACCGACTGAATGGGATATGACCTGTGCAATTTCTTTTTACAAAAAGTATGTGTGGCAACTTCAGAAAAAATGGGAAAGAAACAGCAGTATGACAAAATGGCAAAGAAAATCGGAGCAAAAAAATCTCATCATCCAAAAAATATTTTTCTGAAAACTATGCATATTTTCCATTGTTTTTGACGTTAGGTGAGAGGAAGAAAGGAGTGGTGCTTATGGGCGACTGAAAAGCCGTGGCTATACGTGGCTGTAAAATGCGTAAGAATAGCGAGCATAGGTTTTGTATAGCCAAAACCGGAGCGCACATTCGTGCGAAAGGGGTACGCCCCTTATACCCCCGTGAGAAAAGAGGTGATTTAAATGCGGGAGCGAACAAAACAGATAAATTTCAGAGTGTATCCAACCGAAGCAGAGGTTATAAAGCGCAAGGCGCGAAAGTGCGGACTGAGCATTTCGGACTATGTGCGAAACTGCGCTTTAGAGCGCAAAATTGCAGAGCTGCCGAGAGAGGTGCTCGGAGAAGCATACAGAATTATCGGCGCGGTGCGGATGCAGCTTTCAGATTACGGCGGCACGGAAAAGTACACAGGACCGCTTGAAAAAGCGCAGGAGATTCTTTTGGACATTTACCGCGGAAAGGAGGTGAATGCGAATGGCGGTGACGAAGATATGGCAGGTTAAGGGCAGTCTTGCCGACGTGGTAAAGTATGCAGGCAATCCCGAAAAGACAAAGGCGAGCGATCTTGCACGGGTCGTCGAATATGCGACAGACGAGCACAAAACGCTTGATGAAAACGAGCAATTTTACGCTGTGACAGGTGTAAATTGCAATGCAAAAACGGCGCTTGCCGAGATGCTTGCCGTGCAGGAGCGGTTCGGAAAAACCGGCGGCAATGTGGCTTACCACGCGTACCAAAGCTTCAAAACCGGAGAGGTTACGCCGGAGCAATGCCATAGGCTCGGCGTTGAGCTTGCGCAAAAGATGTGGAGCGACAAATATCAGGTGCTGGTTGCTACTCATTTTAACACGGGAACGCTGCACAACCACTTTGTTATTCAGCCGGTGTGTCTGTGGGACGGCAAAAAATACGACTGCAACAAGCGCGAGTATTACCGTATGCGGCAGCTATCCGACGAGATGTGCCGCCGCGAGGGACTGACGGTGATTGAAAATCCCGGCAGGCGTGCGCCGCGACAAATTTATTTTGCCGAGAAAAACGGAGAGCCGACCAAATACAATCTTATGCGCGAGGCAATCGACGAGGCGCTCTCTTGCAGCTGCAACGAGGCGGAGTTTGAGACTGCGCTGCGGCAGTTCGGCTACCGAGTATATCTCGGCTTTAATGTAAAATATGCGACAATTCGTTCGCTCGGATCAAAGCGCGGAACACGGCTTTTTAGGCTCGGCGAAGAATATGACCGATCGGCAATTTTTAAAAGGCTTGACGAAAATCTGCAATATGACCGACTGAACATCAATCAGCGGTATGAAACTCGATTTTATAAATTCACCTATACTTGGGTAGATACACACCCACCGCCGCCGGAATATAATCTGCGAAAGGCGTTATACAGCTTTAATATAGACCGCGCGTCGCTCATTGAAATTTACGCGGTGCTGTTTGTGCTGATTTTGGATTTGACCGTTCAGACGATCAAGTCGGCGGTGGAGCTTCTCTTGCCCGAAACTCAGGTACCCGAGTGTGTTATAGCGGCGTGTATGAAACCGAAATCGCCGGAAATGCGTGAAACTGCGCGATTTGTCGAACGGTACACGCGGCAGCTGATGCTGCTCTCGCAGGAGAAATTCGGGAGCATAGACGAAGTGCAGGCTTATATTTCCGACCACGAGCTGAAAATCGCCGAAGTGCAAGTCTATCGCGAGCATTGGAAAAATAAGCTGCGCAATGCAAAAACGCCCGAACAAGCTGCCGAATACACTAAAAAGCGCAACCGCTGCACCGAAATGCTCAAAAATCTGCGCTTTCAAAAACAGGTTGCAGGAACGCTCGTTACCGACGAGCCGGAAATCAAACGGCTGCTAAAATCCGAGCAAAATATTCAGCGCGGCAACGATCCCTACGAGTGGGCAAACGGCTACCGTATGCACGACGCAAAAACCGACAAAACACTGTCAAGATAAACCGAAACTATCCGTTTCAAATTCAAATTATAAATTAACATCTTCGGAAACGTCTGACGGAATAACCGTCACGGTGAATGAAATCGCCAAATTTAACCAATAATGAAAATGTGAGGAGTTTGATAAAATGGAATTTGTAATGGATAACGAACTGAAGCTGGCAAAGGTGTGGTGCTCCCACGCCGATCAAAGGGACGAGGCAAAGCAGCAAAAGCTAAAGGACTTTATTGCCGATTGCAGAAAGAAGAAAATCTTTGTCTGCGTTTATGAATCGGGCGACGGTGATCTTTTGGAAAATACCAAAGAGCTGCTTGCCTACAATCTTAATAACCCGACACCGCGTGCAAAGACTTCAAAATCGCGCGACGCGCGGTAAATTGGGAGCGGCAGCCCGCCGCGCACATAACTCTTAACATTTTTAAATATCACTTTTCGCTTGACTGTAAGTCAGAGAGTTAAAAATAGGGAACATTTGCGGGGATTTACCCTATCAAATGTTCCCTATGATTTTTTTGCAAATATCACATAATTACTTATTAAGCAGCCAATCGACGGCATTGACGACCTCTATTCCCTCATAGTTGCCGAGAGTAAAGCGGTCGAGCGTTATTACAGTTTTCGGGTAATTGTCGGTTATGCCTTTGAGCGGTGACATCTCTCTTTCAAAGGTGGACTCCTCGGTCATTGAGGCGGTGACTTGGTAATAGGACACATTGTCATTTTTTCTTGCGACAAAATCTATTTCAGTTGTGCCGACTTTTCCTATATTCACGCTGTAACCGCGGCGCAGCAGTTCAAAATAGATTATGTTCTCAAGAGAGAACCCGAGATCATACCTTTGCCTTGCGAGCAAATGCCGGCGAAGTCCGAGATCGACGATATACATTTTTCGATTCTTCTTTAGAAGCTGCTTGCCGAGCACGTCATATCGCTCTACGGGATAGAATATATACGGCTCGGTCAGCGCCTCGACATAGTCGTCAACTGTGTTTTGCGATACCTTTCTGCCGCTTGACGTTACATAGTCCGCAATGCTTTTTACGGATATTGGACTGCCGATTGAACCCGCAAGAAACCTTGATATATTTTTAAGCAAAGCGATGTCCGTAACCTTTCGCTTGTCGGTGTCGCTTTCCCTGTGCTTTTGCCGCTCCTCAATATCCTTAACGATTATGGTATTGTAAATACCCTCAAGGTAGGTGTCGATTTTTTCGCTGTCATCACCGAGATTTGTAATATAAGGAAGTCCGCCGTTTTTCATATATTCGGCAAAGAGTTCGTTTTTGTCGCCGCCCTTTTTTATCTGACAGAACTCGGCAAACGAAAGCGGCAGCATATTTATCTCCACATATCTTCCCGAAAGCAGCGTTGCAAGCTCGCCCGACAGCAAATATGCGTTAGAACCCGTGATATAAATGTCGGTATTTTTCTTGACATAAAGGCTGTCAACCGCCTTTTGAAAGTTTTCGACCTGCTGTATTTCGTCTAAGAAGATATAGGTTGTCTCGGTTTTGTGCAGCCGTTCCTTTATATAGTTGTACAGTGTCCTGTAATCCGAAAGCTCCTCGTACTCCAGTTCCTCAAAGTTTATTGAGATTATCCGGTCATCGGAAACGCCCTCCGACTTTAAATAGTCGCGGTACATCTCAAGCAAGGTGGATTTGCCGCATCTGCGAATACCCGTAATTACCTTGATGACCTGCTCGTTTTTCCATTTTTTTAATTGATTTAAATATTCGTCGCGCTGTACCACGGTGGTCGCCTCCTATGCAATTATTCTCTGCATTAATATTATACAATATTATTTCCACAAAGTCAACGGCAAATTCCGAAATCGGAATTTAGAGGCTGATTTTAAAAGTTTATTCCGATTTCGGAATTTGACAAGAATTATTGAGTATGAAAGTATCGAGTCTTATACGATACATATTGACTTTTGGGTTCGATTGTATTACAATGTTGTTAGTTGAGAACACAGAAAGGAGAAACAAAGTTGAAAATTGACGGATACGCCCGAATTTCGGTGGATTTGCAGGAAGACAGCCACGAGAATACAAGTATAGAAAACCAAAAACGAATCATCCGCGACTTTGTGGCAAAGGAGTTCCCCGACGCGGAGCTGACCATATACGAAGACCGCGACCGAAGCGGCTACACCTTTTCTCAGCGCGAAAACTATCAGAAAATGCGCAAGGAACTGATAAGCGGAGAAGTGCGTATTTTAATCGTCAAAGATTTCTCCCGCTTCTCACGCCGCAACAGCTTGGGGCTTTTGGAGCTTGAAACGCTGCGCGATGCAGGAATCCGCATTATTTCGATAGGCGACAATATTGACTACCCCACCCGTGACGACTGGATGCTCATTCAGTTTAAATTTCTGATGAACGAAATGCCTGTCACCGACACCTCAAAAAAAATCAAGCAGATGATAGACAACCGACAGAAAAACGGGCAGTGGATCTGCGCCGTGCCTTACGGCTACCGCATTACCAATACCAAAGAAATGACCTATGAGATAGACCCACCTGCGGCGGAGGTTGTACGCGAGGTTTTCAGACTTTACAATCTCGGTTGGGGGTATAAAAAAATTGCCAATCACCTGACCGACAGCGGCGTACCGACCCCGAGGGCAAACGTGATTGCCCAAAAGGAAGCCGAGGGCAAGGCGACAAAGCTTACCGCACGCAACGAATGGAGCATTATCACGGTGCAGGCAATTCTCAAAAACGATTTTTACATCGGCACGCTCCGCCAGCGCAAGTACACGCGCAAGGGCATTAACGGCAAGGATATAAAGCTCGGCGACGAGGACAATATTGTAATTGAAAACGCACACGAGCCGATTGTAGATGGCAAGACCTTTGCTTATACAAAGGAGCAGCTGGAGCTACGCTCAAGGGGCAACTATCGCGGCGAGAAGAAATATGCCACCGATTATTCAGGCTTTATGTTCTGTGGCGACTGCGGCAGCCCGATGTTTTCTATGTCCCGCCCCGACCTGTCGCCTGCCTACACCTGCGGTACATACCACAAGCGCGGTTTAAAGGGCTGCACCTCGCACCATATCCGCGTGGATGTACTCGACAGGCTTCTAAAAGAATTTATTCTCCGTGTGCGCGATAACTGCAAAAGTATGATTGACGAGCTGCAAAAGACGATTGACGAGCAGCCCGAGCGCGAGGAACAACTCGGCGCGACGGTTGAAAACATCGAAACGCAGCTTAACGAGGCAAAAGCAAAGCTCAAAGCGCTGTATAAAGAAAAAATGCTGATTGACGCAGGACTGTCCGACGCCAAAAGCCGAACCAAGGCGGCACTTTACGACGAAATGGAAGAAGAGCTGCTCACCCGCATTGAAATGCTCGAAAAGCAATTTGGCGACGTCAACAATATGCGCAACAATATGATTACCGCCAACCGAAAGGCGAAAACGGTTATCGAAGTTTTTGACGGCGTGCTGAAGAAAGAAAAGCTCGATAAGCGCGACATCGGCTTGATCGTTGAGAAAATCACGGTGTTTGAGGACCATTTGAATGTCAAGCTCAAATCCGATGTGGACGAGCTTTTGTCGCTTGAGGATACGGAGCACACCGTAAATTTTAAATCGGGCAGTAAGGATATCTCAGTTACCCAAAAGTCCGCGAACCGCGCGGACAAGGTCTTTACTGTCAATGTTATCAGAGAGGGCGACCCGCTGGAAATTTACACGGATGCGGACGGAGAGGTTATTTTTAAAAAGTATTCGCCTATCGGCGAAATGTCGCAGACGGCTGCCAAATATTCCGAAGTGCTTGCAAAATGCACACCGTTTGCCGTCGTTGTATGCGACCGCGACCATTGCATTGCCGCCGCAGGAATTTCAAAACGCGAAGTTCTTGACCGCCGCGTTGCCCCTTCGCTTGAAGAATATACGGAGGACAGACGTTCGTTTGTGCTCGGTAAAACTACCGACGATCAGCCCATTGTGCTTGAAGGCATAAGCCGCCGCGCGGCGGTTATCGTACCGATAATATCGGCGGGGGACGTTTCGGGTTCGGTCATCCTTTTACAGGATGAGTCAAACTCTCACCCGGAGGACAGCGACGTTAAACTCGCAAGCGTTGCGGCGGCGTTTTTGGGCAAGCAGCTTGAAGAATAAATCAAAAGTCAAATAAATCAATAACAAAATTCCGCTTTTCGTAATATGATATATCAGATATACAGATTACGGAAAGCGGTGAATTTTGCCCGTTTGCAATTTTTCGGCGCGCGGCTCCGTTTTTGGGAAGGATAGGGTGATCCATTATGAAAGTTGCGTTTTTGAAAGACGGCTCATCAGAGATATTTTTAAGCGAGTCCGAGGCTGACACATATGGAATTGATTACATAGTTGAAAACCCGGAAAAGCCGCGAAGCACCAAACTTTTGTCGCAGATAATTACAGCAGCGCTGCCTGAATTTAAAAATATAAAGCAGGGCAGTTTTACCGCCGATTTTTACAGGGTGAGAGGAAGCGGTTTCAAGATAATAGTTAAACGTGAACGTCAGCCGCTGAAGGTTCGCCCGCGGCGGATCGGTATAAATCGCGCGGTAAAAACGGGTGACGCGGCGGTACTTTTGGAATATCTGCGCGCTGTGCGGTCGGTTTGCGGTAATATCAGGTGCAGTCTTTTCCGCCAAAACGGTATGTTTTTTCTGGTTCCGGAATGTAATTTTCCGCAATTTTATCACCTGGGTCATGAATTTGCCCTCGGTACCGTACCGCCGCACATTGCTGCCGCACTGATGCGTTACGCCGAAATGATATCCGACGACGCTTTAACGGAACTGTGCGCCATATTTTGAACACGAAAATCGGGCAAGGGAGCCGGCACCTCTTGCCCGTATTGCGTTTTGTTCCTTTTACATTTTAACGTAAGTATTGCCGATGGGGAAACACGGCGAGCAAAACCGTATGGAGTTCAACTCTTCTCAACTTTTGTACAGAAATTCCGCTTGCCTGAGTATGTTCTCCGATTGTGCTTTTCCCGGCAATGTTTATTTGCAGCCGACAAGGGAGGGCTTGCCGGCAAGGGCTTTCTTTATATTTTCAAAGCAGATTTTTGAAACAAGTTTTTCTGCGCTTTCTTTATTATACTCGCCGCTGTCGACCCATTTGCCGATGATATTGCAAAGTATCCGTCTGAAATAATCGTGACGCGCGTAAGATAGAAAACTTCTTGAATCGGTAAGCATACCGTAAAATTCGCCGAGGCATCCGTTTTCGGCAATAACATTGATCTCCGCCTCTATTCCCCGCTTATGGTCGCAGAACCACCACGCCGCGCCGCATCTTACATTCGGGAAAGCGCCCGCAACAGAAGCAACCTGCGCGATGCCCGATTCGTTGAGGGTGTAAATAACGATTTTAGGCAGCCCTGAATTACTGTTTATCGCATCAAGCAGCATAACAAGGTCGTCGCCGTTTACATTGTTCCCCACACAGTCAACACCGCAATCGGCACCCATACTTTTTGCCAGTACCGAATTGGCGTTCCTTACAACGGCAAGATGCCACTGGGAAATCAAATCTTTTTCCTTATAAGCGGCGTTTAAAAACACATACATATAGCCGACAAAGCCTATATATTCACTGTCGCTGATTTCTTTTCCCGAAAGCAGAGCGCGAAAGGCGGCGTCCGCCTCCGCTTCGTCGGATATGCGGTTCGGGAAACAGGGAATTCCGATATCGGCGCAGCGACAGCCGTTTTCGCAAAAGAAATCAAGCCGTTCACGGACGGCGCGTTTAAGAGTGATTATATCGCTTATTTCTATGCCGGACGCTCTGCTTAAACTGTTTATATATTCCGTATAGTGTGCATTGCGCGCAAGCAGCAGGTTGTCGGTTCTGAAAGACGGAATAACCTCGGTTTTAAAATCGGCGTCATTTCTGAGCTTTTTGTGCCACGCAAGGTCGTCTGTAATATCGTCGGTCGTGCAGATTATCTCAACGCCTGACCGTTCAATAAGTTTTCTCGGCGACATATTGGTTCTTTTAATATGCGCGTTTGCGGCGTCCCATATCTTATCGGCATTTTGGGCGGTTATGGGCAGCTCTATCCCGAAAAACATATCGAGTTCCATATGCGACCAGTGGTATAGCGGATTGCCTGCCGCAAACTCCAGAGCAGAGCAATATTTTAAAAATTTTTCCTTATACGGCGCGCTGCCGGTAATATATTCTTCATCTATGCCTGCGGTTCGCATAAGCCGCCATTTATAATGGTCGGCTGAGAGCCATATCTCCCCGATATCGGCAAATGGTTTATCCTCAAATATTTCTTTCGGTGACAGGTGGCAGTGGTAATCAACAATAGGCAGATCCTTTGCAAAAGCATAAAGCTTTTTTGCAGTTTCACCGTCGAGCATATAATTTTTGTACATATTCATTCCTCCGTATATTAATTATATATCAGCAATCAGAGCAATTAAATTGTTGAAATTATTATTATACCTTGCAAATATCATTTTAATGTGTTATTATATAAGTGGTGATATTATGTCTGATTTTTTCAGTTATCGCGACAGTGATATTTATTTGCCATACAGGCAGGATATCAGCCCCGATCCGACGCAATTCAAGACGCATACCCACGAAACATACGAACTCTACTGTTTTTTTGAAGGTAAAGGAATTTACCGTGTTGAGGGTACGCCTTATCCGTTGGAACCGGGCGATATCCTCATTATGCGCCCTGCCGAGGCGCACTGTATTGATATAAGCGGCGCTAAGCCTTACACTCGCTTTTCGGTTCACTTCAACCCGAAACTGTTTTCGGATATTGATCCGAACGGTACTCTGCTTGTGCCGTTTTTAAACCGCACAATAGGCACATATAACCGCTACCGCGCCGAAAATTTCAAGACCGACGCATACAGTATTTTTATTAAAAATATGATAGCGAACACCAATAACAGGCGGGTGCAGATAATTACAAACCTCCTGCCGCTTCTGAATGAAATATCCGTTGCATTTGAATCTATAACCGAAACGAAAATCAACCAGACGCTTGACAGCAGAATTATAAATTATATAAACCGCCACCTTGAGGACGACCTGAATTTGGACAATATTTGCGACAGATATTATATAAGCAAGTCGCATCTTTGCCACATTTTCAAAAGGGCAACCGCCTCGACCGTCGGCGAATATATAACGGTAAAAAGGCTTGTTAAAGCAAGGCAGCTGCTGCTTAACGGGGTACCGCCGACCAAGGCGTATCAGGAATGCGGATTTAAAGATTATTCGGCATTTTACCGCGCTTTTAAGAAAAAGTACGGCACTCCGCCGAGTAAGATGTGATGATAGATGTTAGACTGTAGATTGTAGACTGTAGACGCTTAGACGAGGGTGACGGTAGTTTGAGTGCTGACGGTATCCACAACCTCTTGCCTTCCTCTGACGAGGAAGGTGGCACGGCGCAGCCGTGACGGAAAGAGAGAAAAAACCGGCGGCAAGAACAGATTAACGTCTGTCCACCAAACTACCGCCTATCACGTCTAAAATCTACCGTCTAGCGTCTAGCATCTAGAACGGCGCCCTTCCACGGTGCGCGACTGATGTCACGCCCCATTTCCGCGCGCCTGTCTTAAACATAGCACTAAACATAGCCTAAAACCCGATAAATTATAAAGCTGTATTACATAACGCCCCCCGAAACGTTGTGGTTTCGGGGGGCGTTTTAAAACTTATTCTATCGGGAATTTATCTATAATCTGTGCGTTGTATTGCAGAAGCAGTATGGCGTCTTTTGTATTAACCGATCCGTCGCCGTTAAGGTCGCCGGCTATAATTTGCGAGCCTGTCAGCAATTCCACCTCGGCATTGTGCCGAAGAATTGCGATTGCGTCTTTTATGGTAACCCCGCCGTCACCGTTTACGTCGCCGAGTTTTACGGTAAACTGCATAATTTTAAAGTCAATATCATTTTCCAAAGCGTATTTATGCGCTGTGCTGTTTTTGGTTGTTCTTATGGTTACAAGATAGGAACCGCCAAAAGCATCGTCAGCTATATTTGTAACACTTTCAGGTATTACTATGTTTTTTAACCTTTTGCAATCTTCAAATGATTTGTTGCCTATGATTATTACACCGTTGGGCACAGTTACGCTTGTAAGTCCTTCACAACCGCCAAATGCAGAATCGCCTATGCTTGTCACGCTATCGGGTATGGTTACATTTTCAAGCGTACTTTTGCATACAACCATTGCAGAAGTTACTGTTTTTGAGCCGTCAGCTATTATAAGTTCTTTTATTTTGCAATTTTCAAATGCCCACCAGCCTATCTCGGTCACACTGTCGGGTATGGTCACACTTATAAGACTTGTACAGCCGTCAAATGCATGATCGCCTATGCTTGTTACACTATCGGGTATGCTTATACTTGTAAGTCCAGTGCAACCTCCAAACGCCCCATCACCTATGCTTGTCACACCGGCAGGGATTATAAACCCGCCTGTTTTAATCCCGGGTAAACTTAGTAACTCCGTCTTATCCTTGTTATACAGAACACCGTTAACAGAACAATACTTTTTATTATTTATATCCACTTTGATTTCCATAAGATTTGTACATCCGGAAAATACAGAATTTCCTATATCTTTTACCCTTTCCGGTATGGTGATATCTGCAAGATTCGTGCAACCTGAAAAGGCAGAAGAACCTATAGCCCTTAAACTGTCTGGTAAAGTTACAGACGTCAGTGCCGTGCAGTTGCAGAATGCGTAATCTCCTATTTCTACCACGCTGTCAGGTATAAACACGCTTGTGAGTTCCGTACAACCGTAAAAAGCCGATTCGCTTATGTTTGTTACATTTTCCTCAATTGTCACAGACGTAAACCCGTGCTTATTCCACGTTGCCGACCCCATTCTTCCGTTTCCGCTTATAATAAGTTGTGCATCTTCAATTCTCCATGTACAATCGCCCGATACGCCCTCGGTAGCGCCGCTGCTGTCGCTGCCGCCGCTCTGCTTAGGAGTATCAAGTTCCGCAAGAGTTTTTACGGTTTTTCCGGTAAGCGCCTTAACGGTCGGC
>CAVKHV010000052.1:0-11018 GCA_963656085.1 Agathobacter sp.
TGCTGCCTGTCGCCGCCCCGTTTTACACATTCCATCATAATATTTTCGGTTGCCATAAACGGCAGTTTTTCCATAACGCGGCGGTGTATCACACGGTCGTAAACTACCGTTCCCTCGGTTATGTTTATGTATATGTTAAGTATCGCGTCGGTTGCCAAAAATGCCTCGGCTACCGAAATTCGCTTGTTTGCACTGTCGTCCAGTGTGCGCTCAAACCACTGCGTTGCGGCGGTAAATGTCGGGTTCAGCACATCGGTCATAATATATCTTGCAAGCGCCGATATACGCTCGCTTCGCATCGGGTTGCGCTTGTACGGCATTGCCGACGAGCCTATCTGATTTTTGCCGAACGGTTCTTCGATTTCTTCAAACGACTGCAATATCCTAAGGTCGTTTGAAAATTTGTATGCGCTTTGTGCAAACCCCGAAAGAACCGAAAGAAAATAAGAGTCAACCTTTCTTGAGTAGGTCTGACCGGATACGGCAACGGTTCCGTCAAATCCCATCTCTTCCGCTATCAACTGTTCAAGTTTTTTTACCTTTTCTTCGTCTCCGTCAAACAGTTCCATAAAACTTGCCTGTGTTCCGGTAGTCCCTTTTGAGCCCAACAGTTTAAGGCGCGAAAGTTGAAATTCCAGGTTTTCTATGTCGTTTATGAGATCGTACATCCAAAGGGTTGCGCGCTTGCCGACGGTGGTCAGCTGCGCCGGCTGCAAATGTGTGTAGGCAAGGCAGGGCATATTCTTGTATTTTTCGGCAAATGCGGCAAGGTTTTTAATGACCTGCGCCGCCTTTTTAAGCACGATTTCGGACGCTTTTTTTAAAATTATAATATCGGTGTTATCGCCGACATAGCAACTTGTCGCCCCCAGATGAATTATCGGCTCTGCCTTAGGGCATTGTACTCCGTAAGCGTAAACATGGCTCATAACATCGTGCCGAACCTCTTTTTCGCGCTGTTCGGCAACATCATAATTTATATCGTCGCGGTGCGCTTTAAGTTCTGTAATCTGTTCGTCGGTTATCGGTAAGCCGAGTTGTTTTTCTGCGCTTGCAAGCGCGATCCAGAGCCTGCGCCAGGTGCGAAATTTAAAATTCTGCGAAAAAACGAACTGCATTTCATCGCTTGCATATCTTGTCGAAAACGGAGAAATGTATTTATCCCTTGTGTCCATATTATGTATCCTTTCAACTGTCGGAATTTCGGTGCTCCGAATTTTTAATTTCTGTATTCTATAGTGTATACGGCGAGGATCTGTTTATCGTTACTTCTGTATTCAACCGTGACCATTCTTCGGTCGGCGGAAAAGGTAAGCGTCGCTTTTGTCTTTCCGAACTTTGCGTCCGCCCTGTCACCTTTCGGTTCATATGTCCCGCGCGAAGTTTTGCCGGAATTTTCAATATCCCAAAGAACACAGCTGCCGTCCACAGATGTGGTAAGCCTGTTGTATTCGGCGTTTTCAACATCCGTTTCAACGCCGTCCTCGGCGTATGTGTGTATACTCCAAACGCCGCTTACCGACTCAAATTTTTCTGCGTCTTTGCGGCAGGCTGTGAGGAACGCCGCCTGCAAAATTACCAAAACAAACAGCGTAACGCTTAAAATTTTCTTTTTCACAGTTTCAGCTCGACCTCCCTGCCCGATAAATCGTACTTACGGTACTTGACCCCTACTGTGTCAAGCATTTTTTTAGACGCCTTAACGCTGTCGCTGTCAGGGTATTTGTCGGCGTAATAAATCACTTCTTTTATGCCCGTCTGAATAATTGCTTTCGTACATTCGTTGCAGGGGAAAAGCGTGGTGTATATGCGGCTGCCCTTTAGTTTTCCGCCGCCGTAGTTCAGTATGGCGTTGAGTTCGGCGTGGCATACAAATACATATTTCGTGCCTAAAGCGTCGCCGCCGTCCCGGTCCCAGGGGAAATTATCATCGGAACAACCGGTAGGCATTCCGTTATATCCTACCGAAAGTATACGGTTTTCGTCGTTTACTATGCAGGAACCGACCTGAGTGCTCGGGTCCTTGCTTCGCATAGACGAAAGCAGCGCTATCCCCATAAAGTATTCGTCCCATTGCAGGTAGTCATTTCTTTTCATAACCGGAAAGCCCCTCTTTCATAAAGTTAAAGAATTTTATAATGCTGAATTCCTTGCGCCGCAACCCGAGCAGGAATATCCCTATGAACAGGATGAGTATTATAAGCATTGACGCAATAAACGACCAGCAAGCGCCCAGTACGCCGTGTGCGGATATAAGGTAGGGCGATAATATAAGCGTCAAAATCGCCGAGCCGCCGTACCCTATAAGCAAAAATCTTTGCAGCCGCATAACCGTGACCGCATTGTACAGAACATTTATTATCGCGCTTATTCCGCCGCCGAGCAGTACAAGGAAAAAGCTGAAATTATATGCCGAAAGATTAACGCCGTATACCCAACCGAGCACCGCAGGTCCGAAAACCGAAAACAATGCCGCAAGTCCCAGTGATATCGCCGCCATAACTCCGCATACCCTTCCGACCGATTTTTTAAATTTAAGGTCTTCACCCGAAGCCCAGAATGCCGTCAGTTGGGTTTGCAGCGGTTTAAGCGCAAATAAACTGAACAAATTCATTATAAACGCTACCGAGTAAACATAGTTGAAATGCGCCTGCGTTACATCGTCAAAAAATTGCTCTATTCCGTATTTCGGAATGTTGTATATATAGTTTATAAGAAATGTGCTTACAAAAAGCGGCAGGCACTGAAAAAACAGCCGGCGCATCGCTTTCGGGTTAAAGTCGGGGCGTATCGGGGCAAAAGCCTTTGCTTCGCGTACTTCGTAGAGAAATATCCAAATAACCGAAACTACAGATGCCAAAAATATACTAAGGGCAAGTCCGGCTTCGGTTCCGTCCGTTATCCAAAGCGTTAGCGCTATCATTACCATCGCCAGCACATCACGCACCGCCATTGAAAATCCGCTTATATCAAGCCGCCCGTGCTGTTGGAACAGGCTGAAATAAAGGTTCGACGCCGCATCGGTCATTTTAAGCATACATAAAAGTATCGCTATGCCCGCTTTGTACATCGTGAAATGCATATATAATACGTAAAGCGGACTTATTATTGCCATAAGCACGCAGGAGATTATTTTAAACCCGGTATATTGCGGAAAAGTCAGATTTCCCGACGCATCGGTTACCTGATACGTCCCTTCTTCAAACATACCCACCGTCCACATAAGTTGTGCAATTGCATAGCCTATTGCAAAAACACCGCACATTTCAACATTGCAAAAGCGGGTAATGCAAAGCGTAAGCACAAAGGTCATAGAAGCATTAAGACCGCTGCCGATCATATTCCATATGATAGCCGACCGTTCATTGCCGGCGCTGTGGCTCGCCGCGTTGTGAAAGGCGGCAAAACCGTGACCCAAATGTTTCATATCCGTTTCCTTTTCATTCATTTGTAAAACAATAGTTTGCCGTTTGCGGCGGTCAGCCGAAAGGCAAAATGCGGCAACCCGTCGTAAAAGCGGAAAGACCGCCCGTCCGTTGATTTACGGCGCTGTCGTTTGCAAATATTATATCATTATTTTACCGTTTAGTCAATCATAATACGGGACAACCCGTCACTATGCACAAAAACATTAATTGCTTTTAGTAAACTTCCAACAAGTGTAAAATTCCCTCAAATCAACAATGCATCTTGCAAAAATTGCAGAGTTTTATTGCAAATATTGTAGTGCATTCAGCGCCGCGTGGAATATTATCAATATACAGCCGAAAAAGAACGCTGCATATTGTTTAAATTGCAGAATTTTGACCTTTAACCGATTGCCCGCCGTTTCCCATTTTTTATTTTGCCATTTACTTTTTTAGCGGTGAATTGTATAATATGTGTATAGTATGCGTAGTATTGTGTGCTGTTTTGTTACAAATTCACATAAATTGTGCATATCTTCTAAAATTGCGAGGTGTAAACTATGAAAAACGTAAAAAAAGCGTTTGCCATTGTGCTGGCGTTGTCTATGATGATTGCAGCATTGTCGGTACCGATGACCGCATCGGCACAGTGTGATCACAGTTATGTGTATACGCTGGCTAAAGTACCGACGGAATCGGCTGACGGAGAACGCACGGGCGTTTGCTCTAAATGCGGCGATACCGTGACGGAAACTATGAAAGGAATGTTGACGGATATTGACAGCACGCCCGACGGCGGCTACAAGTTCGGCAATACCAATTCAAATGTCGGCGCTATATTGAACGACACTCCGGTTTCGGATCAAGCCATAGATTTTGTAAAGGACCTCGGCGGTGTAGCAAATGACCCGACAGCCGGCGAAAACAACCGTTTGGTTCTTTATGAATATTTAAGGCAGCAAAAGGACTACGGTTATAATGTAAGTCACGAGGAAGTTATATCCGAAATATCATTCGGCGAGGGCGTGTTCTATTTTGATGACGCTTTCAGAATGAATGTATTTCAGGACGGCTCTTGGAAATATTACGGCCGCTTCACCTTTAACGGCGTGAAAGATAAAACCACCTTTGTTATAGACGATACCACGGCTACAGAGAAGGGTATGTTCACGAGCGTAAACAACAAAACCTGGTCTATGCTTTACGGCTCGCTTGTAGATATAACCTTTATGACCAAAACATTCAAGGATACCGGCAAACCGTCCCAAACCATCAATTTTGTTGACGGCGGCGTGCAGGAGAACGGTAACAACCTGTGCCTAAACCTTTGGCAGTTTAAAATGAATAACTGTACCGTAAAGGGTTTCAACTCACTGTTCACCGGCTGTTCTTCCCTTACGGGTCCGTACCTTACCAACAATACCTATACCGACTTTGCCGACGCCGCTTTCCAGGGCTGCGGTCTTGTTGATATGAAGGTCACTAACAATATATTTGAAGCTTACGGTTATAAGACCGACGACGGTTATGAACCCAGTTACTTTATGCCGCAGTCGACTTTCTGCGCAGGTATAATCTCAAACAACAAAATATCAAATATGGTATTTGACGGTACAAACCGCGCCGGGCGTCGCCAACTTACCGGCCAGAGCACTACAACTTTTTCCAACAATGCTTGTGACCGTGTTTACGGCTTGAAAAATATTGATTCGATAAGCGGCAATATATTTGCGCGCTGTTCCAAAAAAGATATGACCGATTTCCTTAAAACCAAAGGGACGGTATCTTCAACCTACACTTCGGCTGACGCTATAGTTATTGAATCCGCCGCCAGTGTAAATAAATTTTCCGCCGACGATATGACGGGTACATATCTTATGTCATCGGACTGCGGGCAAGCAACCGAAAATGCCTATAAATTCGGCAAAATCGGGTGCGACCATCTGTTTAAGAACAATAAAATCCAAAACACTTTCAACCATACGGATATTGACCTTTCGGCGTTTCCGCTTTCATATGTTCCGGCAAATACATACTATAGCGGAACACACTTAAATCTTAACGGCGCAAGCGTTTATGTCCGCGTAAATAACACAACAAGCAACAAAATGGCTTACGGCTGCACAAGCCTCTTTGATGCGGACGGCAACGATATAGGTTACACCGATTGCGCCGTTCCCGGATACGGTTCGTGGACTGCCGCGGGCAGCGGCAAAACCCGTAAAGTTCTGTCTGACGGAAGGATGAACGTCAAATTCACCGCCGCAACGTCCGCAAGCGGGGGCGACAGGGCTGTTTGCACCTATACTATTGAGAATTTCGATGTAAACGCATATTACCGTTTTTCAACTGAGGGTGATGCCGAAGTTTTATCGGGCAACTGCGAAACCGTAAGTTACAGTGTTGATTTTTACAATAAAGACGGTTCTTTTGCCACGATAAACGGCAAAAGAATACAGTCGATTTATGCGGGCTTCAACACTGCCGACGGTATGATATATAAAGCGGGCGGCGGCAGCGAATCTGCACTTTACAACGCAAAAATCACGGTGCTTGTAGGTTCAACCAAGGCATCTTCTTCCTCTCCCGTAGAGGTTGTTGTTCCGCCGATTAAGGTTGAAAAATACAACGGTATGTCAAACGGCGGTTCCAAGGGTATAAATAAGGTTAAAACCGCGGTTGACTATACGGCGGCAGGTGCGGATTACGACACCGTTGCGGCTGCAATCAACGCAAAAACAAGCTTTAACAATCCGGATAAGATTGAAAAAGTATATTTCAATGAAAAATTCGGCGATCTTAGAAAAATAACATACGGCGGCAAAGATTATTATGACGATACTATTGCGCTGCAAACCGCTCTTAACTATGTTAAAGATAAAAATATGGAACTGGTTATTGAGCGCGGTACTTATAATTTCGCATATAATCGCGACCTTGCGTATGCCGGATATAAAACAGGCAGCATTTACCTTGAGGGCGGTTCAACCTACCGTGTGCGCGGCCTTGAAGATGTAATGTTTAACAGTTCGGGCAGCGATATGAAATCGGGCGCCTTCTTCTATCAGGAGGGTGAGGGCGATGTCAGCGGCTATATGATAAATATCAGGAATGTTCAGAATTCCTATACTTCAAGTGAATCCGGATCGGTATTCTACGGTATAAACTTTAAAAACTTTATGTTTGATAAGTGTATGCTCGGCGGCGGATACTCGCTGTTTGATAACTGTAATATCGAATCGAGCATATTCCAGGGCGGATACCTTTCAAAATCGGTTCGCCAATTCTATAATTCGTATGTTCATAACTCCCTGTTTATAGATAACTACTGCCATGTAGGCTGGGTAAAATCTCAGGAAGAGGGCGACACAAGCAGAACAGATGTCGGCTGGCTGTTCTATAACACCGGCTTTGTTAATTCAACATTCCAGAACAACTGGTCTGAATTTATGCGTTTCTCGGATGGCAGTTGGTACGAGAACAACGGCTACCCCGCAACAAATTCGCTTTATATAGGCAACCTGCTTGACTATACTACGGAGATTCGTCTGGGTGCCGGCGATATTGCCATAAGCAACGCAAACTATCACTCAAGCAAATGGAATCTGCGCTGGAACGATAAAGGTATTACCAATCCCACAAAGAGTATGGAAACCCGCTCGGTAGGTACATATCACCTGTCATCGGGTGCGTCGGTTATAGCAAACTGCTTCTCTGAAAATGCTGAGGACAGTCCGGCTATATACTTTGAGGGTAAAGCAACAAAGGCGAACGCAAACGGCACAAAAGCCCTTAAAAATATGACCGTTTTCGGCAACAGATATAATTATTCCAATAATACATCAAATAATATCTTTACAACCGAAGGTCAGCTTTTGGCGAAATATCCGCAGTTTGACCTTGACGATACCTGCCTTTACAAAACGCTCGACGCAAAAAATTCCACGGGCAACTACATAAATTACGGTATAACCTTCCTCCACGCTCCCGAATATGTTATTCCGGGAACTTGTATGAATGACGGAGATATGACAGCGGTGCTTTCAACAAGTCAAACCGCCGAGTCAATCTCGGGGACAAAAGGCGGAATTATAAGCGATTCGATGCTTGTTGATTACAAGGGCGAAGCGTATTATAACGGCGGCAAAACCGTATATCCGCCCGTAACCCTTAAAGACGGCGATTACACGCTTGTATACGGCAAGGATTACACCTATTTTGACAATAACATTGTAGGTGAGGGCAAGATTGCCGATAATGTTACCTGCAAACTTGTAGGTATCGGCAAATATACCGGAATTATCACCCTTACATATTCAATCGTTGTTGCTCCGATGGATATTTGCACGGCGGTTCTTGAATACAACACCGTTAAATATGACGGTACCGCAAAGAAACCTGCCGTAAAATATGTTTACCGCGGAACTTCGGTAGTATCAACTTCCGATTACACGGTAAGTTATGTGGGCAATATGAACGGTACGGCTTACGCCGTAATTACCGGTTCGGGCACCAATTATACGGGTGAGTTGTGGGTTCCCTTTACAATTACGGGTTCAACCCATAAATTCGTAAGCACTTCAGTAGTCGCCCCGACCTGCACTACGCCGGGATATACCGTTTATAAATGTTCGGATTCCGGCTGCAGCGTTACATATAACGGTGATTACAAAAAGGCTCTCGGCCATAATATGCAGATTGCCGACGGGTACGATCAGGCGCCCACCTGCTCAACGGCGGGATATAAAGGATATGTCTGCGCAAACGGCTGCGGTAAGAGCGAGATTGTTAATATTGACAGAATTTCACATGTTTACCGCAACTATGTTAAAAAAGCCACCTGTTTGGAAGGCGGCGAAACCGGAATTAAATGTGCGGTTTGCGGCGACAAGACGGTTTATACAACAAGTGAAGCTACAGGTCACATTAAAACCAAAACGGTCAAGACCGAGGGTAACTGTAAAACCGCTGCCGCAGTAAGCGAAGTATGCACGGAATGCGGTACAACCGTTTCTTCTACGGACCTTGCAATTGACGAAAATGCACACGTCTGGAACATAGAAAAAATGATAACCGAGCCTACCTGCAAAACTTCGGGTGTCGCTTCGGCAACCTGCTCGGTTTGCGGAACGCATGACGATAACGCCGTAATAAAGGCTACCGGTCACACCCCCGGCGAATGGGTAACTTCCGGCAGCGAAAAGGAAAGATACTGCACCGTTTGCAAACAAAAAATAAATCAGCGCACGGTTTATTCATGGGATTTCACCGATAAATCAAAGGGTAAAGCAAATGCGGATGAGTTTAATGCATTGAGCGAACTTAACATAAACACTTCCAAAAACACCTATTCATCGGACAAAAACAGTTATGTTATCCCCTATTACGGAAAAGGCGCGTATACCGTTATGACGCAATCCATTCCGACAGGCGGCTCGTTCGCTGCTGCCGATATAAGCGTTAAGGGTGACCCGTATTGGAACAACATAACCGTTCCCGGCGTAGTATTCGCAACCGATTCAAACGGCGCGTATGTATACCGCCTTTATATAAATGAAGTCGGCTCGATAGCCGAAGAGATTTACTACCTGCAATATAACAAATCGGGAACGACCGTAAAGGGCGTAGGATCAAGATGGTCGCTCAAACCCAAAACACTGCCGTTGCCGCTTACGGGTAAATCTTACAAAACGGGTGAAACAATAACTTCAAAATCTGTTAGCGATTTTGTTAAATCCACCCCGACCATGAACGGCCAGAAATACGCAACATATGATTATCACCTGAATGTTGAAAACGGCGTTATTACTATATCGGTAGATATCCATTACAGCTTTAAATCAAATGAACATGCAGATGTTATTGAATTTGATGTTACCACGGCAGAACGCTCGTTCGACCTTGATATCATAACCGCCAACGCTTCAACTTACAGCGATACCAATTTTGCCGATAAAACTACGGTTAAACATACCGATTTCAAACCGCAGTTCGGTCTTTATAACTATACCTTCAATACCCTGTTTGAAAATCAGGAAGGCACTTCCGAACTGTTCGGCGCAACGGTTGAATACGAACTTCCTGCAAGCGGAAATATTTGTGAACACCTTAGCACAAAAACCGTCCCGGCAGTTGAAGCAACCTGCGTGTCAGAGGGCAGAACAGAAGAAATAATCTGTAAAGACTGCGGCAAGACCCTTTCGGGCGGCGAAACAATTAAAGCGCTTGGTCATAATTATGTTGAAACAACAACAAACGCCAAATGTGAAGAAGACGGTAAGATTGTAACAACCTGCACACGCTGCGATTATAAAGCGGAAACCGTAATCCCTGCAACGGGTCACAAATTTGCGGATGCGGTTGTTACCAAAGACGCAACCTGTACGGCGGCCGGCGAAAAGACCGGAACCTGCTCGGTATGCGGGGAAAAAGCGGTTGAAACCATACCGGCGCTCGGTCACAATTGGGGCGAGTGGACAGTAACAACGCCTGCCACAACAACTACCGAAGGCGTTAAGACCCGCACCTGCACACGCTGCACCGAAACAGAAACCGAAAAAATTCCGGTAATTTCGGGTGGTTCCGATTACGATTGGGACTTCACAAATGCAGACACTGCGGAATCCGATCTTGCGGATATGCTCTCCAAATCGGAATATGGCAATTCGGGTAAAGCCGCCAACTTTGTTTACAATACTGACGGATATTTGGCCATATCGGGCAGCAGCAGTTACTGCGGCTTGGTATTCACCGCACCTACAGGCTACAAGCCGTCCGCTCTTACGGTTGTTTCACCTAACAGTTACCGTGAAACAAGTCAGTTGCAGACCGAAACCGCCGGTGCGGTAATAGGTAAAGTTGTATTCGGCTCGGGTGACAGTGCCGTTACAAAGATATGTCAGGTTGCCGTTCAAAGTAAATCATACGGAGCTGCTCTGCAAATCACTACTAAATCTGCAACATATGACGGTACAAATGCAATTACAATCGGTAAAAACCTTAACTTCAAAAATATCGAAACGGGTGAATATGTAGGTAACTCATACAATAAGGCTTTCGGTATAAGCATTGCAAATGCGAACTATAACTGCCTTGTTTATAAATATGATGTAAAGGTTGACGACGATAATAATGTTACCGTAACCGTTACCGTTACATATACCGACCCCGATACAGGCACGAAGTATGAAACAACGGCAGAACCGATAACCGTAGACCTTGCTTCACTACAGGCTAAAAGCAGCACAATTACCGCATTCACTCCGACATTCGGTGTTGCAAGATATGTAGAGTTCAATAACGATTCCAATGCAGCAAAGCTTAACGGTGTAACCGTTGTTTATGCTAAGGTTGACAGTTCAAGTTGCGCACATAATACCACCAAAACAATTGCAGCGGTAGAAGCAACTTGTACCGCCGCCGGCAAAACCGCAGAAGTAGTCTGTGCCGATTGCGGAGCCCATATCTCGGGCGGTGAGACAATAAAAGCGCTCGGTCACGATTATAAGACCGTAACGGTAGAGTCAACCTGTGAAAAAGCGGGAACTACAACAACAACCTGCTCACGCTGCGACTATAAGGATGTTAAAGCCTTACCGCTTAAAGAGCATA
>CAVKHV010000053.1:0-10562 GCA_963656085.1 Agathobacter sp.
TATTCAGCAATGTTGATTATCGTTAGCCCACGATAAGAGGCATAATTGACAGTATAAAATGTGCCACCTGTTTTTTCGGTAAGAAAACAAATACATCTGCTGCTATTATCTGCAAGATGCCGATTGCGTTTCTGCATACAGCCCCGAAAATAGTGCTACGAGGTGTAAGTCACCTTATCAGCACAGCGCTTTATCTCTTCGTAAGTGTCGATATCCGCTTGCGGCCAGCCCCGAGTTTGATCAAGGCAGGTAATACAAGCATCAGCTGGATCTGCGGATAACGCTCCTACAAGCGGAGGACAGCCTGCGCTGCCAGGGTATTGAACCCTAAGGCACCGCCTGCGCCGAAATTGCGATAGCCCTGCTCGACATTTGATGTTGATCTTCTCCCTCAGGTTCGGTTTTTCCTCGCTCATGATTGACTCGATGACCTCGTTGTTCAGCTTTCCGTCCTGAGAGAACCGCTTCAGCTTAATGACCTGGGCAAGAGACGGCGTGGCATCTGCATAAGCAATTTGTTCCAGCAGGACGCTTTGTTCCTCTTTTTGCAGGCACGAAGGCTCCACCGCTGGCCTGAACGCAATGCATCCCCCATCAACCAAATCCAAAAGCTCCGGAATGAGCTCCGTGAGGCGGATATAACGGAACACCTGCCCCTCACTTTCTGAACTCTGCTGTGCGATTTCTCCTGCGCTGTTTAACTTTGTGCCCACTGGGCAGGAAGTTAAACCTGTACGCTGCCCCTATCGGTTCATGGTCTCCAAGCGCATCTTGTACGAAAAAGCCTTTTCACTCGGCAGTATCACAGAGCGTTGCAGGTTCTATTCCACCATTAGAATGATAACCTCATCACGGGTCATCTCCCACACCTCGGCCTTCACGGCATCAAACGTGGCAAGCTCACAGGCTTTCTTTCTGCGATGCCCTGATACGATTTCGTATCGCCCGTCCTCCTTCGGTCGGGGTGTGACAGGGGTGACGATTCCACGCTCCTTGATGCTCTGGACAAGCTCATCCATGTCCTCATCCAGTTTCACTTTGAAGGGATAACCATGGAAAGCGTCGATCTCCGATAGGGGAATATCATAAATCTGTGGGAACTTGTTTTCCTTTCGCTCTGCGTCATTCATGAAAAACTCATCGTACCCGGTCAGGCCCAGATCGATTTTTGCACGCTCTTCAATCTCTGTCACCTCCTTCGTCAGAGCGTCATACGCCGCTGCGATCTTGCCGCTCCTGTCGTAGGAGAAAGTGCTTTCTCCAGAAAGACTGCACTCTGCTGCTCTTACCGAAAAGGGAATCTCGGAACGGAACACGCGGATGTTTTCTCCCACGGTAGAACGGAGCGAGGAAATAATCGCTTTGGCGTTGTTGGTGCGGTTGTCCACCATTACATATTTCCTTGCAGAGGCGATTTATCTACTTGTACTATGCTTAAATGAGAAAGTGAAGTTAGGGTAAATATACCATTAAAACTTTTTAAGCAGGCATCGCAATATTTTCATCAGCAACTCGTCAAGGTCAAGCCGACTTTATCAGCGGCAGTTTCCTTAGGCTCTGAAAATCTTGAAATATCTATATATACCACACTCTACTCTTTTGTCAAAGTGAGCTTAGGATTTTTCTCATTTTTACCTTAAAAATCGCAGCTTTACTTTGACAATTTAGGCATCAATTTTAATCATTCTGCTTCAACAGCAACATGTTTTCCGCTGAAAGCGACGCCGTATTTATAGATTGTTTTTGCACCTTTTGATTTCAACTCGGTGTCGTATTTTTTATCGTTAATTTGTTTTAGTGCTGTTTTGGCAAGCTCTTGTAATTCGTTCTCATTGCAGTTTTTCTCGGCTTTCAGTTCGATGATAATACCGGGAAGATTATTGACTTTCGGAGAAAGTGCAATATCGTATCTGCCGTCACCGGATTCGCGGTTAGAGGTTACATACGAATTGCCAAACAGAGCACAAACGCCGAGCATAAAGCCGTGATAGAAGTTTTCGCCTGCAGCATCAAAAACGCTAACCGACTGAATAAGAAAATTGCTGATGATATCTCGCAACTTTTCACCGTTGCCGGAGAATAGTGCTTCCTCAACGGCAATAGCTGTGGCTTGCGGAATGAAATTCTCCAACTTTTGAAGGATTTCTTTGCGATAAACAAGTGAGATTTCTTTATTCGGCAAAGCGACCTCGCACATAAAATCTCCGCTGATAGAAACGCTCGATTTAACAACTTTCAAATATCCTGCCATCAGCAAGAAACTGTAAATAGACGACGGATTATTTTTAATTTGCGGATAAATCACGCTTGTGTCGATATAAGTTGTAAATGAGCCGCCGTTGACAAGAGAAGAGAGGCGTTCGTAGATTTCGTTGTCCGCTTCTTTAATAATCTCACCGATGATGTCGTTGCTTCCGGTGGAAAGCCAAAATGCTCTCGGCTCACAGTCATTGCTGAAATAGTTAATAACCGACCACGGGTTAAAAATATCCGTCTTGCCGAAGCGATAGCCGTCATACCATTCGCAAACCTCGTCAAACTTATCGGAAGCACTGTAGTACGCTGCCATTTCTTTTACTTCGTTTGCAGTAAATCCGAAATATTCGCTGTATTTATTATCGAGAACCGAATTGATTGTAAGGTTATTCAGCCCACTGAAAATGCTTTCTTTGGCAACGCGGAGAATACCCGTGAGGAAACCAAATGCCAGACTCTTATTATCCTTGAAACAGCCGGACAGGAGATTGCGCATAAACGCGATAACATCATCGTAGAAACCGCTTGTATGACCGCTTTGGATCGGAGTGTCATACTCATCAATGATGATAACAGCACCCTCACCGTAATGCTTTTTCAACATTTCAGACAAATACAGCAGCGACCGCTCAAGGTCAACAGCCGAATACTTTTCGGACACCATTTTATCGTAAAAATCTTTTTGTTTTTTATCTAACTTGGGACTTTCAGAAAGATCCGAATGTCGGCAGTATTCGCTGGAAATAATCGAGCCGATATTGGCAAAAGTGTTATCCCAAGAATTGTGTTTTACATCTTTCAATGTAATAAAAATCACGGGATACCTGCTTTGAAAAGAGCGATAATATTCGCCTTGCTCCCAGATCTTTTTATCCTTAAAATACTTTGAAGTATCCTCGTTTGTTTTTTCAAAGAAAGTGCGAAGCATATCCATATTGAGAGTTTTACCGAAACGGCGCGGGCGTGTAAAAAGAGTAACCATCGGACGCTCATCAATGAAATCTTTGAGCATCATGGTCTTGTCGATATAATAATATTCAGTTGAAGCCAAGCGATAATCGGACACGCCGACGGGCAGGGGCAAGTGTTTAGGACGGCTTTTTGCACGAACATACGCTCCTGTTTTAATTCTGTTGTCAACCGGCTTTTTGGCGTCAGCAGGGATAAGCCAGCTGCGTCCGTTTTTGATAGCACCGGGTATTTTCCCACCAATACAAAGTCCACGAACTGTTCTTTCGGCCAATTCCCAACGCATTGCTGCTTCTTTTACAGAAATTACATTCGCCATAGTAAAACTCTCCTTACAGTTGTTCGATTATATTATACCCATATTGCGGCTAAATGTCAATGTAAAACGGCGAAATGTTTGATAATTTGCCGCTGCGTTTTGCCGATTGATAATCAACATAAGAAAAGCGGAGCCGAAGCTCAGCTCAGCCCGTCGACAAATTCACGATATAATATTCCTCTTTCCGCAACGAGGAAGTATGATTGAAAAGCGCCGCTATTTCTGCTATAATATACCTGTACACCTTATTTTTCCATTTATAAAGTGTCGCTGCAGACGGCGTTTTATTGAGAACGGATTTCTCTCCCGTCTCTCGGTGGAGCATACGGTGCTGCAAAAATAAAAGGCAGTATGCGAAGGCTGTACAGGGATAAATTATGAGAAAAAGAATATCGGAACTCAAAAGCTTTCACTGGCGTCTGTGGCTCTCTCTTTGCGCGCTTGCGCTCATCCCGGCGGTGTATCAAACGGTCAAAACATTTCTCATTTCCGCTGTCGGGCAGGAGGGCGCGTTTGACATCATCGGGCAGATGGAATGGTTTGACCTGATAAACGAAACCCTGCAGGCGTTTCTGATTGTACCGCTCTACTCGGTCCTGAATCGCATCTTCAAAAATCACCGCGACGAATTTGCAGGCGCGACATTTAAAACAGGGCTTTGCGCGTTTGTGCTTTACACGCTTTTCTCGGTCGGTGTTATTATCTACGGCTCGGTACTTATCGACGCGATGAGCCCGGGTGAGATAGATATAGCGGTCACTTCTGCCTATCTCCGCCTTGAAACGCTCGCGTTTATGACGGGGATTATCGTCAGCTTTGCAAATGTAGTTTTCGTCGTGATAGGCAAGGATAAAAATGTCTATATCTTTCTCGCCGTCCGCACGGCATTGTCGCTTGTCGCCGATATTTTGCTGATACCGAGCTTCGGCGTTTACGGCGCGGCGGTATCGAATATTATATCAAACACGTTGCTCTCCGCCGTGTGTGTTCTGCTGCTGTATAAGCAGGGCTATATCCGTTTTTGCCGTTTCAAAAAATCCGACGGTGCAATGCTTTGCGAATGGTGCAAGACCGGGATGTTTTCGGGGCTTCAGCAGTTTATCGACAATCTTATCTATGCCGTTATGGTATGCAAAATGGTAAATATGGTCGCCGAACAGGGCAACTATTGGATAGCAAATAATTTTATATGGGGTTGGCTGCTAATCCCTATCACAGCCCTTGCCGAAGTCATCCGTTCTGACTGCAAGGACGGTTACAAAGAGTTGCATAAATTCAACTATTACTTCATTGCCGCAGCAAGTGCGGTGCTTTGGGCTGTCACCATTCCCGCGTGGACGCTGTTCTTCCGCTATGCGCAGGGGCTTGAAAATGCAGACGAAATTTTCGATATCGTTATAAAGCTCGTTCCGTTTTATATTGCGTATGCAGGCTGCGCAATTATCGACAATATATTTGTCGGGCTCGGCAAGACCGGCTATAACGCTGTCAATTCTCTTATTATCAACATCGGCTATTACGGCGCTTTCTATATCCTGTACCGCGCTCATGTCATCACATTTACGATGAACACGATAATTCTGATGTTCGGTTTCGGTATGTTGGTGCACCTTGCCGTTTCGCTTATCGAGGAAAAATTGTTTTTCGGAAGGGCAATTAACAGCAAGTTAGAATAATATCAAAAGGCTTCGGGGCGCTTTCCCGAAGCCTTTTTGAGGACTAAATATGTACAAGTTGCGGCCTATATCTCTTTCAAAATGCAGTCTTTATCAATATAAAATCTGAGTTTTGAATCATTGTTGATATTTATCCGTTTGCACGATTTGATATTTTCGTCAGCATAGCTTTTATAGTCGGCGATTATCATGTCGGAAGAGTTATTCCCATCGCGCAGATTCATCGGAGAGTGATTTGATGGAATTTTAAGTTTTTTTCTACAAAGCACAAACGGTCTGCCCACCACAAAGTTCAGAGCATCGCATTCCTTTGTAAATTCATTATTATCAACCTTGATTGCTCCGCGAATCAGGATATTATCGCATCTGTATTCTTCCGTCCTGTCTTCCCGCTTTTTCATTCCGCCCTTGCAAACAATGTGCAGCATTCCTCCGTAGACAAAGCAAGTCCCGATTTTATCTTCCCCGATTAAAGCGTCGTGTCCTTTGCCGCTTTTGTATTTATTTACATAGCTGATTGCCTCGGTTTCATCAAAGGGATAAGCTTCGGTTACGGTAATCATATATTTAAGCTCATCATCTTTATTCTTGTATATTATTGTTTTCCCCAGCAGCTCCTTTGCCAAGTATTCAGCCCTTTTATTGTAATCAATCGTTTTCATTTAAGATTTCTCCCTACTTTTAACTTTGCCGAGCAAATTGTACCACATTATTTGATTTTCTTCAACATACGCTCCCCGTACCTCTTACGAAGTACGGGGAGTGATTATGTTGCTATCTCAAAATCAATTCCTCATTGACTATTTCCTCTGCGCGGTGGCGAATATTGTTCATTCGGCGTACCCATTCCATTTGATCGGTGGCTTTTAGGCGTTCGGTGACATTTTCGCTTTTCGCTATGTCGCGTACAAGCTGAGAAAACATTTCATTGGCTTGACGGTCGAGTTTTTCTATGTAGGCGTTCAGCTCGCCCGAAAGCCACAGACTGCTGAAAAGTGTTTTATCGTGTCTTCGGATATAGGCGTAGTGCCGCTGACCGAAGCGGCCGAAGGTGGGCTTCTCTGGTACAGCGACATTCGGCAGGAGATAGTCGCCCTCTTTGCGGTAAGTGTCGCCCATGCGTTCAAATAGCGTTTCTTTCATTTTCATTGACTCCTTTTTGTTATTTTCCAAGCCGTGAGGTGAGTTTCTCCACGGCTGTTTGGAACTTTTCGAGGGGTGTCAATGTTATCAGTGACGGGTCGCCCTCGCGGATACGCATTGTGCGGCGGATTTCTTTCGGGATAACGACCCTGCCGAGATCGTCTATCCGTCTTACAATTCCTGTTGCTTTCATTTATTAAAACTCCCTTTTTTAAATGTTTCGTTACTTACTCCGAGCGTGCGGTGCGGTCAATCGCCGACAATAAAAAATCTCGGTTTGCAGACTGCCCGAAAACCGTTCGGTGCATTCGTATCTGATACCGATAATTAGTGTTTACATTAATGACGGGTTTATTCAGTTTATAAAATTCGCGGCAAAATATTTGAAACCGGACTTTCGCCCGGATTCTGTCGCGGTCATCACGAAAATTTTAACTGTATTAAAATAAATGTTTTTGTGTTTGTTAACAGAAAATGCTTTTATTTCTGTGTTCGGCTCACTTCCGCGGCCTGCGACTGCCGCCGCAGCCCACTTCCGCGAGCCTGTTTTTAAATATGTCAATCAAAATAAATGCAATATTATAATGCAGCGGTCAAAATAAAAAGCGCACGGAAAACCAATTGCGGTAACCGGCGCAAATAATAATTAAACGGTATTAACTTTTGTAATTAAAACATAATACAAATTTAGTTGCAGGGCGGTAATTGTTTTGTCAGCGCGTTATGAATTGCAAATAGACGCCCCTGCCGGATATTTCATCGGCAAAGGGCGCGTTTCAAAACAAGTGTAGACAAAGCAATCAGGGTACAACGGTTCCTAAAACGGAGTATTTTCCCGCCTTGTTTACACACACCTTAATTACCTTAAGTAAAGGGTTTGTTTAATTCTGTTGCAAAGGAGTTCGGCATATTCGGCTGTTGAGCATTTTATATTAATTTTTTCATCTCCCGGAACGGCAATTGCAACGAATGCCGCTCCGTTTATTTTTTCAAATGAAACTGTTTTGATGTCGCATAAATCGAAGATTTTTTCGCTGTCGTTGCTTTCATCCGATATGAGCGATATCTTCTTTATGTAGCAGTATACTTTATCTGTTGTGAAAAAAACGCAAAGAATTTCAAAAATTGAAGACCGCCACACCTTGTCTTTCCCCAACCGCGCTTTTCGGGCGCTGAAAATGTTTTCAAAGCAATAATTGCTTGTGCAAACAGTTTCTGTAGCGGTTTTGCCGTAAGAGCAGACGGTTTGCTTTTTTTGCTGCGCAGTATTCGGCTGCCAAGGAGTTGCAGAAATTGTCTATTGTATCATCGGAGTGAGCGAGGCTGAATGCCGTTATCATATAAACGGCTCCGGCGGACAATGCCAAACCGAAAATTGCTAATATAAAATTGCAGTCAGAGGAAAGGGCAAATATGAATATGAGTGCGCCTAAAATCAGCAACGCTATAGAACCGGTCGGCTTTTTTCTGTTAAAATATTTTCTGCGGCTGTTAAGGCTCATTCGCTTTTCACCAAGCACTTTCCGCGGCTCTTTATCTCACTGATTTTCAATTTAATGTCTTTAACTCGTCGTGTTATATCATTGATATACATATATCCTACGATAATTGCCGATACGACGCCGATTACTCCTGCCGATACAGATATAATTTTAAGTGCCTTTTTCATATAAAATCCACTCCGTTATAAAACTTTTTTTCTTGTCAGTTTTTGTGTTATTCGATTTAAATTTGTAACAAGTATATCTCCGGTTATGCGTAAATTTTCTGCGCCTGCCGTTTCGTTCATATAGCTTATTGTACGGTAAATGTAATTCAAATTTTCAAACCCTTCGCAAAAAACGGTTTTAAAAATATGTATGGCTCTGTCGTACCCGTCTTTTATCATATTTTCTATATTGTCTTTTCTGAAAACAAACGATTGCCTGACTATGCCGTCGCACGGAAAGAAAATCTTAATTACTTTGTTATTAAAATAGGTGCTCTCAAACTTATAACAAGTGTTATCAAAATAAATACATATAATATAATCAAGGTTGTGCTTTAAAAGCGGATAGACCGGTATGTTGTCTACAAGCGCACCGTCAAAGTATGCGGTGCCGTCAATCCGAACAGAATGGTTATAAATCGGCATTGCCACGCTGGCTTTAAGATATTTCGGGATTTGTTCGGCATTTGCCGAAGATAAATCTTTATAAACAATATTTTTGTTGCTCCAATCAAATAAGGAACAATAAAAAACCGATTCCGGAATTTTTTTAGGCATACAAATATCTTTAATGTTTTGTTGCAGCATACTGCTTTTGAGCATTTGGGTAATAATAAGCCTTGTATCGTCAACGCAGATGTTTTTCCACATATGTTCGGCGCCGTCCAGGTTGCCGGTGGCATACGCATATCCGTTAAGAACCCCTACGGAAGCGCAGCTTATATATTTAATTTCTTTAAGCGGTATAAACTCATTCAGCGCTTTTAACGCTCCTATTTGATATGCGCCCTTTGCCATTCCGCCGGACAAAACCAAGCCGATATTCATTTAATCATCTCCGAAATGTGTGCCGATAAAGGGGTGATTGGCGGGCGCAGAAGTTTTAAGTTCTGCGCCAGCTTGTGATTTCTATTTTATAACAGCGCCGTCTTTATCTTTAAACGAACCGCAGATTATCATAATAAAATCAACAAGCGCGCCGATACCGCACCATCCGAGCGTCAAAAGCCAAAGTATACCGGTGCCTATTTTTCCTGCATAAAAGCGGTGTACTCCGAGAGCACCGAAGAAAAAACAAAGCACCGCTGCCGTTCCCTTCGATTTGGCAGAAATCATCTGCCGATTTTCAAAAGTTTGTTCTGACATAATTAAACCTCCTGTTTTTACAAAATTGTAATTCGGCCTATTACAATTGTCGAGTTTTGCGCGAAAAGCAGAACTCTTGAAATAATTATAGACGTTTTCCGTCTATTTGTCAATAGATATTTTCTTTCTATTGTAAAATAACGCAGGTGATGTAAATGATGATTTCCTTCGGTGAAAAAATCAAACTGCTTCGTGAAAAGAAAAATATAAATCAAACACAACTCGGTAAGGCTGTAAATATGACTCAACGGAAGGTATCATATATAGAGTGCGGCAAATACGAACCGAGCATAGATGATATAAAGGCTCTTTGCAATTACTTCAGGGTGTCTGCCGATTACCTAATGTCATTACCTAAAAACTACAGTTACCCAGAGATATAAATCGGACGACGTTTTCTGCTTTTTATGTCGGTAGAATTCTTAATAATTCTGCGGTATAATATTCGGTAAATCGTTATTAAAAATATTAAGAACAAAAAATTTTAACACAAGGGCTGAAATCGGGATGGTCGGGCTTGGAACGATAATAAACAGTGTGGGAATAGTGCTTGGCGGAGTTATAGGACTTTTTGCCGAAAAAATGTTTAAAGAACAGCAGCGCGAATCCCTTAATAAAGCCTGCGGAGTCAGCGTTATTTTTATAGCCATAGCAGGTGCAATGGAGGGAATGCTTAAAATCAGCGGTTCGAAAATAAGCAGCGGCAAATCTATGCTTGTGGTGTTGTGTTTGGCGTTCGGTACTATTATCGGCGAACTGATAGGAATAGAAAAAGGCTTTGAGCGTTTCGGCGAGTGGCTTAAAAAGAAAACAGGGAACAGCGGCGACGCCGGTTTTGTGAACGCCTTTGTAACGGCGTCGCTTACCGTTTCAATAGGCGCAATGGCTATTGTCGGCGCAATAAAAGATGGTTTGCTTGGTGATTATTCAACCCTTGCGGTCAAGTCGGTTCTGGACTGCATTATAATCGCGGTAATGACTTCTTCAATGGGTAAAGGCGCAATTTTTTCGGCAATTCCCGTGTTTGTTTTCGAGGGTGGAATCACACTGCTTGCAAGGCTCGTTTCACCCGTAATGACGCAAACCGCGGTTGCTTATTTGTCACTGATAGGCTCGGTTTTGATTTTCTGTATCGGTGTAAATCTCGTTTGGGGCAAAAAGTTGAATGTCGCCAATATGCTTCCGTCGGTGATTTTGGCAATCGGGGCGGCATACCTGCCGTGGAATTTTTAAGGGGGATAAAGATGAGCGATTATATAATAAGACCGATAACAGTCGCAGATAACGCAAAATCGCAAAAATTATCAGAGTAAATTTAGAGCGTTTTCATCTTGATATTCCGGGT
>CAVKHV010000054.1:0-9976 GCA_963656085.1 Agathobacter sp.
AAAACGGAGGTAAAAATGAAGAAAATAACAGTTACCGTTGACGGAACAGGCTCCGTAAGTCTTGACAGCAGCGACGCCGGGTACTACGGCGAACATCTTGTGACCTGTCTTGAAATTACGCCTGCCGTCACATTTTCGGAGAATTGCGAATATTATAAAATGAATATAGATGGCTATGTTTCCGAAAGGCTCACCCCGACCGACGGAAAAATAACCTACACGCTGCCCGGTTCGGCTCTGCGTCCGCCGTCAATATCCTGCCAATTAATCGGTTACAAGCTGATTGACAGCATACCGGTTATGGTAATACGCAGCGCCGTGTTTACGCTGAATGTAGCGGTGTCACCGGTCGGCGAGTCACCCGAGATAATAAACGGCTCACTTCAACCGCTTGAAACCGCTCTGGCGGAGTGCGGCAACACTGTAGCGGCAGCTGAAAAACTGCTTGAAGAAATCACGGATGCACAGGGCACGACCCGCACGGAACTTAAAAACCTGAAAGACTCCGCGGCGTCAAGCGCCTCGTCTGCGGCAGGCAGCAGCAGTGCGGCAGGCGGCAGCGCCACAGCCGCGGCAGCAAGTGCGGCGGAGGCTTCGGCAAGCGCTGCGTCGGCAGCAAACAGTGCAGCGGAAGCGGCGGCAAGTGCGGCGTCCGTAAATTCGGGCAACTATTACAAGAAGTCCGAAACCTACTCAAAAGACGCCGCAGACAAACAGTTTGCCGAGCGCTCGTCCGAAAACAGCACCGACCCGAGTTCTGTAGAATATGCAAAAGCAGTTTGGATAAAGCAAGATGACACGGGTACAAACGGGGCTGCGCTCTTATGGGACGGCTACGGCGAAAACTACAACGTCCTTTGGAGTTCGGGGAAAACGATGGAGACGGTGCGTGATACCATAAAAGACGCTCAAGCCGACTACTACAAAAAAGATGAAACCTATTCTAAGTCCGAAACCTACTCAAAAGCCGAGACAAACAAACAGTTCGCCGAGCGGTCATCTGAAGATAGTATAGCAAGCAGTTCTGTTGCTTTTGCGCAATTTTTGTGGATAAAAGGGAATGATGAGGGTGATGACAGTTATGCAGAGTTAAACGACTCACAATCCGCAGACCAACAGTATTTATGGTCATCCAAAAAGACGATGGACGAAACAAAAAAGCAGTTCTGCAGCGCATTAAAGGGTTCAAAAAGCGGCGGCACCGTTCGGATAGATGATGTATCGCCTGCAAACGGGGAGTTAAATGTTTCTGTTGCAAGAAAAAATTTGATTCCGTACCCCTATGCGTTTACAACTGTGGTAAAAAAAGGAATTGCCGTCACCGCCAACAGCGACGGTTCGATTTCGGTAAACGGAACTAATGACGGAACGGGAACTTCAAATTTTTTCATGCAGCGAATTGACCTGAACAAGGAGATTTATGTTCTTTCGGGCGGCAAGGTTATCAACACGGGTAAATATGCAAGCATAACCATTGACCTTTACAAAAGCAATAAATATGTTAAAAGTTTGACGAATGTTACAGCAGACGGTGCGGTAATTGATAATTCGGATAATCTTTACGACTACGGAAGTTTGTCGGTAGTGGTATCAAGCGGAGTTACCGTATCTGATTTAACGATTAAACCGCAGTTGGAAACAGGCACTTCGGCAACCGCCTACACCCCTTATGTTTCGGATTTATCTAAGGTAACGGTTAAGGCGTATGAAACCGACCCGACAGACATAAAAGCAACATACACGCCGAATGAGGACGGGACGGTGGAGGGCGTAACAGCCATAAGTCCCACAACAACACTTACTACCGATAATTCGGGCGTTGTTTTAAATTGTGAATACAACAGGGATATTAACAAAGCGTTTGCCGAATTGCAGCAAGCAATAATTTCATTAGGAGGAAATTTATAGGATAAAGCGGGAACCAAAATACCGCAGAATAATTAAGGGGGCAACACTTATGGCAAAAGTATATTTATCGCCTGCAATGCACAAATGGAACCCTTGCGCAATTGCCGGAATGGACGAAACTACCGAAAACAATATGTATATTGACGAACTCACACCGTTTTTGGACGCCTGCGGAATAGAGTGGAAACGCGGCGTGCGCCGCACACCGAAATCGGGCGAAAACGGCGACAAAATAATGTGGCAAAATATCAGAGAGTCTAACGCCTGGGGCGCGGATATACACTATATTTCCCACACCAACGCCGCAAACGGACAGGTTAAGGGCTACCGCCCGATAATTTACCCGACAAATAACGCAAAGGGCGAGAAATTAGCGGCGATTTTGCTCGCAAAGCGGAGTGAAATATACCCGTTCGGCAGTCAGCTTAACCGCCGCAGCGATTTGGCTGAATTAAGCGAAACAAAGGCGGTTGCGTATTATGAAGAACACGTTTTCCACGATAATTTGGAGGACGATACCTGGTTCCACAATAATATGAGGAATATCGCAAGGCAGACGGCAAAAGGCTTTTGCGAATATTTCGGTATTGCGTTCAAAGACCCGTACGAGGGCGGCGGGACCGAACCTGCGCCGCAGCCGCAGCCCGTTCCGCAGCCGACGGCGGGCACCGACGTGTATTATGCGGTTTATGCCGGCGGCAGATGGCTGCCCGAGGTTAAAAACCACGAGGACTACGCCGGGCTTAAAGGCGTGCCGATACAGGCGCTTAAAATGCGGCTTTCAAACGGCGACGTGAAGTACCGCGCCCATATAATCGGCGGGAAAATAGGGGGCAGAAAATACCGTCCGCAATGGCTGCCCTGGGTAAAAAACCACGAGGATTATGCAGGAATTTACGGGCTGAACATTGATATGATACAGGTGTCGGCGGGCGGCAAAAGGCTTGCTTACCGCGCGGAATGTGTCGGTTCGGGTAACTATTTGCCCGAAGTTGAGGGATATAACAATTCCGATGTAAACGGTTACGCCGGTATCGGCGGCAAACCGATTGATAAATTCCAGGCACGGATTGTTTAGATGTTAGATGTTAGATAATGGTAACGGCAGTTTGAGCGCCGACGGTACCCACAGACTCTTGCCTCCACCTGACGGGGGAGGTGGGTTTTGCCCTACGGGCAAAACCCGGAGGGGGAGAAAAGGCTAAATGCAAGAAGAATTCGCCGTCTGTTCGGCAAACCGCCGCCCATCACATCTACAGTCTAACATCTAATTTCTAACGTCTAGAACGGGAGGTGGTGCGGCAACGCCGCACCGGAGGGGGAGAAAAGGCTAAATGCAAGAAGAATTCGCCGTCTGTTCGGCAAACCGCCGCCCACCTCGTCTAATGTCTAACGTCTAACATCTAACATCTAACGTAGCACGTCCTCCTTCGACTGCCGCTGCCGAAGGCCGGATAAAACCTTATTTGCGGCGGCAGAACGGAGAATTTTAAATGAGCAGTGAAGTATTAGTTTCTCTTATAGCCTTTGCCGGGACGGCTTTAGGTACTTTCGGGGGAATAATCACGTCCTCCAAAATGACCAATTACAGGCTTATGCAGCTTGAAAAGAAGGTCGGGGAACACAATGGTTTCGCGCAAAGGATACCGGTGATCGAAGAACAGATACACACGATAAATCGTCGGCTTAAAAAGTTAGAGGAGGAGTAGTTTTGAAGAAAAATTTTAAAAAATGGCTGCGAGCCGCTGCGGTTCGCGCCGTGCGAACGGTTGCACAGGCGGCAATTGCCGCAATCGGCACATCGGCAATGATGGGTCAGGTGAATTGGCTTGCGGTCGCGTCGTCCGCCGCGCTTGCAGGTGTGCTTTCGCTTCTTACTTCGGCGGCGGGGTTGCCCGAAATTGACGGTGAAAAAGAAAAAACCAACGCCTGAATAATCGCCCCCGAAACGTGCATAATAGCATAAAGGCGGTGTTTTTATGCAGTGTGTTACGGCGTTTCTTGTCGGCGGGGTTTTGTGCCTTATCGGTCAATTGCTGATTGACCTTACTAAACTTACGCCTGCAAGGATATTGGTGGCCTATGTTGTTTCGGGCGTGGCGCTGACTGCGCTGGGCGTTTATAAACCGATTGTGGATTTTGCAGGGGCGGGCGCTACGGTGCCGCTGACCGGTTTCGGCTACACCATTGCTGCAGGGGTTAAAAAGTCGGTGGACTCAAACGGACTTTTCGGTGCGCTAAGCGGAGGATTGACCGCCACGGCGGCAGGAATAACCGCCGCCATTGTTTTCGGCTGGTTGATTGCACTGTTTGCAAAGCCTAAAAGCCGCTGACAGCGCGGGGCGCAGTCGGTAAATTACAAATCAATAATTCCTAAATAAGCCGCACGGGCAGCGCTTTACCGCCCGTGCGGCTTTTGTGCGTTTGGCGCGGACTGCGGTGGATTTTTTATACAATACTGTGAACACACCTAAAGGTTTTCTACATAAAAAATTAACAATTGTTTCACATGAAACATTTTAAAACCCCTTTACTTTTCCGTTCAATGCTGATATAATATCAAAGCGGCGGATGAAAGCCGCTTAATGATGTTAAAAAGGGTGGATTGTATGGGTAAGGTCATAGCGATCGTCAACCAGAAAGGCGGAGTCGGCAAAACGACGACCGCGGTCAATCTTGCGGCAGGCTTGGGTATCGCCGGCAAAAAGGTGCTTTTGATAGATATTGACCCGCAGGGCAACAGCACCAGCGGCTACGGTATCGACAAACGCGCGGTGTCCGCTTCGTCCTACGATGTCCTTATAGGCAAAGCGCAGGCTGCGGTTGCGACCGTTAAAACAAAGTTTAAAAATGTTGCGGTAATGCCCGGCACAATGCAGTTAGTCGGCGCGGAAATCGAGTTGACCGAGGTTGAAAACGAGCGTGAATTCTGCCTTAAAAAGGCGATTGCACCCGTCACCGATAATTACGATTACATTCTTATCGACTGCCCGCCCTCGCTCGGGCACATAACGCTTAACGGACTTTGCGCCTGCGACACGTTTTTAGTGCCGATACAGTGCGAATACTTTGCGCTTGAGGGTCTGTCGCAGTTAATGGCGACCGTCAGGCAGGTCAAACGACTTTATAATCCCGCAATCGAGCTTGAGGGTGTGCTGCTTACAATGTATGACGGCAGGTTGAACCTGACCCAGCAGGTCGTGGGTGAGATTAAAAAATTCTTTCCGAAAAAACTGTTTCGCACGGTTATACCGCGCGGCGTTCGCCTTTCGGAGGCGCCCTCTTTCGGTGAGCCGGTGCAGTATTACGACAAGCGCAGCAAGGGCGCAAAGGCGTATGACGACCTGGCTAAAGAACTTATTAAAAACAACAGGAGGACAGGGGTATGAGTGCAAAAAAGGGGTTAGGCAAAGGGCTTGAGTCGCTTTTTGTTGAAAATTCGTCGGAAAACGGCTCTGCTATCGAGGTTCGCCTTTCGGAAATTGAACCGAACCGCGAGCAGCCGCGAAAATATTTTAAGGATGAAGCAATTGAAGAACTGAGCGAGAGCATAAAAAAACACGGACTTATCCAGCCGATTGTGGTGCGTCCGCTTGTTACCGGGGGCTACCGCATAATAGCGGGCGAGCGCAGATGGCGCGCCTCGCGCAAGGCGGGACTTACCACCGTCCCGGTAATTGTTAAGGAAATCGACGACCTGGGCGCCGCCGAACTGGCGCTTATCGAGAACCTGCAGCGCGAGGACCTTAATCCGGTCGAAGAAGCCGAGGGTTACCGCTCGCTTATGAATAATTTCGGCTTGACCCAGGAACAGGTGTCCGAGAGGGTGGGTAAATCACGCCCGGCAATCGCCAACGCCCTCCGCCTTTTGTCGCTTAATGATGACGAGATGAAGGCGCTTGCCGACGGTAAAATCACGCAGGGGCACGCGCGTACCCTTTTGTCGATAAAGGACGAAACCGCTCGCAAAGAGGCGCTTGCGCTTGCGAAAAAGGGGTGCAGCGTCCGCGAATTAGAAACATTTTCCAAAAAAGCCGCTAAGGGCGAACGCGCCCCGAAAAAGAGCGAGCCCAAGCCCAAATTCCTTACGGAGGTTGAAATTGCGCTGACCCGTGAAGTCGGGCGCAAGATAATCGTTACCGGTAACGGAAAGGGCGGAACGATACACATAGAGTTTTTTGACGACGACGACCTTAAAGAGATGGCTGAGCGTATAGCCGGAATAAATTTTTGATTCGGCGCAACATCGGGTTGCTCTGAAATTAGAAAGCAGATGGTTTTTTGAAACTTAAAGAAAAAGAGAAGATAACGGTTGCGGCGGCAGCCGAAACCGAACCTGCGGCGGTAACTGACGACAAGCCGAAAAAACACAAAAAATCAAGAAACAAACTGCCGAAAGAGGGCAGGTCGGGCCGCATAATTTCCACAACCGTGGTCGCCGTTACCACCTTTATATTTATGGCGGCGATGTGGGGCGTTTCGCAGGTTGCCGAAATAAATTTCAACCAGATAATTTTCAACCTCGGCGGCGGACTCGGCGGCACCGATTTTAACCTTGTAATAAGTTTTATTGTTGACGTTATACCGCTAAGCGTTGCCGTTCCCGTGCTGTATCACCTTATATTTTTCACTTTCGGCAGCCGCCGCTTTAAGGGTAAAAAAGGCGGAATTTTCGGCAAAATCGCCGCAAAGATTTTCCCGATACCTCACGTTAAAGCGGTGTCGGTCATTGTCTGCGTTGTTATCGCGGCGGGTACAATGACCTACTCGGCGCTCAACTACAATGTGTTCGGATTTTTAAAGCATAATATGACCTCGACAAGCTTTATTTACGATAATTACACCGACCCGAAAACAACGTCGGTCACGTTCCCCGAAAAGAAGCGCAACTTAGTCTATATCTTTATGGAATCGACCGAAACGACCTATTATTCGGAGGAAAACGGCGGCAAATTCAATGTAATGCCCGACCTTGAACAGTTAGCGCTTGAAAATATAAATTTCTCAAATACCGATAAACTGGGCGGCGCGAAACAGTACGATTCAACCGACTGGACTATCGCCGGAATGACGGCGCAGACTGCGGGAATACCGCTTAAAAGCGGCGTTAAGCGCAATAAATACGGGAAGGACGACGCGGCTTTCCTGCCCGGCGCATACTCGCTCGGCGATATTTTGAATAAGCAGGGGTACCGCAATTCGCTGCTGATAGGCTCGGATAAAAGTTTCGCCGGACGCGACTCCTATTTCAGCCAGCACGGCAACTATAAAATATACGACCTGTATTCCGCAATTGACGACGGCGTGGTTGAGGCAAAGAACGACTTTTGGGGGTTTGAGGATAAGATACTTTTCGAACTCGCAAAGCAGCAGTTAAGCGAGGTTGCAGCCGATACCTCTACGCCCTTCAACTTCACTATGCTCACGGTCGATACCCACTACCCCTACGGCTGGCGGTGTGAGGATTGCCGCGACGAAACCGTTGCGCCCGAGGACGCTTCGGACAGCGAAATCAAGTATGCAAACTATAAAAACGCGCTCTCCTGCTCAAGCCGCAAGGTGGTTGATTTTGTGCGCTGGATACAGCAGCAGCCGTTTTACGAGAACACCACGATCGTCATTTCGGGCGACCACCTTACAATGAGCAAGGACGTTTACAACGAGTTGGCGGAAAGCGGCTATCAGCGCACCACGCTCAACATTTTCATCAACGCCGCCGCAACGCCCGTAAAAACCAAAAACCGCGATTTCGGCACGTTCGATATGTACCCGACGACCCTTGCCGCGCTCGGCTGCAAGATTGACGGCGAAAGGCTGGGGCTCGGAACAAATCTGTTCTCGGATAAGGCGACAATCGCCGAAACCATCGGCTATGACCAACTTAACGAGGAATTGTCGAACCAGTCCGATTTTTATAACACCTACCTGCTTAACGGCAAGGAATATAAACCGACCAAAAAGGAATTGAAGAAAAAGAAATGATTGAACTGCTTTCTCCGGCAGGGGGCGCCGATTCGGTAACGGCGGCTGTCAGATGCGGCGCAAACGCCGTTTATCTCGGTCTGCCCGACTTTAACGCGCGCCGCAACGCCGAAAATTTTTCGGCGGAACAGTTAAAACAAAGCGTGGAATATTGCCATATCAGGGGTGTTAGGGTCTTTTTGACCCTTAACACCCTTGTTCGGACTTGTGAAATGCCGCAGGCGTTGGCAGCCGCAAAAACCGCAGCCGATTTCGGCGCGGACGCGCTTATCGTGCAGGATATCGGGCTTGCCGCACTGCTGCGCCGCGAACTGCCCGACCTGCCGCTGCACGCCTCAACCCAACTTTCGGTTCATTCGTATAAAGCGGTGGAAAAACTTTCAAAAATGGGGTTTGCCCGCGTCGTCGCCGCGCGTGAAATGAGCAAATCCGAGCTGAGGGAACTGATTTCAGCCGCTCACGCCCATAATATGGAAGTTGAAGTTTTTGTGCACGGCGCGCTTTGTATGAGCCTTTCGGGGCAGTGCCGTTTAAGCGGAGCGCTGGGTTCAAGAAGCGGGAACAGGGGGCTTTGCGCCGGACCCTGCCGCCTGCCTTTTTCGGTAAAAGGCGGAACGGGCTGCGACCTGAGCCTAAAAGACCTTTGCCTGCTTGACCGTGTAAGCGATCTGCGTGAAATCGGGGCGGACTCGCTTAAAATCGAGGGCAGGATGAAGCGCCCCGAATATGTCGCCGCCGCCACCGCCGCCTATCGCCGCGCGCTTGACGGCGAACCCGTCACACCCGAAATGCGCCGCCTGCTTGCCGATATTTTTTCACGTGGCGGCTTTACAAGCGGATATTTTGACGGAAAAACGGGCAGAGATATGTTCGGCAGACGTACCGACGAACAGGCGAAAATGTCGCCTGCCGCCGCTAAGGGTTTACACGAACTTTACCGCCGCGAGCGCTGCTCCGTGTCGGTTTCGGCGCACCTTTCAACCGATAAAAACACTTCGGTCTTAACCCTGTCTGACGGGGTGAACACCGTAAAAGCGTTCGACGAATACCCGACCGATTGCGGCAGTTCGGAGCCGAATATCGACGCTGTCCGTGAAAAAATCGCAAGACTCGGTTCAACGCCGTTCAAATTGGGCAAACTTACAGTAGATCTTCCCGCCGGCACAGCCGTTCCGTCGGGTCAGCTCAACCGTATGCGCCGCGCGGCAGCCGAAAAACTCTGTGCCGCAAGGGCGCTGCACCCCGTGCTTTACCCGATATCGGTCGGCTCTGCGCCGCAGGCGGAACATCACGGCGCGGTCGCGTTCCTTGCGGCAAAATGCGGCAAAAAGCCGCTGCTTGCAAAATTCCGCTCGGTTGACCAAATGCCGAAAGACCTTTCGGGCGTGGACGGAGTAATTCTCCCGATTGAGGAAATAACCGAAGAAACAGCCGAAAACATAGGCGGAAAACTGCCGCTGTATGCCGACCTGCCGCGGGGTATGTCGGGCGGTGAGGAATCGATTAAAAAAATGCTGCAAGCCGCCGCAAACGGCGTAAAAGCGGCGTTTTGCGGAAATATCGCCTCCCTGCAGCTGTGCGAGGAAGCGGGAATTCCCGCGATTGCCGATTTCGGGATGAACATTATAAACACGGGGGCGCTCGCCGCCGCAGCCGATATGGGATTTTCGGCAGCCGTGCTGTCGCCCGAAACTCCGTCGACGGATATCGCCGCTTTCGGCAGTTGCTTTGCGGGCGAACGGGCGGCGCAAAAAATACCGCTCGGGGCGTATCTGTACGGCAGAAGCGCGCTTATGCTGCTGCGAAACTGCCCAAACAAAAACGGCGGAGGATGCGCCGATTGCGGCGGACATTCCGAAATATGCGACCGTAAGGGCATTGCGTTTCCTCTGCTTTGCCGGGGCGGATATACCGAACTTTTCAATTCGCGCCCCCTCTATGTCGCCGACCGCGCCGCAGAGTTCACATCCGCCGACTTTTTTATTCTCACCTTTACGACCGAAACGGCGGACGAGGCAGCCGACGTGATTGCCGCCGCAGTTGCACACAATCCCCCGACGGGAGAGTATACAAGGGAATACCGTAC
>CAVKHV010000055.1:0-9772 GCA_963656085.1 Agathobacter sp.
ACCGACGGTAAGAACAGTTCACCGTCTATACTCAAACTGCCGTTACTCACATCTACAGTCTAACGTCTAATGTCTAGAACCGAGGCAAAAAAACAGCGCGCCGAAACGGCGCGCTCGGGCGGGACGGGGAAATATTATCGCTTGCATAGTGTGACAGGTTTGAGCCCTGTCACACTACCCCGAACAGTTCGCGTGCGAACCACACTTCGGGCACCGTAAAAGTTTTTCCGTTAAGGTAGTTAAGAATTCCGGCGTCGGTCTTAAAATCAAATGTCAATTTATATGAATACAGCGCCTGTCTGTTAAATCCTTCAGCTCTTGCCGCGCCGAGTTTGCCGTATTTCCCGTCTCCGAGCAACGGACATCCGATAGATGCCATATGTGCGCGTATTTGGTGGGTTCTTCCGGTTATCAGGTGCACTTCAATAAGCGCGCGCCCGTCCTTTTCCCGCAGCACTTTGTATTCGGTGCGAACGGTTTTGGAACCGTCACGCATATTTTTCGATAAAAAAACCTTGTTTTTATCGCTGTCTTTTTGTAAAAACCCGGTCAGTTCCGCTTCTTTTTTGTGCGGCACACCTACGGTTACCGCCAGGTATCTTTTATCAATTTCGCGCAGTTTTATCTTTTCGCACAGTATGCGGAGTGCCTCTGCGTTTTTTGCGGCTATAACTATGCCGCCTGTGTTGCGGTCAATGCGGTTGGCAAGCGCGGGGGCAAAGCTGTTCTCGCTGTCGGGGCTATACTCACCCTTTTCGTAAAGATAGCGCTGTATCCTCGCAATAAGAGTGTCGCCGTATTCATTTTTGTCGGGGTGGACAAGCAGTCCCTGCGGCTTATCGGCAAGCAAAATATTTTCATCCTCGTAAATTACCGAAAGGCGGCTGCCTGCCGACATAAAATCGTATTTAGGCGTTTTTTTGCAAAAGACCTCGTCGGGCAGGTAGACGTCAACCGTGTCGCCCTCCTTGAGCCGCGTGCCGATCTCGGCGCGTTTGCGGTTGATTTTTATATCCTTTTTTCGTATAGCCTTATAAATAAGCGGCGGCGGGGCAAGCGGAGCCGCCTTCGACAAAAATTTATCCAACCTTTGCCCGGCATCGTTCCCGTTTATTTTAAAACTTTTCATAAAATCACCAAAAATCCTTTTTTTAATTATAACATATAAAACCACTTTTCAAAAGACCGTAAATGTTGTATAATTAAAATATTACAGGATGAGTGCATAGGAACCTTTATCGGTTTTGTCGGGCGGTAAAGTTTCGTGTGCGCTCAGCTTGACCTCGGCAGGTGCGGCTATTCGGAAGAAAAGGCAGCCGCCGACAAGCCGCCGGGGGAACGACAGGCAATCGGAGGATACTATGGCAACTGTTCACAGAGGGCATCGCGGCCGTATGCGAAATAAATTCAAGGAGTCGGGCATTTTTGCGTTCAGGGATTACGAAGTTATAGAAATGCTGCTGTACGGGACGATAGCGCGCGGCGACACCGGCGGTACGGCGTGCCAGCTGTTGGAGAAATTCGGCTCTATAGGCGGCGTGTTTGACGCAACATATGACCAACTTTTAGAGGTGGAGGGCGTCGGCGAAGCCACAGCCGGGATGCTGTCGCTCATATTGCCTATATTTAAACGCTATTATTGCAGGGAAAACGGGGATATTACATATTCGTCATACGACTATCTCGACCCGCTGCGTGAGGTAATGGGCGACCTTTCGGAAGAAAGGATCGCGGCGCTTTATCTCGGTGAAAACGACAATATACTGTATGCCGAAAAGGTCTGCAACGGCGGATTTAAAAGTTCGCAATTTTCGGTTTTAAAACTTATGAAAAGGGCGGTCGCCTCCGGTGCAACGACATTTGTTGTGGCACACAATCATCCAAGCGGCGTTGCCGTTCCGTCGTCGGGCGACGTAAAGGCGACCGAAAGCATAAAAATCTGTTCCGAAACCTTCGGCGTGCCGCTGGTTGACCACCTTGTTGTGGTTCGGGACGACTATGTTTCAATGGCTGAAAGCAAAATGTATTCCTATATTTTTGCCGACCGACGCCGTGTTTACGACGATATGCCGTAACCCTCGGCAAAGCCGAACCGCATACGTCTTTGTCTGCCGCGTTTTTTGTCGGCTTATCCGTAGGTTTCAGCCTATCTTTTGATTTCGGAGGATAAATTATGATAAAAAAACTGTTATTATATGTTTTGTGCTTTTCGGTTGTTTTTACGGCGGCGTTTCCAACCGCTGCTGCCGACCCGGCGCAGGACCCGACATTTACATTTTCAGATAATTCCGACGGTACGGTTACCCTTGTTTCCTGTGTTCCGGGGGATGCAACGGACATTGTGCTGCCCGAAAATTTCGGCGGCAAGACCGTTGCCGCAGTGGGAAACCGCGCCTTTAACGCCCTTTCGGGTATTAAAACGGTTGAGTTTCCCGAATCGGTTAAAAGAATAGGCGCCGCGGCATTCAGCGACTGTACCGAGCTTACCGACGTAAGGGGCGGCGGAGTTGTGAATATCGGCTCGCTGGCGTTTTCAAACTGCCTTAATCTTGTTAACGTCTACCTCCCGAATGTGGAAAAAATCGAAGAAAACGGTTTTTTGAACACCGGTATTATAAGATTGTCGGCAGCCGACTCGCCGATATATATAGGCAAAACGCTTTACCGGTTTAAGGGCACGGTTCACGCAAGCACCTCCTTTAAGGTGGCTGACGGTACGGTCAGCATTTCGGATCATGCATTTGAAAAACAGTCGGGATTAACCGAAATAACTATGGGCGACAGCGTTAAATACATCGGCAGCGCCGCGTTTGCACGGTGCGTTTCGCTTAAAACCGTTAACCCGTCGGACAGTCTTCGCTCGGTCGGCGCGTTTGCATTCAGCGGGACCGAGTGGTACAATTCGCAGCCCGACGGCGTGATCTGCGTCGGTCGCGTCGCCGTAGGTTTTAAGGGCGATACCGAAACCGAAATAACGCTGAACAGCGGTATCATAAGCATTGCCGAGCGCTGCTTTTACGGATGCGGCAATATCATCTCCGTTACCTTGCCCGATGGGCTTGAAACCGTAGGGAGCGAGGCGTTTTTCGGCTGCACTTCGCTTTTATCTGTCAGTCTCCCTCTCTCGGTTACCGAAATCGGGTATCACGCCCTCGGATTTTACGGTGACGAGGAGGAACAGCAAATACCGGGATTTAAAATTATTGCGCCGGTTTCAAAGGCGGTGCGGGACTACGCGCGCGAAAACGGCATCACTGTTTCGGACGGTAAGCCGTACCTTCCGGGCGATGTGAACGGTGACGGCGCCGTTACCGTGTTAGACGCGATAATGATATTGCAGCATAACGCGGGACTTATAACGCTTGAGGGCAGCGCAGCCGCAGCCGCCGACTTTACGGGTGACGGGCAAATCGGGGCGGACGATGCCGTAATGGTGCTGCGGCGCAATGCCGAGCTTATATAGGCTCGAAAACCGTCTCTTATGTGCTTCTGATACGAAATAATTGATAGACAAAACAATCGGGGGTACAGCGGTTCCTAAAACGGAGTATTTTCCCGTTTTGTTTGTCTCATCATTTAAAATAGATAATGTATTTTTCAAACTGTCAACCGATATTTGATTTTGGTTGACAGTTTGTTTTTCGGGGGATATAATTAATTCGGCGCTACGGATAATGAACGCCGAAAACACTTAATACAGGCGATGAAAATATGAAATCGAAGAAAAAAGTCATTGCCGCTTTAGAGAACGGCTATAGCCTTAGCGACAGCCGAGATATTCTCTCGGAGGGCGGAATTTCAAACTATTTGAATTTTAATCCGAAAATTGAGGTGCTTGAAAGCGTTGGGTCGACCAACGCGGAACTTAAAATTCAGGCGGAACACGGGGCGGACGAATGGACCGTAATGGCAGCGCGGCGGCAGACCGACGGGCGCGGAAGGCTCGGCCGCAGTTTTTATTCGCCGGGCAATACCGGACTTTATATGAGTATACTCCTGCGCCCCGACTCCGCAAACAGTCAGCCCGGCTTGCTTACAGCGGCGGCGGCAGTTGCTGTTGCCGAAGCGATTGACAGCGTGTACGGGAAAAAATCCCGTATAAAATGGGTTAATGATATATATATCGACAACCGTAAGGTCTGCGGAATATTGACCGAGGCGTCGTTCGACCTCGACGGCGGAGGCATACGCTATGCAATAGTCGGCATCGGCGTGAATGTCACGCAGCCGAACGGGGGATTTCCGCCCGAAATATCCGGTGTTGCAGGGGCTGTCAGCGAAACAGGCGAAAAAAAGAACCGCCTTGCCGCCGAAATTCTTAATAATTTTCATGAGTATACCGCCGACCTCCGCAGCCGTAAGTTTTATGACGGATACCGCGACCGCCTGTTTATTTTGGGCAAAAATGTGACCGTTATCAGGGGGGATATGCAGAAAAAAGCCGCCGTGCTGGATATCGACCGGGATTTTAAACTCCTTGTCGATTACGGCGATAAAAAGGAATGGATATCATCAGGCGAAGTCAGTTTGAAATTGCAATAGCGGATTTTTGAGGTTTTAGACGGTAGATGTTAGATGTGTACACCGTCAGCGCTCAAACTACCATTACCCACATCTAATGTCTAAAGTCTAACATCTAACATCTAACATACGGAACAAAAAACGGCGGAAAATTCCGCCGTTTTTTCATGTCGCTGTTCGGGTCTTGTGCCGCACCCCGACGGGCGGGGCACAGAGCCTGTAAAACGCTGATTATGAAAATGTAACCTGTGAACGTATGGTGTTATTTGCAAAGAATACCCAACTGTTGCCCTGGTTGTATTGCAGCGGGCTGCCGTCGGTATTAGTGACCTTGAGGGGCGATTTCGCGCTGCCCTTTGACCAGTTTACGGGCACATACCCGCCGTTTGAGGCATAGAACCCCGTACCGGACGAGAGATCCTCTTTAACGTGCTTTGCGTCAAGCAGTGAAACGCTTGTGAACAGTACAAGTATATTTTTAAACTGCACCGTTTCGCCCGTTACATAGTCTTTCTGCACGCCGCTTTTAATGTTTCGGGTGTATTTCCCGGTTGCCGTGTCGTAAATGAATTTGGTCGGATTGCTGCTCGACATCGGGACGTTGACCGTGTTTGCCGCGCCGCCTGCCGGGGTTACCGGTGTGGCTGAAAAGTTCTGCCAGTTTTCGGTTATGGTTACGGCTTTGTTGTACCCGAGGTCGTTTATCGCCTGGCTCAGTTTCGACCCTTCGGTATACAGCGTATGTTCGGACGAAAGCCCGTTCTTAACGCGAAAAGCGTAGTTAGCGGTCTTGCCCGAATTAAGGTCAATATTATTTATATTATTGCGTTTTATGTAAGGTGCGGCAAATGCCGGGTCCCACCCTGCGTGGGCGTAAACCGCATCGTGCCCCTCAGCCAGTTCGACATATGAAATACGCGCCGAGCGCACCGTGCCTATTCTTCCCACACTGCTGATATCTTTATAAACCGCGAGCAGGCGGGTTATGCCGCCCTCGGCATATGTTTCGTAAACAATATCGGCGCTTGCAAGCCCGGTTTGAACACTTTGCGCAACGGTTATGTTGTTGACCATTATTGCAAGCGGCCTTGCATTTGCCTTGTCGGGCGAAAGATCCTCGACCCCGGTAAGCGGATTTACAACATATTGCGGTGTTGAAACCGTACTTTCCTCTTCGCTTACGGTTTTATATTTGCTTTTCTTTTTAACTGTGGGGTCGTCCGTTTTATCGCAGGCGCATAAAATGCAGCACAGAGCCATAACCAGCGCCAACGCGGAAAATATCTTTGATTTATTCATTCCCTGATCCTCCGGTCAATTTTTTAGTCCGTCTAATTATTATATATCCGAAAAACGCAATTTGCAATAGTTTAGGGCGGCAAAATTAAAACTTAAGTATATTTTAAAGATTGCCTGCCGCCGCTTTATATATCTCGCTTTTTTTAAAGCCCGTTTCCGCTGCGGCGCGTTTTGCCGCCGCGGACGCCGACATCCCGCCGCCTATATATTCTTTTGCAAGGCCTACCGCCTCGTCAAACGTGTGGCTGTCCGACTTATCGGGCGGTTCTGCGCCCGATATTATAAGCACATATTCGCCTTTCGGGTTTTCGGTTTTAAATTTTTCACAAGCTGCCGAAAGGGTCGTTCGCTCAACCGTTTCGTGCAGTTTTGTAAGTTCTTTTACAAGCGCAATATCACGGTCGCCGAACTGCAAGAGCATATCTGCAAGGGTGGAGCGCAGTTTGTGCGGCGCTTCGTAAAAAATCATAGTCCGCTGCTCATTTTTAAGGCTTTCAAGGTGTTCGCGGCGGCTTCTGCCGTTTACGCTTAAAAATCCCTCAAAGCAAAACCTGCCGCACGGCATACCCGAAATGCTAAGCGCGGTTATAAGCGCGCTGGGCCCCGGAACAGACTCAACCGGCAGTCCGTTTTCGTGAAAAAAGCGAACCAAATCTTCGCCGGGGTCGGAAATCGCAGGCATACCCGCATCGGTCACAAGCGCAATGTTTTCGCCGTTCACGGCGCGCGCCGCAAGTTCGCCGCGCCGCTGCATCTTGTTGTGCTCGTGGTAACTTATAAGCGGCGTTTTTATCCCGAATTTGTTAAGCAGTTTGACCGTTACGCGCGTATCTTCGGCGGCTATCAAATCGGCTTTTTCGAGCGCCTGTTTAGCACGTTCCGACATATCGCCGAGGTTGCCTATCGGCGTCCCGACAACAAAAAGTTTTCCGCTCATACCCGTCGGTCGCCCTCCTTTTTGTAATCTCCGTAAATTTTCACCATTTCGTCCGATAACTGCCCGTCCTTTTCAACAAAAAGCGGCGGCAGCACCCTCATTCCGCTCTTGCCGCCGAGCCGCCCCTCAAGCAGAATAAGCCACGGTTCGGCACCTTCGCGCTGCGATACGGTACGCAGGACTTTAGGCTCGATTCCGCCGTTTCTGAAAGCGGTTATAAGGTCGGCAAGCCGTTCGGGGCGCTGGCAAACGCAAAGCCGCCCCGAAAAACGCAGCAGTTTCCGTGCCGCCGCCACAACATCCTCCGCCGTGCAAAGTGTTTCGTGCCGCGCAATGCGCGCCGCCGCCCGGGGATTGACTATCCCGGCGCCCGGGGCTTTGTAGGGCGGGTTGCAGGTAACGAGGTCAAACTGCCCGAACGGCAATTTTCCTTTAAGGTCGCGCAGATCCGCGTGCAGCGCCGTTATACGGTCGCCCACGCCGTTATCTTCAACCGTTTTTGCAAACATTTCGGCAGCGTCCGACTGTATCTCAACGCCGTAACCCCGCCCGACCGAGCTGTTTTTTGCCCAAAGCATAGGGATAATTCCGCAGCCCGTACCGAGGTCGACCGCCGTTTCGGCACGTGTGCGTTCGCCGAAATTTTCAAGCAGAACCGCGTCCGTCCCGAAACGGTGACTGTCGCTTACATATATAAAATGATTATCGCCGAGCGGCTCACGCCTTATCATACACGGCTCCATTTTACCCCTTGCGGAGTGTCCTCAAGCGTTATTCCCATTTCGCTTAATTTATCGCGGATAGCGTCAGCCGTTGCAAAGTCGCGCGCCTTTCTTGCCGCCGTGCGTTTTTCAATAAGTTCTTCAACCTCGCTGTCAAGCGAATCCTGCTTTTTATAGCAGATGCCAAGCACGCCGCAGAGTTCCGTAAACGCGTCAAGGCAGGCGGTAAGGGTCGCTTTCCCGGCGCCCTCGGCAACCGCGATGTTTATATCCTTAACAAGCAGATATATCGCCGCCATAGCGTCGGCTGTGTTAAGGTCGTCGTCCATTGCGCGGATGAATTCCTCACGGTGTTTTGCTATAAATCCGGGGATTTCGCCGCCGTCCTCCGCGTGTTCAATCGCAAATGTCAGCCCGTCGCGGCAGTTGTAAAGTCTTTCAAGGGCGTTTTTCGCCTGCTCGATTATTTCCACGCTGTAGTTTATGGGGCTGCGGTAATGCGAAGATATCATTATAAAACGGATCGGCTCGTAGCCGAATTTTTCGGCGACTTCACGTACCGTAAAGAAATTACCGAGCGATTTTGACATCTTGCGATTGTCAACATTTATATATCCGTTGTGCATCCAGTAGTGTGCAAAGTCGCAGCCGTTGGCACATTCCGACTGCGCCACTTCGTTTTCGTGGTGGGGGAATATCAGGTCCTGACCGCCGCAGTGAATGTCAATGACCTTGCCGAGGTATTTCCCTGCCATTGCGGAACATTCAATGTGCCAGCCGGGTCTGCCGTCGCCCCACGGGGAAGCCCAGAACGGCTCGCCCGGTTTTGCGCCTTTCCAAAGGCAGAAGTCCATAGGGTCTTCCTTAACCGCCGTAACGTCAATGCGGGCGCCTGCCTCAAGGTCCTCAAGCGGCTGGTGGGACAGTTTGCCGTAATCTTTAAATTTTTTCGCGCGGAAATAAACGTCGCCGCCGCTTTCGTAGGCATAGCCTTTTTCGATAAGGGTGGAGATCAGCGCCTGAATAGCGTCAATATTTTCGGTTGCGCGCGGGTGAACGGTCGCTTCGCGCACATTCAGACCCTCGGCGTCGGTTCGGAATTCTTTAATATACCTCTCGGCAACCTGCGGCACGGTTATGCCTTCTTCGTTTGCCTTTTTAATGAGTTTATCGTCAATATCCGTGAAATTCTGTACAAAAGTGACCTTATATCCGCGCCATTCAAGGTATCTGCGAAGCACGTCAAACACGCAGATAGGGCGCGCGTTGCCGATGTGGATAAAGTTATAAACGGTGGGGCCGCAGGCGTAAATTTTCGCCTCACCCTCGGTTATCGGGATAAATTCGTCCTTGCGCCTTGTAAGTGTATTGTAAATTTTCATTTTCCTTCTCCTCTTAACTCCTCTATTTGTTTTTCAAGCCGATGAATTTCCTTTTTCATTCGGCATAATTCCTGTGCAACGGGGTCGGGTATGTGTATCTGGTCAAGCGGTTTTACCTTTTCGCCGCGGCGGCGCACTATTCTGGCAGGTACGCCCACAACGGTGCAGTCGGGCGGCACTTCCTCCAAAACAACGGCGCCTGCCGCTATCCGCGCATTGTCGCCGACCTTAAACGGTCCCAACACCTTAGCGCCCGAACTTATCATAACATTGTTGCCGACAGTCGGGTGGCGCTTGCCTGTGTCCTTGCCCGTTCCGCCTAAGGTTACGCCCTGATATATCAAAACGTCGTCGCCTATCTCGGCGGTTTCGCCGATGACGATTCCCGTGCCGTGGTCGATGACAAGGCGGCGGCCTATGGTTGCGCCGGGGTGAATTTCTATTCCCGTTTTGCGGACGGCGCGCTGCGATATAAACCGCGCGATGAATTTCATATCGTGCAGATAAAACCAGTGTGCGCGGCGGTACATCCGTATCGCCTTAACGCCGGGGTAAAGCAAAAATATCTCAAGCGACGACCGCGCCGCCGGGTCGCGTTCTTTTACTGCCCTGATATCTTCTTTTATTCTTTCAAACATTAGTTGTTTTCCCCTTTTTCAAATGTTTTATGATTATGCTCATTGGGCGTACCGGGTTCTGGACTTTAGACGTTAGACATTAGATGTGAGTAACGGCAGTTTGAGTATAGACGGTGAACTGTTCTTACCGTCGGTTTTTTCTCCCATTCTAGACGTTAGAAGTTAGACTTTAGACATTAGATGTGAGTAACGACAGCTTGAGTATAGACGTTGAGCTGTTCTTACAGTCGGTTTTCTCTCTCCCTCTGTCAAAACAAAGTTTTGACATCTCCC
>CAVKHV010000056.1:0-9759 GCA_963656085.1 Agathobacter sp.
TTTTGGTTTTTCTGATGTTGGTTTTACGCAAAGTTGCGGTTTGAATAGGATTGATCACAGCAAGCTTGTAACCGGAATCAAAGAGAAAACAAATAAGGTTTTCGGAATAGATACCGGTGGATTCGAGACCTATGATCAATTGCTCATTCGGGAAAGAAGCAATTTTAGAAACGAGTTTTGCAAATCCGGGTGCGTCGTTATCAAAAGCAAAGGGTTCAACGAGAACAACGCCGTCCGAATCCGCGACGGCTGCGTAATGTGTGGTTTTGGCTACATCAATACCGACATAAATCATAAAAAAGACCTCCGAAAAGATGAGATACACCGCGCCGAGCCACCGGAAATTATCCGCGTAAACTTGCGTGACATAAAGAATCGCAAAAGCGTTCTATCCAGCTATAAACATTTAGAATAAATCCGTGGCAATACACTCCTTAAAGTCATCAATGTGACAAAAAAACATAAAAAGTCCACGGTGTTCTAAACAATTATATCACAAATCAGACCCTACGGCGCGGTGCGCCGCATATAAAAAGCTTCAGTCGCTACGCTCCCTCAGCTTTTTATATGCCTATCTTTGAGGTGAGCGTAAATAATTCAGAAAGGGTATGATGTAGCCTTAACTATATCATACAAGTATGAATATGAAAAATTTAGCCAAATTCATATCATTGCTTTTAGTATTCACTGTTTTATCGGGCAACTGCATTGCGCTTACCGTCGGCGGCACAGCAGCCGGAACGGGCGCGGTTTCCGCGGCGGCGGAGGTTGACGGGTCCGACGGGGATGAAGGCGCCGTAAAGCTGTCGCTGTATACCGCGGATATGTCAGCCGGCGAATCGGCGGAGGTTAAACTAAGGCTCAGTATTCCGGAAGGGACAGAGGTATACGGGGTGCAGGCAAACCTTGTATACGACTCCGGCAGTTTCACTTCGCCGTCGGATCCGTCCTCAACCGGCAGAATTTCATTTATCCCCGGCTCGTTCAATATAGGCTCGGGCGAAAAGGAATACACCGCTTTCACTTTAAACGCCAAGACTTCGATAACCGAAGGCTACTATTATGTGTATTTAAATTCAATTAAGATAATAGATGCGGACGGGAATGAGATCAAATACAAGGTTGAGAACAGTGCCTGCAAGTTTGCGGTTCACAGCGACGTTAAGCCCGATGTTTATATGACTGTATCGCCCTCAAAACTTATGCTTGCAAAGGGCGCTTCGGGGGCGCTCAAGCTGACCGTCACGCCCGAAAACATACTTGATGACGCGCGTAAGGCGGAATGGTATTCCGAAAATGAAAACATTGCCGTGGTTGACGGTGAGGGCCGTGTTACCGCGGTAGGTGCGGGCGAAGTCAAAATACACATAAAATACGCGCCGAACGAAAGCGGCATATACGAGAAGGGCGATTACTGTACCGTAACGGTCTTTGAAGCTTCGCTTTCCTCCGCCGTTATCGAAAGACCTGCCGTAAGGCTTAATTATTTCGTGGGTGAGGAGGTCGATACATCCGGACTGAAGGTCAGGATATTCCCCGACGCAAAAACCTCGATTTCGGTTACCGAAGGTTTTATAGTATCGCACGAGCCGTTTGACGAACCCGGCGAATACACCGTGAATGTAAATTGCAGCGGATATTCGGTAAGTTACGGCGTTACGGTTCACCCCGAAGAAGAAAAGCCGCAGGCGGAATTCAGCATATGCTCGCTTCCGGCAAAAGAAGCGTTCACACGTTCCGAACTTTTGGAGGGGCGTTGGCCCGATATTACGGGATTTGCGCTTCAGAATAAGGACGGTATCAAGGTATATTTCAACCGCAATGACGCAAGCGGAAAATGGTCGTTCAGTTCAACGGGCGGCAACCTTAAAATCGGGCTTAACAAGGCGCAGGTTATATTCGGCGGATACACCTACAATTTCAATTTTACTTTAAAAGAGGACGACGCGCCCGAGTCAATATGGGTTAACAGTCCGCCCGCACAGAGTCAGGATTTCGGTACGCCGATGAATGAAATGGTACTTTTGGGACTTGACGTCCGCACCGAAACGGGCGAAAAGGTCGACACGGCGGAACTTGTTTTCCCCTCTACCCGTCTTGACAAAGCCGAAAATGTCGTTTCTTTCACTTACAAAGGGCTTACGGAATACTTTATCGCGGTGGTTGAAATTCCTCCGCTTGACGCAGCGACCGGCATAAAGATAGCCCAAAAGCCGCTTAAAACAACCTATTACAGCGACGAAAAGGTGTCGCTTGAAGGGCTTAAAGTCGCCGCCGTTTATAACGGTGCGGTTCTGCAATATCTTGACGACTATACGGTGGAAGAACCGCAATACCGCGTCGGCAATAACACGGTAACGGTTCGCCGGGGTGAATTTTCCGCCGAATTTACCGTAACGGTAAGGTCCGACACGACCCCGATCCCGACCGAGATAACCAGCGATATCTATACGATAAGGGACGGATATATTTACGGTATCGGAATAAATCAAACGGTCGAAAAGGTGCTTGAAGGTATAAACGAAAAGACCTTTGCGGTCATTAAAGACGCAAACGGCGAGATCTGCGGCGGCAGTACCGTTGCGGCGACCGGGATGAAAATATGCCTTATAAACAAGCAGACAGGCGAACAGACGGCGTCGATCACGGTGGTTATTGCCGGCGACCTGAACGGGGACGGGGCAGTAACGGATGAGGACGTTAAATTAATGAAAAAATATCTTCTCGGCGATATTGAACTTGCCGGCGCGGTGCTGTCGGCTGCCGATTTCGATATGAACGGCGAAGCCGATATATCCGACCTTATGTATATGCGCGACCTTGCCGCAAAGGCTTAAAATTTTAACTCATTTATTATGGGGGTGCTTGTTTGATTAAAAGATCAGTTGCTGCCGCAGTGTCTTTAATACTTATTCTTTCAATATGCCTCGGTTTTGCGGCAAGCGCGGAAACATCCGGCGGCTTCGCTCAATCGGTCATTAATGTCGAAAAGGGCAAATCCGCGTCGGCTGAGTATACCGTAAAATCCGCTTCCCCAATAATTGAAATATATATCAATAAAATCACTCCGTCGTCCGCGTCGGTACAGTGTACCGGTGTTTCCGCACCATCGGGATGGACGGTGAAAAACAATTCGGTAAAACCGGCAAAATCGGGTGCGAAAGAGGTTGCGCTTAAATTTGAATTCAACATATCGGGTGACGCGCCTTCGGGCGAAACGGTAACCGTAGACACGGTTGCCACCGTTTCATCCGAAACCGAAAAGGACTGCAGATTAAACGCCGCCGTATCAATTAAAATTCCTGCCGATGCGGCAGCCGCAGCGAACGAAAATGAACCGCAGCCGTCCCTGCTTTCTTCATTAAGTGTTGAAAACGGTACGCTTTCGCCCGCATTTTCGCCGAATAATTTTATTTATTCGGTTAAAGTACCGTATGAGGTAACAAACCTTGCCGTCACGGCGATAAGCGATGATAAATCGGCAAAAATAACGGTTGAGAACACCGAACTTGCCGAAAACGGGGTGACGGCGGTAATCGTAACCGTTATATCCGCCGCAGGCAGGCAGGTCTACAGGATAAACGCCGTACGCGAGGCAAGAATACAAAGCGGCAACACCAATCTCACCGCCCTCACGGTTGAGGGGTATGTGCTTTCGCCGCCCTTTTCAAACGACGTTACCGAATATGTTGTCTGGGTGCCATTTGAAACCGAGAGCGTTAATGTTACCGCAACCGTCGAGGATTCCTTGGCGGCTGTTGATGTGAAAGTTCCCGAAACGCTTAAAGCCGGCGAATATAACGATGCTGCCGTGTCCGTAACGGCTGAAAACGGCGGCAAAAAAGAATTTACGGTGCATATAAAGCGTGCCGCCGAGGGCGAGGGGTTCGGTGAAACCGATAAAAAATCCGAAAACGGCACAAAAAAAGAAAATACCGTAACGGCGAAGGATACTGCCGGCAGCGGCAACGTACGCCTGCGCTACGCAATAATCGGCTTTGCCGCAGGCATTGTTTTAAGCACAGCGGCGGTATTTGCCGTAAAATCGGGGCTGTTTGCCAAAGCAGCGGCTGCCATTACGAAAAAGGAATTTCCGCAAACCGTTGACGAAGATGTTACCTTTACCGACGGTGACGGTTCGATAGCCGATACCGATACGATTGACGGCGGCACGGCTGATGGCGGAGATACCGAACGGGATTCCGAAAAATCGTAAAATTATAAGAGGGATGAAGAATGAAAAAACGATTGCTTTTTATAATGAATCCGGCATCCGGTCAGCGCAAGGGCGCAAAAGCACTTGCCGACATACTGTCGGTCTTTTCGGAAGCGGATTGTGAAACCGTGTGTTATATGACGCGCGGCAGGGCGGACGCTACCGCCTTAGCGCAAAGCGAAGCGAAAAATGCCGACGCGGTGGTGTGCGCCGGGGGTGACGGCACGCTTAACGAGGTTATAACCGGGCTTTTAAGGGCGGGAGTTGACAGACCGATAGGCTATATCCCCTGCGGCAGCACAAACGATTTTGCAAGCACGCTCGGGCTGCCTAAAAATCTTAAAAAAGCAGCAGAGGCAGCCATTGACGGAGAGCCGCGCCGATTGGACGCAGGCCGCTTCGGGGACAGGTACTTTTCATATGTAGCCTCTTTCGGCGCGTTTACAAAGGTGTCCTACGCGACGTCGCAAACCGTTAAAAACGCATTGGGGCATCTGGCGTATGTTTTAAGCGGAATAAAAGATATTCCCAACATCAAGGCGGTACACGCGCGCTTTGTGATCGACGGCGAAACATTTGAGGATGATTATATATTCGGCGCGGTCAGCAATTCCACATCACTCGGCGGAATTTTCACTCTGCCCGAAAAAGATGTGAGTTTGGATGACGGAATGCTTGAAGTTATGCTTATAAAATCGCCCAAAAATGCCGCCGAACTCAGCCACCTGCTGGTTGCGATAACTAATAAAAATTATAAAGAAAATAAGATGGTTACATTTTTAAGCGCAAAAAAAATCGAGGTGCACACGGATGAGCCGCTGCCCTGGACGCTTGACGGTGAATATGGGGACGAGCAGACCGATATAACGATAGAAAACGTGCCGCACGCCTTTGCGCTTATGGCACCGAAAACCGAGGGGGAGAACGATTGAAACCGATAGCGATAATAGCGGCGGTAGACGAAGAGGTCGCTGCCGTTGCAGAAATTATGTGCGGCAAAACCGAAATTTCGGGAATAGGCAAAAACTTTATATCCGGCAGTATAAACGATCGTGACTGCATACTGGCGCAAAGCGGCGTGGGCAAGGTCAACGCAGCGGCGACGGCACAGTTTATTATAGACCGTTTCAGCCCTGCCGCGGTTATAAATACCGGCTCTGCCGGCAGCGTGAGCGAGAGTCTTGACTACGGTGACATTGTGGTATCCTCCGCCTGCGTTCAGTACGATTTTGACCTGACCGCATTCGGCAGAGAAAAGGGATACATAACCGATATCGGTAAATTAATACCTGCGGACGGGCATCTTGCGGACGTTATGCTTACCGCCTGTTCGGACGAGGGCGGCGAATTCCGACTGCATAAAGGCATAATTGCGTCGGCAGACCGATTTGTGTCTTCGGCGGACGAAAAACGCGCAATAGCCGAAGAATTCGGCGCGCTGTGCTGCGAAATGGAGGGCGGTGCGGTTGCCCAGATATGTGCGCTTAACGCCATTCCGTTTGTAATAGTCCGCTCGATAAGCGATACACTGGGCGGAAACATTGCCGAAAGTTGGGAAAAATATTTGGAATTTGCGTCGGCAAGATGTGCGCGCACACTGCGCGCCGCGATTCCCGAAATATAAAATAAATAAAAAAGGGTGTTTGTTATGAGGAAGCTTTTTAATGAATTTAAGGAGTTTGCGATAAAGGGCAACGCAATGAACCTCGCCGTCGGCGTTATTATAGGCGCGGCGTTTCAGGGCATTGTCAATTCACTTACGAACGATATTATTTCCCCCATTATCGGCCTGTTTGCCGACACCGATTTTTCAGAGTGGCAGTGGGTCATAAAGACCGGTGCGGACGGAACGCAGGTTGCCGTAAAGTACGGTTCGTTCATTACCGCAGTGATAAATTTCTTTATTATGGCAATGGTAATTTTCCTGTTTGTTAAATTCCTTAACCACTTGTCGTCCTTTGACCCGCTTAAACTTAAAAATGGCGAGCCTGAACCCGAACCCACCGTTAAAAAGTGCCCGTTCTGCCAAAGCGAGATCGATATTAAAGCCACACGCTGCCCGCACTGTACTTCACTGTTAGAAGAAGCGGAAGCCGTCAAGGCGGAATAAAGGAGATTTATATTTATGGCTCCGTTAGCCGACAGAATAAGGCCTTTATCGGTTGATGATGTATTCGGTCAACAGCACATATTAGGCAAAGGCAAAGCGCTCAGAAGAATAATCGAAAGCGGAAATATACCCAATTTGATATTTTACGGACCGTCGGGCGTGGGCAAGACCACGGTTGCGGAAATCATAGCGGCAGGCAGCGGCAAAAAACTGTTCCGCCTTAACGCCACAACCGCGTCGACCGCCGATATAAAAAATATAATAGCTTCAATCGGCGGCGCAGAGGCTGCCGACGGGGTGCTTTTGTATCTTGACGAGATACAGTATTTCACCAAAAAGCAGCAGCAGACCCTGCTGCAGTTTATAGAAAGCGGTGAAATCACCCTTATTGCCTCAACCACCGAGAACCCGTATTTTTATGTATACAACGCCATTATCAGCCGCTCAACGGTATTTGAATTTAAACCGCTGTCGGCTGCCGATATTAAGGGCGCGCTGCGCCGCGCGGCGGATATACTGTCGGGCGAAGAAAACCTGAAAATCGTTTTTGAGAGCGGTGCCGACGATTATATTTCGGCTGCCTGCGGCGGCGATGTCCGCAAAGCGCTCAATGCGCTTGACATAGCCGTTTTGGCTGCGGAAAGAACCGAATCGGAAATAATTATTTCCCGCGAACTGGCGGAACAACTTTTGCAAAAGCAGGCAATGCGGTTTGACCGACGGGGTGACGAGAACTATGACGCAATGTCGGCGTTCCAGAAATCAATGCGCGGCAGCGACCCCGATGCGGCTGTGCATTATCTTGCCAGACTTTTAGAGGCGGGGGACTTGCCGACGGCGTGCCGCCGCCTTATGGTCTGCGCCTGCGAGGATGTCGGGCTTGCATATCCGCAAATTATCCCGATAGTCAAAGCGGCGGTGGACGCGGCGCTGATGTTGGGTCTGCCCGAAGCGCGGATACCGCTTGTCGATGCGGCTATTCTGGTTGCAATAACGCCTAAATCAAATTCGGGCGAAAAGGCGATAGACGCCGCAATGCGGGATATTGAAAACGGGCGGTCGGGCAATGTGCCGCGCGCACTGCAAAACAAGCATTTTGACGGGGCGGAGGTTGCCGCAAAAGGTCAGTTCTATAAATATCCGCACGATTTCCCGAACCATTATACGCCGCAGCAGTACCTGCCGGACGAAATTAAGAACGCAAAATATTACAATTTCGGCGATAATAAAAACGAGCAGGCGTACAAACAGTATTGGGAAAAAGTGAAAAACAAGTGATTTTTACATATATCGGGCATAATAATTATTAAGTAATTATATGCCCGGTGATGAAATGAACTGTAACTACGGTCGTGAAATAAATTTTTGGCGATGGCTGACGGGCATTTGTCTTTCAGCCGTCGTTTTTGTTGTTTATAAATTTTTTCCTTTTCCCGTTGCCGTCGCTATCGCATTTTCAGCCGCGGCATTGGGCACGGTGATCTGCGCTTTTTTTATCCCTGCGGTTTACGGGGGATTCGCCGTTAAAACCGACGCGGAACGGATATTTATAAAAAAGGGCGTATTTATAAAAAAGCAGATAATAATAAATCGGCGCAGTTTAGTATTTTGGGAGACGCTGCGCCTGCCGATATTGTCGCTTTTCGGGCTGGAATTGCCCGTTATAAAAAGCGGTGCGGCAGCCTTTATTTTGCCTGCAATGTCGCGCCGCCGTGCGGAAGAAATTAAAAACGCCGTTTTTCGCTGAATACAAAATGGAGGGTGACGGGGCGATGAAAATAAGGTGCAGCCCGTTTATGTATTTTAAATATTTTTACCCATATTCGGCGCTTTTAACGGTGCCGCTTGTAAAACAGGCGGTCAATCTGGTTACCCATACCCTTGAAATATGGGCGGACGCACCCGCAATTATCGCAACCGCCGCAACTTTTTTGCTGCCGCTTGTAAAAACCCTACTGTTTTCATTAAAGCTGGACGCAGGCAAAGCAACGGTAACAGAGGGCGTTTTCATTCGCCGCCGCCGTGAGTTTTCGCTTGAAAATTCGGTAATAACCGTGCGTCGGGGCGCTTTTTACCGCGCGGCAGGTCTGGCGGCAGTTAAAATTTATCCGCCGGACGGCAGGGGCGCCGCCGTGAATGTCACGGTCAGCAGCGGGAATATGAAAAAACTGCTTGCCCTTTACCCCGAAAGCGAGCATATTTACACTAAAAATTTTCGCGCCGCCGACGTCATACTTTACGCGCTTGGCTCTTCGTCGTTTATATCGGGTATGCTCGTAACCGTCCCGATAGTCGGTAAATTGACCGCAACGGTGAACCGAATTCTTAAATCGGGGCTTGCGGGCGGACTTCTGCCCGATTTAGGCGACGTGACCGCCGCCGCAATAAGCCTTTTGATAAGACTGCCGCTGCTTATACTCTGCGTGGCATACACCGCCTCGTTTTTGCGCGCAGTCGCCGATGTTTGGGGTTTTTCAGTGGACAGACAGCGCCGAACCGTTACGGTTTCAAGCGGACTTGTGCGCCGCAAAAAAATGTGCCTCCCTACGGACGGGATATGCTCGTTTTACTGCCGTCAGGGGTTTTGGCTCTCCCTGCTGCATAAAAAAAGCGCGTCCGTAATAACCGACGGTTACGCCGGAACGCGCAAGGACTCCGCCTGCATACTCCCGCTTGTACCGCAGGATACGGGTTTTTCCTCATCGGGTCGGACGCTTCGCTGTAAGGCGACCGCAGCCGCCCGACCGATGAAAAAATATTTATGGATGTTAGCGGCGGTCTGCACTGCGATACTGCTGCCTACCGAAAAATATATCCGACCGCTTACCGCCGCCGGATATTATCTTATTCTTGCCTTTGCGGCGGTTTATGCCGCTTTTGCCGCCGTTGCGGAATTCAGGAATTATTTCGGACTGCGCATCTGCTTTTCGGACGTTATAAGTGTGCGCAGCGGATACGGTTTTTCCGTAAAAGAGTTGCACGTTCCGGCTGAAAACGTACCGGCGTTTTTGATATCGGAAACACCGTTTGACCGCCGTTACGGGGTTTGTTCCCTGCGCGTCTACGCCGACGGAAAAAACAAAATATCCGTCACGATTAAGAATCTTGATTCCAAGAGGATAGAGTTTATACTGAAATGAGAAAGCCGGAATTTAGATGTTGGATGTGTTGGACGGGGTTTGGTGGATAGACATTAATCTGTTCTTACAGCAGGCTCTTTCTCTCCCTCTGTCAAAACTTCGTTTTGACATCTCCCATTCTAGACGTTAGACATTAGATGTTAGACATTAGATGTGGATAGCGGTAGTTTGATAACAGACGTTAAATTTTTATTGCAGATAGTTTTTCTCTCCCTCTGTCAAAACTTCGTTTTGACATCTCCCATTCTAGATGTTAGACGTTAGACGTTAGATGTTAGATGTGAAAGGCGGTA
>CAVKHV010000057.1:0-9700 GCA_963656085.1 Agathobacter sp.
TTATATAAAAAATTATTGATATTGGCGGCTTGTTGTGTTAAAATCATTACAGTAGGATTATAATGCTATAATTGTATAAGTTTTCAGGGGAGAATTATCTATGCCTATATCATTTGACAAGGAAAAAATGACCTTTAAATTGGACAGTTCCACTTCAAGTTACATAATAAAAATATATAATGAAGGGTACATCTTAAATAAGTATTACGGTGCTACTATACCGGAAACATTTATGAATACCTGGGATTTCAGACCTTCCAACGTGTCATTCAGTCCCTGCGACCCTGTTATAGGCGAAAACGGTTTCACACCCGATACGGCGCCGATTGAGTACGGCTGCAACGGTTCGGGTGACTTCCGTATTTCCGCACTTTCAGTAAGAAACGCGGCAGGCGATACAGTTACCGATATAAGGTATAAAGGGTACAAAATTTATAAGGGTAAACCCGCAATAAACGGTTTGCCGTCAACCTATGTAAACAATGAAGATGAAGCGGATACGCTTGAACTGTATGCCGAGGATGCCATTACGGGTGCTCTTGTTACGCTTTACTATACCGTTTTTTCAAATTGCGGCGTTATGACGCGCAGGGTCAAGGTGACCAACGGCTCAAAAAATAAAATGGTTCTCGAAAGGGTTATGAGCCTTTGCGTCGACCTGCCGAGTATGGATTATGATATGATATCGCTTTACGGGCGGCATTGCAAGGAAAGGTATATTGAACGCAGACCGCTTGTCCACGGTGTGCAGGGCGTGGAAAGTACGCGCGGCGCCTCGGGACATGAGCAAAATCCGTTTGTTGCGCTTGCCGAAAAGGGAAGTGACGAAGAAAAAGGTTGGGTGTATGGCTTTAACCTTGTGTATTCGGGTAATTTTTCGGCTTTCGCGGAATGTGATATTAACGACTGCACACGCCTTATAATGGGAATTAATCCGACCGATTTTGAATGGCATTTAGAACCGGGGGACAGTTTTGAAACACCCGAAGCGGTTATGGTATTTACTACCGAAGGCATAGGCGAAATGAGCCGTATATTCCACCGCTTTTATAATAACAATCTTGTAAGGGGGCGCTATAAGACCGAAAAACGCCCTTTGCTTATAAACAGTTGGGAAGCGGCGTATTTCGATTTTGACGATAAAAAACTTGTTGAGTTTGCTAAGGTTGCAAAAGACCTCGGAATTGAAATGCTTGTAATGGATGACGGTTGGTTCGGTAAACGAAATGACGACCATTCGTCTTTAGGGGATTGGTTTGTAAATGAGGAAAAACTGAAAGGCGGGTTAGCCCCCCTTATCAAGCAGATTAACGACCTCGGTCTTAAATTCGGCATATGGTATGAGCCCGAAATGATTTCACCCGATTCCGAACTTTACAGGCAGCACCCCGACTGGTGCGTGAGGGTGGAAGGCCGCGAGCCTAAAATTGCGCGCCACCAGTATGTTATTGATTTTTCAAGAAAAGACGTCCGCGATAATATATGGGAACAGATGTACAAAGTTCTGTCCGAAAATAAAATCGACTATATCAAGTGGGATTTCAACCGCAATATAAGCGACGCGGGTTCGGCACTTCTTCCGCCGGAGAGGAAAAAAGAGTTTTTCCACCGTTTTATTTTGGGTACATATGAAATTATGGACCGTTTGGTTACCGTGTTCCCCGATATACTGTTTGAGTCCTGCTCGGGCGGCGGAGGACGGTTTGACCCCGCAATGCTTTACTATTCTCCGCAGATTTGGGCAAGCGACAATACAGACCCGATCGAAAGACTTTACATACAGTTCGGCACTTCCGTGTGCTATCCCGCGTCCTGCGTCGGTGCGCACGTTTCCGCAAACGGCAGAACCCCTTTTAAAACTAACGGAAATGTTGCTTTATGGGGCACGTTCGGATATGAACTTGATCCGAGAAAACTGACGTCCGAACAGTTGGAAACCGCTAAAAAGCAGATTAAAGAGTATCACGAAAGATATGAACTTATGCGCCGAGGCGACCTTTACCGACTTATATCACCGTTTGAAAACCGTTACAGGGCGGTTTGGGAACTTGTTTCCCCCGATAAGACGCGCGCAACCGTGACCCTTGTTACTATGAGTTACGAACAGCATCCTTATAAATGGCTTCGCCTGCGCGGACTTGACCCCGATAAAAAATATCTTAACTCGGTAACGGGTGAAACCTATTCGGGACGTTATCTTATGAACGTAGGCATGCTTATAACCGCATACGCGCGCGGAACCGGCGACAGTGAAGTGTTTGATTTAACGGCGGTAGAATAAAATCCGATTTTGCCAATAACACATAAAATGTATTTGTGGGGATTTTAATGAAGATTTATGATTTTGCGGGAATAAATGTCGGCGTTTCGACGCGTTATGATTTCTTCCGTAAATTATGCGCCGATTATGAAACGAACGCCGCAATACCCGACATTACCGTTTCGGTAACCGATGAGCAGATGAAAGCGGAAAAGAATGTTAACGATTACGCAGCCAATGCCGGGTATATAGAGTCCGTCTGTGCTTACAGGAATATTGTTAAGGCTATAATTCCGTTTGACGCTTTTATGCTGCACGGCGCTACTTTTAGGGTTGATGACCGCTGCCTTTCCTTTGTTGCCAAAAGCGGCACCGGCAAAACAACACATATGAAGCTTTGGATGCAGCTGTTGGGCGACCGTATTACGGTTATTAACGGCGACAAACCGATAATACGGTTCAGAAACGGAATTCCTGTTGCATACGGTACGCCGTTTATGGGCAAGGAGGGCGACGGGTGCCGCACAAGCGCCCCGTTAACCGATATATGTTTTATTGAACGAAGCCCGACAAACAGCACCCGAAAAATTCTTCCGCAGGAAGCGGTCAACCTGATTTTAAATCAGATGATTTTTCCCGACAAGGCAGACGATATGTTAAAACTGCTTGATATGATAGACAAACTGCTTAACATATGTTCGTTGTGGGAAATTAAGTGCAATATGGAACCTGAGGCAGCGCAATGCGCATATAATGCCGTATTTAAGGAGATGACGTAAATGAAACTGAAATATAGTTTTGTAGTAAGGCATGTTGCGGGGCAGGCGGTAGCTATCGTCGTAGGTGAGGACTCCGAAAAATTCAACGGTATGGTCAAACTTAACGAAAGCGGTGAGTTTATATTCAGCCGACTGGCAAACGATGTAACCGAGGATGATATTGTTGCGGCTTTTCTTAAAGAATATGACGCAACCGAGGAACAGGTACGCAATACCGTGAGAAAATTTATCTCGGAACTTGAAAAAAACGGACTGCTGGTAAAATGAGTAATATAAATTCATCCATAGCAGATGAAATAAATAAAAACGGTTGGGTAATGACAAAACCGGTCGGCGTCAGTATGTCGCCGATGCTGAGATACCGCAAAGATCCGATAATTCTTAAAAAACCCGATAAACCGTTTAAGGTCAATGATGTTGTCGCTTATCTCCGCCGATCCGACGGGCATCAGGTTATGCACAGAATTATAAAGATAAAGAACGGAAACCTTGTGATCAGGGGCGATAATTGCCTGTATAACGAGCACACGGTCAAAAACGAAGATATTTTTGCAATTCTTACGGGATTTTACAAGGGTGAAAAATATATTGACTGCGAAAAAAGCCGCGGTTATAAAATATATGTTTTTTTTAACCGTGCAACCTATTATCCAAGGTTTGTTCTTAAAAAATTCAGGGCGTATGCCTGTGCGGTTATGAGGAAAATCAGGTCTGCCGCAAGCGGCGGTACAAGGTGAAGGCTATGACAAATGGAACCGGCGCAGCCGGATGGCTGCTTGCCAAATCAAAAAAATCATTGGTATGGATAATTCTGAGATCCGTGGTGACGGCATTGATGTCCCTGCTTACCGTGCTGCTGTCGCTCAGGTCAAAGTCTATAATAGACGTTGCAACGGGCGCCCAGAGCGGAAGCCTGCCTCGTGAATGTGTTTATATCGGGCTGATACTTGCAGGCGAAGTGTTGCTGATGATTGTCGACAGATTGCTTGCAACCTACATATATTCAAAGGTTCAGCAAAAGATCAATGCCGATGTTTTTTCCTCCTGTATAGATAAAAAATATTCGGAACTTTCAAAATATCATTCGGGCGATATACTTAACAGGTTAACAAGCGACCTTGATACGGTCGTAAGCAATGTTTCAAATATTTTGCCGCAATCGGTTTATACAGTAACAAAACTGGCTGCTGCTTTGGCGGCTATCGCGGTGCTGAATCCTTATTTAGCATTGATTGCCGTTGCGCTCGGAATTATTATGCTCATAGGCAGCAGAACCTACGGCAAACTTTTTAAAAAAACCCACAAAGAGTTTCAAAAACAGAACGGACTTTTGCGCTCGTTCCTTCAGGAATGTATTGAAAATATAGTTGTAATAAAATCTTTTTCAACCAAAAAATCGGTTGAAGAAAAGAATAATGATAATATACGCGAACTGAATAAACTGCGTATGAAACGGACTATAATAGGATGTTTTGCATCGGTTTGTATGTTTGTGCTTTTAAGTGCGGGGTACTATGCCGTTATGTGCTGGGGCGCCTTCAATATCAGCAAAAAAATCATTACTTACGGTACGCTTATGGCGCTTTTGCAACTGTTTCAGCAAGTCCGTATGCCGCTGCAAAATGTTTCGGGTATTATACCGCAGTATTTTTCAATGCTTGCATCGGCAGAGCGGATAATTGAAATCGAAAAACTTCCGACAGATGTAATAAATAACGGTGCGCCGCAGCCCTTCGATTTTCAGTCAATTGAAGCAAGGAATGTCTTTTTCAGATATAATGATGAGGATGATGTCGTACTCCAAAACGCCGAACTTTCAATTAAAAAGGGCAGTTTCACCCTTATTTCGGGCGAATCAGGCGTCGGCAAAAGCACATTTTTTAAACTTGTTCTGTCGTTATATGATTACGGTGGGGAACTGTACTTTAAAACTGACGGCGGAAACATTCCCATATCGCCGGACACACGTTGTATGTTTGCCTATGTTCCGCAAGGTAACCTGTTGCTTTCCGGCTCGATCAGGGAAAATATTTGCTTTGGCTGCCGCACTGATATCGGCGACCGTGAAATATTTGAAGCGCTTAAGGTTACGGATGCGTTTGACATAATTGATTCACTTCCGCACGGGTTGGATACAGTACTCGGCGAGCGAGGGATAGGATTGTCGGAAGGTCAATTGCAAAGGCTTGCAATAGCAAGGGCGCTGCTTTCTGACGCCCCCGTCTTGCTGCTTGACGAGTGTACGTCGGCGCTTGACGCCGTCACCGAGGCAACGGTTTTAAACAATATCCGCGCGCTTAAAACAAAAACCGTCATTCTTATATCGCACAAGGCGGCAGCGTTAGACGTGTGTGACAGTATAATTCGTTTGGAAAACAAAGAATTCAGTATATCCGATAATGTGTAAATGCAAATTCAGGGTGATTTTTAATGTTAAATATGTTGTTAAATGGTAATTTTAATATAACAAGCGCAATAGCCTATGTTATTTCAACGCTTTTTATTGTGTTTCTTACTCTGCCGGTTCACGAATTTGCCCACGCGTTTGCGGCAAACGCACTTGGCGATAAAACGCCTAAATATCAGGGCAGACTTACCCTTAATCCCTTTGCCCATATAGATTATTTAGGCTCGCTGCTTATTTTGCTTTTCGGTTTCGGCTGGGCAAAACCCGTGCAGGTCAACAACCGCAATTTTAAGCACCCTAAAGGTGGTATGGCTATAACCGCTTTGGCAGGCCCCGTTGCAAATCTGCTTGTGGCACTCCTCTTTTCTTTTATTTACAATTTACTGTTGTTCCTTTTTCCCGCCAATATTGCGCAATCATACTATGCTCAGTCGGGAATTTGGTTTTTTGTATATTACTTTGTTTTTTATATTATTGAAATAAATACTTATCTTGCGGTATTTAATCTTATTCCCATACCGCCGTTTGACGGTTCGCGCCTGCTTATGGTAATATTGCCGGACAGGACTTATTATAAGTTAATGCAATATCAGCAATATTTTATGATTGCGGTACTTGTAATCTGCTATTTGGGCATTTTAACAGGCCCGCTTTCCGTGGCTTCGTCTGCCATTATGGAGGGATTTATCAAATTTACAAGGTTGCCGTTTACGGCTTAAAGGAAAATCGTTATGGATGTCTTTTCTTATAAACTGGATAAGTTTGAGGGTCCGCTTGACCTGCTTTTATATCTGATATCGAAAAATAAACTTAATATTAATGACATACAGATATCCGTGCTTGTTGACCAATATCTTGAACAGATGGACAGGCTCAAAAATGAAAATATGGATATTGAGAGCGAGTTTTTGCAGATGGCGTCAAGGCTTATTTACCTTAAAACCGTAAGCCTGCTGCCTAAAAGTGAGGAAGCCGAAGAACTGAAACAGCAGTTGACTATTGAACTGATGGAGTATGAAAAATGCAAAAAGATCGCTGCTCTGCTTTCGGGAATGACGGACGGATTTGCCACCTGTGTAAAGCCGCCCGAACATATTGAATTTGACAATACTTATGAACTTTCACACCCCGCCGAAATGCTTTTGCAGGCATATTCGGACGCAGTGGGCAGGGGACAGCGCCGCCTGCCGCCGCCTACAACGGTGTTTACAAAAATCGTAGCGAAAAAGGTGGTTTCGGTTTCTTCAAGGGTCGTGTTTGTTCTGCGTAATATCTGGAAGGGCGGAAGGGTGAAAATAAACGCGCTGTTTAAAGAGTCAAAATCCCGTTCCGAACTTGTTGCCACATTTCTTGCAGTGCTTGAACTTTGCAAATCGAACAGAATAACCGTAAGCGGCAGCGGAAACGCAACCGAGATCGCCGCCGTAAAGGGGGATAAATCGGAGTGAAAAATATAACCGAAAAGGCAGCCGCGCTTGAAGCGATACTTTTTGCAAGCGGCGAGCCGGTGGATATCGGTCGGCTTTGCAGCGTATTATTGTTGACCGAAGCGGAAACAGACGCCGCGGCGCGGCATCTTTCGGACAGGCTTGATACTTCGCAAAGCGGTATAAAACTTATTAAACTTGAAAGCGCATATCAACTTTGCACAAGGGAAAAATATCTTGAGGAGATAAGACTTGTTCTTGATATGCGTAAAAAGACCCCGCTTTCGGGCGCGGCAATGGAAGTGCTGGCGGTTATCGCTTATAATCAGCCGGTAACCAAAGCATATGTGGAACAGGTGCGCGGCGTGGATTGTTCCGGCGTTGTATCCACACTTGTTGAAAAACGGCTTATAGAGGAAAAGGGGAGACTTGAACTCCCCGGCAGACCGCTTATTTACGGCACGACCGACAATTTTTTGCGTTGCTTTTCTTTATCTTCGCTTTCCGAATTACCCAAACTTAAAAATGAGGAAGACGGGCAGATGAGTATAGATGATAAACCCGAAGAAAACGCTTGAATTTTATTTAAGGGGGAATGATTGTTGACAGCGCTGATAATAATATTATCAATCATTGCCTTTTTTGCGCTGCTGCTTTTTATTCCTTTAAGGGTTGGAATTAAAGCGCAAAGTGAACTGAATATAACGCTGTCCTACCTGTTTTTGCGGTTTCGGCTTTATCCGCAAAAGCAGAAGAAAAAGAAAAAACCTCCGCAAAAATCCGCTGCGGAAAACGGCGAAAAAAAGCCTGAGAATGACGGCAAAAAAAAGCCCGGATATATCCAAAAACTTTTTAAGGAAAAGGGCACGGCAGGCGCAATAAGGGAACTTACCGATATTTTAAAAACGGTATTAAAACAGTTTTTTAAGCTTTTAAAGCATTTGAAATTTAACAGACTTTTTTTAACTGTTCACGTAGCCGACGGCGACGCCGCCAAAGCGGCAATAGAATACGGCGCGGTCAACGCGGCGGTTTTTCCGTTGCTTGCACTTGTGGATACGGCGGCGGGGATTAAACGTAAAAAGGTCGATATATATTGTGAATTTGAGGGTGAAAGCAGTTTGTCGGCAGATATTCGCTTCAGCCTGCGTCCCATCTTCTTGCTTACATCAGCGCTTGCAGCGTTGTTTAAAATAATCGCTTTAAATCAGAAAGGAAACGGTGGTAAAAATGAGTGAAAACACCAATAACAATAGCAACATTAAGGGTATAATGGATGTAACTCTGGAAAAAATCCGTTCAATGCTCGGAACAGAAACCATAGTCGGCGACCCGATATATATGGACGATGTTAAGATTATCCCCGTATCAAAGTTGAGTTTCGGCGTTGCAACCGGCGGATCGGATTTTCAGCCTAAAACATCGCAAAAGACCATGTTCGGCGGCGGCGGCGGCGCGGGTGTGTCGGTAACGCCGGTCGCGTTTTTGGTTGTTAAAGACGGCGACGTTAAACTTATGCAGGTATACAGCGAACCGTCTTCGGCTGAGCGCTCGCTTGCCGTTTTGCCCGATGTGTTTGAAAAGATAAAAAAACTGTTTTCCAAAAAAGATAACGACTAAATAAGGTTATCAGCCGACTTGCCGCCCCATATTATTAATTGTTACGATTTTTATAATAAACGGGCGGTGAACCGATTGAAAAAAATCATAAAAATTATCTCTCTTGCGCTGGTATCGGTTTTGTTTGCAGGCAGTTTCGGTGTGTCGGCAGAAGTATCGGTATCGGCGGTGTCTGCCATAGCGGTTAATGCCGCTACCGGAACCTCATTGTTTGAAAAGAATGCCGACCGACAAATGCCTATGGCAAGCACGACTAAAATTATGACGGCGCTGCTGCTTGCCGAGCAGAGCACACCGGACGCTACGCTGACAGTTACGCGGGAAATGGTGGCTGTAGAGGGCTCGTCAATGGGTTTACTCCCCGGCGATACGGTGTCGTATTATGCGCTTATGTGCGGTATGCTGCTCGCTTCGGGCAACGATGCGGCAAATACCGCGGCAATAGCGGTTGCAGGCAGCGTGAATGCCTTTGCGGATATGATGAACCGCAAAGCGCAGGAGATAGGTATGCAAAATACCCATTTTATAACACCGTCGGGTCTGGATGCGGACGGACATTATTCTACGGCGCGCGATATGGCAAAACTGGCAGCGGTCGCACTTAAAAACGAGACGTTTGCGAAAATTGCCGCAAGCAGTGAAATTACCGTAAGCTACGGCAATCCGCCATATAAACGCAGGCTTAAAAATCATAATAAACTGCTCTCGCTTTACGGCGGCGCAGTGGGAGTTAAAACGGGGTTTACCAAAAAATCCGGGCGTTGCCTTGTTTCGGCAGCAGAAAGGTCGGGCGCCAAGGTGATCGCGGTCACGCTCAACGACCCTAATGATTGGGACGACCACTGTGCGCTGCTTGATTACGGGCTTTCGGTGTTGCAGCCGTTCCCATTGCAGAATGCAAAAGTCCCGCTTGTCGGCGGCTATGAATCCGATGTGATTTTGCTGCCCGAACAGGGGACTTTATATCTTACCGAAAAGGAAATATCGGCCGTTCAAATAACGGAACTCAAACCGAAATTTATTTACGCGGGCGCAAAAAAAGGCGAGGTTGCAGGTTCATACACCGTAAAATATGACGGTAAAATCATAGCGCAGGTGCCTTTAAGGGTTTGCGGGGACACTGTTCGTAAAACCGCCGGCAAAAAACAAAAAATAAACTTTTCGTATGTTTTAAAACATATATTTGATTTCAGCCTGCCATATTAAG
>CAVKHV010000058.1:0-9309 GCA_963656085.1 Agathobacter sp.
GCCAACCGATTATTTAAGTACATTTGAACGGTCGGTATATACGGTGTGAAGTATCTCGTGCGCTTTATGGCTTCCCGGCTCGCCGAGATATTCGTCATAAAGTCTCTTAACCATTGGGTTTTCGTGAGATTTTCTGTATTTTTGATTAGCGTCATTTTTATAAAGAACCGACGCTCTCAGCGCTTTGATATCCTTAACAGCTTTAACGCTTGCAGGCTGTATCGGCTGACCGCCGCCGTTTACGCAACCGCCGGGGCACCCCATTATCTCTATGAAATGATAGGTTTCTTCGCCCGATTCTACTTTTTTGAGCAATTCGTGCGCCGCTTTCATACCGCTTGCAACCGCAATATTTACATCGGTACCCGCTATATTAAGGGTTGCACGCTTTATCGGTGCGGTACCGCGGACGACTTCATAATCAACCTCGTCAAAAGTTTTGCCTTCAAGCACTTCTTTAACGGTTCTGAGAGCCGCTTCCATAACGCCGCCTGTTGCGCCGAATATAACGCCGGCACCCGTATCCTCGCCGAGCGGATTATCGAATTCTTCATCCGGCAAAGCGGTAAAGTTAATTCTTGCACGGTCAATCATTCTTGCAAGTTCGCGTGTGGTGATTGCAATATCCACATCGGGAAGACCTGCGGCAGCCTGACCGTCACGCCCGATTTCAAACTTCTTGGCTGTACAGGGCATTACGGATACCGAAACGATATTTTCGGGCGATATGCCGTTTGTTTCGGCGTACCAGGTTTTAAGAACTGCGCCGAACATCTGCTGCGGAGATTTGCAGGAAGAAAGGTTCGGTATAAGGTTCGGGTGATACATTTCGCAGAATTTTATCCAACCCGGTGAGCAGGAAGTTATAAGCGGGAGTGCGCCGCCGTTTTTAAGACGGTCGATAAACTCGGTGCCTTCTTCCATTATCGTAAGGTCAGCGCTGAAATCGGTATCAAATACCTTATCAAAGCCCAAACGGCGGAGGGCAGCAACCATCTTACCCTCAACATCCGTGCCTATTTCCATACCGAAAGATTCGCCGAGCGCTGCGCGTACGGCGGGCGCCGTTTGAATGATAACAACCTTTTCCGGGTCTGCCAGCGCTTCATAAATTTTATCGGTATCGTCCTTTTCGGTAAGCGCGCCCGTGGGGCAGTTTACTATGCACTGACCGCAGGAAATACAGGCTACCTCGCTCAAATTTTTATTAAAGGCGCAGGCGATATTTGTATCAATACCGCGGTCATTTGCGCCGATAACGCCGACATGCTGTTCGTTACAGGCGGCAACGCAGCGACGGCAAAGCACGCACTTATTGTTGTTTCTTATCATATGCGGTGCGCTGTCGTCAATTTCGTAGGTGGGTTTAAAACCGTCAAAAACGCCCTCGTCCTCAATGCCGTAGTCGCGGCAAAGGGTCTGCAATTCGCAGTTTCCCGAACGGACGCAGGACAGACATTTACGCTCGTGTGTTGACAGGATAAGTTCCAGCGTGGTTTTCCTTGCCTTTAAGATAGCGGGTGAATTTGTGTTTACCTGCATACCTTCGGAAACGGGATAAACGCAGGCGGCAACGGTTCTGTTACCTCTGCCTTCGTTTGCTTCGACAACACAGATACGACATGCGCCGATCTCGTTTATCTTTTTCATATAGCAAAGAGTGGGAATTTCAAATCCGACTTTTCTTGCGGCTTCAAGTATTGTGGTTCCTGCCGGTACAGAGACATCCATACCGTTGATTTTTAAATTTATCATTTTAACATCACTCATTGTATGTTTCTCCTCCCCTTATTGTTTAGAAATGGCTTTAAACTTACAGTTACCCATACATACGCCGCATTTAATACATTTTTCTGCATTGATTTCGTATGACGGAAGTTTATGGCCGGGTGCTACATAGTCGGTTTTTACAACGGCGCCTACCGGGCAATTTCTTGCACAGAGACCGCAGCCGATACACTTATCTTTATCCACTTTAAAGGTGAGAAGGTGTTTACATACGCCTGCGGGACATTTTTTATCCACAACGTGAGCTATGTATTCTTCGCGGAAGAATTTAAGGGTTGAGAGAACGGGGTTAGGCGCTGTCTGACCGAGTCCGCAAAGAGAATTGGACTTGATATAATAGCAAAGTTCCTCAAGTTTATCAATATCTTCAAGCGTGCCTTTGCCGTCGGTAATCTTTTCAAGTATTTCAAGCAAACGGCGGGTACCTACACGGCAGGGTGTACACTTGCCGCAGGACTCGTCAACGGTAAATTCAAGGAAGAATTTAGCCATATCTACCATACAGGTATCTTCGTCCATTACAATAAGTCCGCCGGAACCCATCATACAGCCCATAGCGATAAGGTTATCGTAATCAACCGCTGTATCTATAAGGTTTGCGGGAATACAACCGCCCGAGGGGCCGCCTGTCTGCGCTGCTTTAAATTTTTTGCCGTTGGGTATGCCGCCGCCGATATCCTCAATTATCTCGCGGAGTGTTGTACCCATCGGAATTTCAACAAGTCCGGTATGTTTGATTTTACCGCCGAGAGCGAAAACCTTGGTTCCCCTTGATTTTTCGGTACCCATGGAGGCGAACCATTCAGCCCCCCTGAGTATAATCTGCGGAATATTTGCAAATGTTTCAACATTGTTTTCAACCGTAGGCGAATTGTAAAGTCCTTTGATTGCCGGGAACGGCGGACGCGGGCGCGGCTCGCCTCTGTTACCCTCAATCGAGGTCATAAGCGCGGTTTCCTCACCGCAAACGAACGCACCTGCACCGAGGCGGATGTGCAAATCAAAATCGAAGCCCGAATTAAATATATTTTTGCCGAGCAGACCGTACTCTTTTGCCTGATCTATGGCAATCTGCAAACGGTGAACCGCGATAGGATATTCGGCACGGACGTAAACATAACCCTCGGTTGCGCCGATGGCGTAACCGCAGATAGCCATAGCTTCTATAATGCTGTGGGGGTCGCCCTCAAGAACCGAACGGTCCATAAATGCGCCGGGGTCGCCCTCGTCGGCATTACATACAACATATTTTTGCGGTGCCTTTATCGGTGCACAGAACGACCATTTAAGACCTGTGGGGAAGCCGCCGCCGCCGCGGCCTCTGAGCCCCGAATCTTTAATGCATTGTATGACATCTTCGGGTGACATTTCGGTAAGGACTTTACCGAGTGCGGCATAACCGTCCATTGCTATGTATTCTTCAATATCCTCCGGGTTGATAACACCGCAGTTACGGAGAACCACGCGGTTCTGCGACCTGTAGAACGCGGTATCGCCCAAAGCGACATTACCGTCAGGCTCAACCTCCGCATCACCTGTGTCATTATAAACCAATCTTTCAACCAGACGGCCTTTAAGAAGATGCTCGCTTACTATTTCCTCAACATCTTCGGGTGTTACACGGCTGTAAAAAGTACCGTCGGGATAGACGATAACAACGGGGCCGAGCGCGCATAGACCGAAACATCCTGTCTGTACCAGTTTTACTTCTTCGCTGAGTCCGCATTTTTCAATATTTTCGGCAAAAGCCTCCTGTATTGCCTTACTTCCCGAAGAAGTACAACCCGTACCGCCGCAGATCAATACATGTGCACGAATCATATTATTTATACCTCCAAAAAATTATGCGTTATTAGAAATGGTGTATTCAGCAACGACGCTGCCGCCTTTCAGGTGCTGTTCCACAACCTTTTTTGCCTTTTCGGGCGTCATTTTAACATATGTGACCTTATCTTTGCCCGACTCAATTACTTCAACGACCGGTTCGAACTGGCAAATTCCAATGCAGCCTGTTTGCGATACGCTTACTTTATCGGTAAGACCTGCGTTGTTGACTTCTTCAACAAGTGCGGCAAGCACGGGGCGCGCGCCGGCTGCGATACCGCAGGTAGCCATTCCCACAACCACTCTTATCCCGTCAACTCCTTCGCGAAGAACTACTTTACTTTTCATCTTGTCCTTTATTGCCTGTAATTCAGCCAATGATTTCATACTGCTATCTTCCTTTCGGTAAATAATAATTTATAAATATTGCTCGTTTAAATACTCCTTTACCCACGCGAGCACTTGGAACTCATTAAGCGGGACATCACCCAGCACCGCGCGCATCTCACGCGTATCAAGCGACACCCGGCTTTGAGGCATTTTGTGAGTAAACTTAAAATCCGCATCGGGATGACCGTGTATTAAGGTTATCACGCTCTCGGTCACATTACCGAGCGGAACAAAGTCTATATGTTCTTTATAAAAGAGCGCAGACACGACCGTTCCGTGGCCGTCCCGGTCGTCAAGTGCGGTTTTTGACTTGATATCAAGCCTGCCGCCCGTCTGTTCAGCCTCCATCTTAAAAAGCGGAATACCCATACCTACGCGGCGCGTTGTCCTTGTTGTGTAAAACGGATCCATAACCTTAGAAAGGGTTTCGGGCGACATTCCGCATCCGTTATCGGTAATGGTTATTTTTAATGTTTTATCGTTTTCGTCAATATCTATTTCGGTAAGCGTGGCGCCTGCTTTAACCGAATTTTCGGCTATATCCAAAATATTTAAAGAAAGTTCTTTCATATCCTACTCCGTCAACCTCGCCAAAAAGGCGCGCCTTATTCCGCTCTCGTCCGACTGTTCGGGAATATCCAAATAGTCGGTTCTTTCTTTAATATCCCAAAGATAGTGCGCGTCGGAATTAACAAAAAACTTTTGCGGCGGAATTCCGGTTTCGCGCGAAAGTTCTTCACGCTTGGCGGCATTGTGTATTTCGGCTGCCTTAAAACCTATATCTTTCGGAAAAACGCCGAGAACCGCAAGCACGCTGTTTGACTGTTTGTCAATATGAGCCGGAAAGGATACTCCGCCGAACTTTTCGGTAAGCGGCAGCACACTTTCAACAGATACCCCCGTAGCGTTTATAAGCAGGTTTTCCTCGTACCCTATGATATTATCTTTTTCGTCAAGAATTCGCTGCTCGCCGAATATATCGGAGCGGTTTTTGATACAGGCGCGCGATTTCCGCACTTCCGTTTCAAAATCCAAAGCGTTTTGAAGTTCGGGGAAAAGGCAGACAACGTGTATATCTTCCGCCGTTGTAAGTTCCATTCCCGCAATGGGGATAATACCGTGCCGCCGCGCCGCTTTAAAAAAAGCGGGGCAATTCCCTGCCGTATTATGGTCGGTAAGCGCCATTATGTTAAGCCCGTTAAGTTCCCCCATACCTGCAATACTGTCGGGCGTTGAATCATTATCTCCGCAGGGCGACAGGCAGGAATGGATATGCAGATCATAGTAAAGTCGGCTCATAACACGGAACCTAACATAACCGCCGTTTCATATGTACCGAGCGGCGAGGAAAGTATATTGACATTTTTCTGACGGGCGGTGTCAAGCACCGATTGTTCAAGCTTCACATTTTCGGAAAGGATAACCGCCGATATTTCCTCAAGCGTTGCAACCGCCAGCACGTTTACGTTTGACATAATCGTTACCCACAGGTTTCCGCTTTCGGCTTTGCCCATTACCCAACTTAAAAGGTCGCCGCAATAGACTCCGCTGATTTCGAGTTCCCCGTCCGACAGTGCAATAGGTTTAAGTTCGGTTTTTTCAATCAGTTCATTAACCGTCATCCTTATCACCTGTCCTTTCGGCAACAGCCGCTCTGTAACTAAGTATCGGACAATCCTCAATAACCGCTTTGTGCTTGACAACATCCTCCGCAAAAGCGCGGCAGTTCGGGGAACCGCAGGAAGCGCAATCAATTCCCGGGAGTGAACTCTTTATTTTCTGGATATCCGACATTATCCGCATCGACTCTGCCATATTGTCGCTTAATTTAGATATCGGGTCATATTGAGGCATTTCCGAAAACTTATACTTTTGCGGAACGTCCTTTTTCTCATCATCCGATAAAAAGTTGCGCGAAACCTGAAGATATCGGCGCAGACTTTGCAGCCTTGCTTTAGCGATAAACGGGTTTTGTATTGTTAAAACGCCGCCGACGCAGCCGCCCGTACAGGCGTTAAGTTCGATAAAATCAAGCGGAGGGATGTTACCGTTTTCTATCTGGTCAAGGACGTGAATAACGTTGTCGATCCCGTCGGCCGCCAGGTAACGCTCGTTAAAAATCGCGGTGGCTTCCCCGCCCGTGGTTGCCCAGCCTATGCCTATCATACCCGAATGAGCGAGAGAAGGCATATCGGCATCCGCCCGCATTTTACCGATAAGGTTAAAATAAATATCGCTTATCGGTACTACAACGTCAACGCGGCTTTTATAATCTGCAAATCCGTTATTGACATAGCTGATTTTTGCAGGGCAGGGCGATATAAAAAACACGCCCACTTCATCGTCCGTAAATTCCGGATGTTCCTTTTTCGCCTTTTCCCTTGCCATTTGCGCCGCAAGTTCCATAGGCGGAAGCATATGTATAATATTCGCGGTAAGCGACGGAAACCGCAACCCTATAAGCCGCAGAACCGCGGGACAAGCCGAACTGATTATCGGTTTTCTGATATTCTCGTTTTTTAGGTATACCCTCGTATATGCAGATGTCAACTCCGCTGCCGCAGATACCTCAAAAACATCATCAAACCCGAGTTTTAAAAGTCCGTCGAGCACATAGTCAACATCGTCAAGATTTTCAAATTGCCCGTACAACGTAGGGGCAGGCAGGGCAATTTTCCATTTAAAACGCGACATTTCCTTCAGGCTTCCGCAACGCGCCTTTTTCGCCTTGTTGGGGCACACGCGAATGCACTCACCGCAGTCTATGCACCTGTCCGGGTCAATGGCGGCGTGACCTTCACGCACACGGATTGCCTCTGTAGGGCAGTGGCGCAGGCAGGTCATACATCCGTCACACTTATTTATATCGAGATAAACCGAATGTTCATATGTATTCATATATCCGTTACCCCAAAATCACTGCTTATTTTATATAGACCTTCATCGTGATATCCGTTCCTACCCCGACTGTGGAGTTAATATCCATTTCATCGGTATAGCGTTTCATATTGGGCAGACCCATACCTGCGCCGAAACCCAGCGAGCGAACGCTGTCAGGCGCGGTGGAATACCCCTCCTGCATAGCCTTGCCGATATCTTTTATACCGGGGCCCTTATCCGAAAGCAAAATTGTTATACAGTCCTCGCTTACGGTGACGGTTGCTTTTCCTCCGCCCGCGTGGATAACCATATTGATCTCGCCCTCGTACATTGCTATTGAAACTCTGCGGATGATTTCGGGTGAAAGCCCTAACTGCCTTAGATTCTTTTTGATACTGACCGACGCGTAACCTGCCGATGTGAAGTCAGACCCGTCAACATCAAAATTAAAGATCAGAGGTTCAGACATTTTTCACCTTATTGCCGACAAGACCGTTGCTGTACAGTATGCCGCACGCCTCGTACATTCTTTTGTCCGTAGCCAGAAGGACTATTTCACTATCATTGGCAAGTTCGATCATTTCGGGTGTAGGGCGTTTGGAACGCACAAATACTATGCAGACCATATCCATCATCTCGGCAGTGCGTATAACCTGCGAATTAACAAGTCCCGTAAGCAGAACAGCCTGGTCCTTCACATACGCAAGCACATCGCTCATCATATCGCTGCCGCAGGCAGAATAAACATGGCGCGAAAGCAGTTCTTCGTTACAAATAACATCGGCATTAAGCAGTTCTTTAATAGTGCAGATCTTCATATGGATTCTGTCCTTTTTAAACTAATTTCAATTATACTTTGCAAGTATATCGTCAATATCGTCCACCGTAAGGCGACCGTAAACTTCCTCATTGACCGTAAGAACAGGTGCGAGTCCGCAGGCGCCTATGCAGCGGCAGGCGGTAAGCGAAAATTTCCCGTCGGGTGTACATTCGTCTGCACCTATACCCAGTTTTTCGGAGAGTTTGTCCATCAAATCGCCGGAGCCTTTAACATAACATGCCGTGCCGAGGCATACGGAAATGTTGTATTTGCCCTTGGGACACAGCGAAAACTGCGCATAAAAGGTAGAAACGCCGTAAACCTTTTCAACCGGTACGTCCATACCTTTAGCGATCATTTCCTGAACCTCAAGCGGAAGATATCCGTAAATATCCTGAGCCTGCTGCATAACTGCCATAAGGCGGCTTTTGTCATGCTTGTTGGCGTCAATGATCTTTTTTAGCTCTTTTTCCTGTTCAGGCGTGCCGCTGAACGGAAGAGTGCCGATTTTCTTTTTCATTGAGCTGATTCCTCCTATAAATTAACCTGAAATACACATTTTTATGCGTTTTACAGTTCGGGGCGCAACGGGCATAATCATCCGTCACGCCGCATCTATAGAATTATAACAGACTTTTCGCTGAATGTCTACATTTATTTTGATTTTTTAACATTAATTTTTCGGCGTATTGCAGCATCATCAAAGATTTTTGAGCAATGTTTTTATAACTATTGCACATTAACTTAACATATTTATTACCGTTCATATATGTTATCTATAATAATTATGATATAGTATGTTAAAAAAGGGTGTTTTATATATATGGGGCAAAACCGCTGATGATAATGCCGCGCAAATAATTTTAAAAAAAGCCTTGCATTATTGCCCGATTTGTGTTATCATAATTTGCGTTGAGAGCAGTCGGCTTTGTAAATTTGCCGATTTGCAGGTTAAAATTTTAATATGGGGGATTAGCTCAGATGGGAGAGCGCTTGCATGGCATGCAAGAGGTCACCGGTTCGATCCCGGTATTCTCCACCATAAAAAGCACTTAAACTTCAAGTTTAAGTGCTTTTTCAATTGTACTGTCTTTTTCCTTATGACACCTGTCTTGACAAGGTTTTGCCATTTTTTAAAAACGCATTATTTAATTTCTATCCGTTTGAAGACAATCAAGCGCCCTTATACTTTCTTTGGGTCGCCAGACCCCCTCTGATATGCCGTTCCTCTTTATTTTTATCCAAAACAGCCCTTACAAGTCTATAAAGCGCCGGATCCGAATATCTGAGCCTTTCGGATACATCCTTATGTACCGTTGATTTACTGACATTGAAGACGGCTGCGGCGGCGCGGACAGTTGATCCTGTTTTGACTATGTACTCTCCCAACATCGCCGCTCTATCCTCCACTGTTCCTCTCATACGATCAACTCCTATACGGGTTAATTAATCATATGACTGAATTTGCGGATTTATGCCGATTGTCGAACGACAGGCAGACGGCAGGCGGAACAAAAGATAAGCGGCAGGACTTTAAGCGACGCGGAACTTACAAGCGAGGCGGTTGCCAACTTTATGATGTCGGATTACGGTCCGTTCGGCAAAAA
>CAVKHV010000059.1:0-6050 GCA_963656085.1 Agathobacter sp.
GTATTAGAAATTATTATTCAAGTATTAAAAAAATTAGGTGGCAAAGCACCGTATTCAGAGATTTATCAGGAATATGAATATATTGCCGAATGTAAATTAACCCACGGTAAAAAAGCCGACATCAGAAAATGTGTTGAAACGCATTCGTCGGATAGTGAAAATTTTATTGGAGTGGCACTTTTTATTCTGTAGAATGAAAAGTCAAAAGCGTTTGAGAATTAAGAAGTTTAGTTAAGGAATGGTTCTATGGACAGAGAATTAAAATTAAGGCCGTTGTATCTTGCAAAAATTATATATGACTGCACCGATGAAAACCATTTTTTAACTACATCGCAACTAATCGATAAACTAGAAACGGATTACGGCATTTCAGCTCACCGCACCACGATTGCCGATGATATTGACGTTTTAAAACAATTCGGTATGGATATAAGTGTTACAAAATCCAAGCAGAACAAATACAACCTTGTAAGCCGTGAGTTTGATGACGCCGAACTTAAAACTTTAATTGATGCCGTAGAAACCGCAAGATTTATCAGTAAAAGCAAAAGCAAATCCCTTACCGATAAATTGGCCTGTATGGCGGGCAGAAATAAGGCAGCGGATCTTAAGCGTAATGTCTCGGTTGAGCGGCGGATAAAAACAAACAATGAAATGATTTTTATTGTTTCGGATACCATAAACGAGGCTATAAACAAATGTAAAAAAATTTCGTTTTATTACTTCAATTACACCGTAGATAAAGAAAAGCACCTGCGTAACAACGGCTGCAAATATGTTGTAAGTCCGTATAAATTAGTATGGAACGGTGAATTTTATTATCTTCTGGGTTATTGCGAAAAGCACAAAAATATTTCAAGTTTCAGAATTGATCGCATTGCTTCGCAGCCGGATATTTGGGATCAAACCGCTGTTCCGTTGCCGAGCGGTTTTGATTTGGATACGTACCTTAATACAATGTTTCATATGTTCAGCGCAGAACGAAAAACAGTAACGCTTGAATGTGATAATTCGGTTATCGGCTCAATTATTGATAAATTCGGTGTTGATATACCTGTTTTAAACAGAACCGAAACAACTTTTGATATTGTTGTTGATGTCGCAATAAGCAATATATTTTTTTGTTGGGTGTTCGGCTTCGGCGGCAAAGTTAAAATAAAATCGCCCCAAAATGTTAAGGATGAATTCAATAAAATGTTAAAAAACGCAGAAGAAATCGCTGAATTTTAATCATGGTGTCGAACCTAACCGACACCTTGACTTTTTATGGTAGAAGTTCACTGTTTAATAGTTTATAATGTAAAAAATTAAATTTCAGAAAGGGTGTTTTGTTATGTTTGAGGCTTGGCAATTAGCCGCAATTGATGAAGCGGGATATAACGGAATCAGAGATGAGCATATTGAGAAAGTTGCGAATTCACTTTCGGCAGCTGGCGTTACCGAATTAGACAGAGAGACATTTGAAAATCACTGCCGCAAATGCGGAATTGACCCTGATAATTTTACTCAGTCGGATTTGGAGCGTTTGGAGAAAATGCTTAATAATTAAGAATTTAAGGAGGAAAGCAAATAATTATGGGATGTGCATATGAAATATTAGAGATTTCTGTTAATTCAGAAGAAGCAAAAAATACTTTTATAAAAGTTTTTAATGCAAAAATGAAAGACTACTTAGGGGATTGGGAGTTAGAAAAAAGCGATTTTCTTGAATTGAAAGCTGAATATCACTGTAAGATTGATGACGAGCCACTGTTTAATTACCCGGTACAAGACGATCTGATTGATACTGTAATGGAATTTATAGAAGCAATTCCCTCGGTGAAATGCTCAAGCTATTATTATTTTGACGGTACCGGAGGCACAGGTTATATTAGGTTGAATTATGATAAAAATGTTTTAACACTGACGCGTAAGGAACCCGAAGAAGGACTAAGAAATTCTTGTTATGTATTAACGGAGGGCGTTTGGGCTGATGAAAACGAAAACAAATGTTTTTTAATAGAAAATGGCTGTTTGAAAAAATATAACGGTAACTTTAAAGATGTAATAATTCCCGACGGAGTAACGAGCATAGGCCATTTTGCATTCCAAAAATGTAGGGGTATTATAAGCGTAACAATACCCAACAGCACAACAAGCATAGGCTGGTCCGCATTCTCAGGATGCACAAAACTTGAAAGCGTAGTTATATCTAACGGTGTAACAGAAATAAGCAGATCTGCATTTGAAGGCTGCAAAAAGCTTACGAGCATAACAATCCCCGACAGTGTAACAACTATAGAGTACAGTGCTTTTTCAGGATGCAAAAGCCTAACAACCATCACCATCTCCGACAGTGTAATAAGTATTGGAGCGGCTGCATTTAAAGGTACAGCTTATTATAACAATGACTGCAACTGGTCAGACGGTGTGCTGTATATAGGCAACCATTTAATTGCCGCTAAAAAAGATATTGTAAAGGACGATTATACAATACGCTGCGGTACAAAGAGTATAGCAGGTTATGCGTTTTCGGAATGCGAAAGCCTGACGAGCATAACAATACCCGACAGTGTGGCAGCCATAGGTGAGAAGGCGTTTTCAGGGTGTAAATGTCTAACAAGTGTCACCATTCCTGATAGTGTAAAATTTATCGGATCGGCTGCATTTGAAGATACAGCTTGTTATAACAATGACTGCAACTGGTCAGACGGTGTGCTGTATATAGGCAACCATTTAATTGCTGCCAAAAAAGTAAAGGGCGATTGTACAATACGCTGCGGTACAAAGAGTATAGCAAGTTGTGCGTTTTCAAGTTGCAAAAGGCGTAAAAGCATCATTATCCCTGACAGTGTGACAGCCATTGGTGACGGTGCATTTTCAGAGTGCAAAAGCCTTAAAAGCATTACTATCCCCGACAGTGTGACAACCATAGGCGCAGAGGCGTTTTATTGGTGCGAGAGCCTAACAAACATCACTATCCCTGATAGCGTGACAACCATAAGGAACAGTGCGTTTTCAAGTTGCAGAAGCCTAACAAACATCACCATCCCTAACGGTGTGACAACTATAGGTACCGGCGCGTTTTCATATTGCACAAGCCTTAAAAGCATAACCATACCAAACGGTGTAACAACCATAGGTGCGCAGGCATTTTCAGAGTGTGAAAGTCTAACAAGCGTCACTATCCCCGACAGTGTGACAAGTATAGGGAAATATGCATTTGAGGGTTGCGCTAAGCTTTCCGATATAACAATAGGTAATGACATAGAATATATCAGTGAAGCCACATTTAAGGGCTGCAAAAACCTTGTAACCATAATTATACGCGACAGTGTAGCAAGTATAGATAAATATGCATTTGAGGGTTGCACTAAGCTTTCTGATATAACAATAGGTAATGGCATAAAATATATCGGTGAAGCTGCATTTAAAAGCTGTAAAAATCTTATTAGCATAAATATACCTAATAGCGTGACCGATATAGGCGCGGAAGCAATTAAAGGCTGCACAAAACTTGCAAATGTAACAATAGGCAATAGTGTGACAGCTATTAGGGAGGCTGTATTTGAAAATTGCAAAAATCTTATTAGTGTAAATATACCTGATAGCGTAACAATCATAGAAAAGCGTGCGTTTAAGGGCTGTATAAGCCTTACAGGCGCAACTATACCGTGCAGTGTAACAAGTATAGCCAATTCTGCATTTAACGCCTGCACAGGACTTACAACCATAACAATACCCGACAGTGTAACCGATATAGGTAAAAGTGCATTTAGTAAGTGCGAGAATTTAGTTATAAAAGCAACCGAGAACAGTACAGCGCACAAATATGCGGTTGAAAACAGCATTAAATTTGAATTGATTGCCGCAGAATAAATTCGATGCTCGCTTACACTTGAAGTTGTTTTTGAGAAAATGAAAAATGTTATAAAATGCAGGAGTAAAATTATGTCAACAGGAAATATTTTAAATAATTTGATTGCTCAAATTAAAGGTAAATCGGAAAGTAAAATCTTAGAAACGGCAAACAGTTCAAAAAACGAATTTATCTCGGTTTCACAGATGAGCGATTCTCAATTTCTTCTTATAACTTTACTGATTGCAGCAGAAATAGGAATTGAAGGAAAGAAACAAATTAATACCAAAGAAAAGAGGTTGGTTGACGGCGTTTTCGGTAATATGTACACAAATATGACCGGTGTGTACAATTTCATTACTCAACCGGTAGAAGAGGACAAATGGCGACTTATAGAAAGCCTTGCACAAGGTGGCCCTCGCTTAGGTATGCCGTTGCTTAAATTTATACTCTGTTTCGCGTATGTTGACGGACAACTCGGCGATGAAACAGCAGAAAGATTAGAAAATGCTTTCGGTATGACATTAATAGCAGATTTTTTTGCAGGCGAGGCGGAAGAAGTCCCACAACCAAGTGTTAGATTGACCGGTTTGGAAAGTGAGATTGTGGAGTGGTTTCGAGCTAATGACGAACTTAAAAAATTAAAAGATATTCAATCTCATTTTTCCGGTAAATCAAAAACTGAAATACAGACGGCCTTAGACAGTTTGTGCGAAAAAGAAATTCTTTACAAGATGGATACTATTTCGGGTGTTACATACAGCTTGTATTAAGTTAAGAACTGTCAAACAAAATTATTTCTGTAAGGAAATATAAAAACAAAGGAGTAAATAATATGAAAATCAGAACAGATTTTGTAACAAATTCAAGCAGCAGCAGTTTTGTGGTTGAAATTAAAATCAATCTAAAAAACGGCAATACAATTGATTTTACGGGTACAGGTGCTACACCGGAAGACGAGGAAGGATACTTTTTTAAAGGTGAAGCTTATGTTAATGTTTCCCCGAAAGAGTTGGGAACAAGCAAAGCAATAAATGAATTGATAAAAAAATTGGAAAAAGGTGTGGTTGCATCTTGGGATTATAAAAATTTCACCCCGGTTTTTGTCGAAACCAATACCGAAGAGGATGAAGAGGGGGAAATCATAAAAGCCACGGAATTCATTGACAAAATTCGTGATAATGCCGATTCTGTAAATGATATTGCTTCGATCAACATAACCGGTCGGGAAGAAAACGATGTTTCGTATCTCAGAAGTTATACCTATGATCTGCAAGCCGACAAATATTTTGGTATGCAATACGGCGATGAATTTGAAAAAGATGGCAGCAGCGGCGGATATTTGAATTTAGAAGATTTAGATGATTGCAAAGTAAAGTATACCGATGATGAAGACGAATTTGAGGAATTTGTCAGAATAAGTGAAACAGAAAATGTTATAAGCAAAAACATTAAAATGAACAAGCATGTGCCTTTTGATGAAGGTTTAACTAAAATAGAAAGCTGTTTGACTATTTCATATAAGAATGATGTTATTAAACAGTTGGTGGAAAAATACAACTACAAATGTTCTGTATGTGCTTATGATTTAATTGACTGTTATATCGAACAGGGCGAAGATTCTCTCGATTATTTTACCGATAATAAGTGTGATGAATTTCCGTATTATGGTGTAAAAACTATCAAAGACCTTACGAAAACAATTATTTCCTTTTTAATAAATAACGGGACATATGATGACGGATTTAAAGAGGCTATTATAGGGAAGCTTGATAAAATAAAGGTTTCATATAAAAAGATAGATGGAAATGTTGTCACTTGTACCGATTGGAAAAGAAATATTTACAAAGGATACATTTTTGAAATGAAAAATAAAAAGTATAATTGTAAATACGAAGTGTGTAACGGTGGTTGGTAAAACAATGATTCTAAAGAGAAAAACGGTTGTGATAAAACATTGTTTCCGCAGTTATTCCGCTGACTCTCATATCAAATCTGTAAATTTTATTTCTCCAACAGACAGGCTTAGAACTTCTGTTTATTAATACCTGTAGCTGAGAAACCGAAACAATGAACCTCCTGAGTAATTCCGCAGTAAAATGTGCGGCGTCTGCCCCAAATGTGAAAAGTGCAAGATTTGTTAGGGCAGTCGCCGCTTATGCTGTGAGCGATTTATAGGGAAATTAAAAATATTATAAAGCGAAGTAGGGTG
>CAVKHV010000059.1:6136-7669 GCA_963656085.1 Agathobacter sp.
TTATAAAAGCTATGCAAAAAAAGTATTCTAGTGGCAGTCCGTTTAAAACAGCAGATGAATTGTTTGCCGATAATCCTGAGTATTTACCGAAATTAAAAACGGTAAAAAATTTATCCAACGAGGTTTTCGGTATGTCTTTAGGCAAATATTTGCTTTCGATCGGTCTCATTCAGCCGAGGATTGCTTCTAAAACGAAGAAAAACTATATTATTTGTAAGGTTTTACCGACAGCTGTTAAGAATCCAATTTATTGTATTGCCACAAGCAAGAGCATTCATGTAGGGGACAATGTCGAAATTCCTATGGGTATCTGTAACAGCCTCGCCTTCGCATCAGTACAGGAAGTGATTAACTGCGATAAGGGCTCTGCGCCTTGCGATGTTGATGTAGTAAAAAAAATAAACCGTAAGTCAGGCATCCGCGAATACACAGCCGGTCTGATAGCGAGTATTTTACGCGCAAATGCAGCAATCGGTACAGATAAATTGATTGGTAACTCGTCGGTTAAGGATTTTTCAGCAACAAATATTCCGGAGGTTAAGGCGGAAGGTAACATTGTATGGGCGTGTTGTAGGGGCCTTGCTGCGGAAGTGATCAGCTTATTGGATTACCTTATAGAAAAAGATAACCAGGTATATGGGTACAATGATTTAATATTAATTAACGAAGGTATTTCCGAATTGTATATATTCGGAGATGATGTGCCGGATGTAATGGCAAAATATCCGAATGTTAAAATGGCTATGTTTTCAGAAGACAACCTGTCCGGAAAGGTCAATTTTTGTTATTCAAAGAGTGGGTATTCGGTTATTACAGATACATATACGATTGGAGAATGTGATACAAAGAGTAATTCGAGATGGACATTGAGGAATTCCCCTACAGAGGATTTTTGTACAAATGATATTGAGTATACATTTAGATTTAAGGATGATTGGGAAAGTTTGAATTATGTTTTTACAGATGAAAACGGAACTGTAAAGCAACTTGGAAAGCGAGGCAAATAATGACTTCAAGTAAGAAATATGTTTATTGTAATGTGCTGCCGGCAAATTATCAGTCATCATATTTATATATTTGCGATTTTGATGTTAAACCCGGTGACATTGTTGTTATTACGATTAGAAACAATAATAACGAAAAGGTCGCACTTGTACTTGATGTAAATGAGTATACTGCGGTAAATGCGCCATATCCCGTACATCAGACAAAGCATATTTTAAGACTATTTAGTGATAATGAATCTGATGATTTAGTAAAAGAAAAAGCAAAGGTTGAAATTGAAAAAGCCGTAAGATTTAAATCCACTGAGCAGATAGGTAAAATTTCCGCTAAAGAGTCTTTGCTGAAATACTGTGTCGGAAAGGAAAAAATCAACAACAGCAAGAAAATGCTTAAAAACTTGATTGAAAGTATGACGGATAAGAATGGGGAGACAAAAGATCTTATCGCAGATCTTTATGGTGGTGTCCTGTTGTCTGCTGACGGCAAGACTGTAACCGGATTCAGAACAGATCGTGTGAAAGGTAAAGC
>CAVKHV010000059.1:7679-9204 GCA_963656085.1 Agathobacter sp.
CATCCATTCGTATTCCCTCCGGTGTTGAGGCTATTGAAGATAATGCATTTTTGCGTGTAAAAATCAGCTCGCTCTTTTTGCCTAAAGAACTTAGGTATCTTGGGAAGTATACTTTGAGAGATCAGGATGGCTACATGAAGGAGATTAGTTCCATTGAGGTGGAAGACGGAAACGAATATTTTTTCTCCGACGGAATAGGTTTTTATTCTATTGAGAACGGAAAGAAAAGGCTTGAGTATTTGGTGGATTCCGCTATTACGGTTTATACTGCACCGAATGATGTGTCCGCTTTTGCAGAGAAAGTATTTTTTTATGGTTCTTCGCTTAAACAAATTATCTTATCGGATGCCACAGAAGAGTTTGATGAAAATGCGATTTCAAGCACTTCAAAAGTGGAGGAAGTTTATATTCCTAAAACATTAAAGAAATTACAGCCAAAGGAAATAAAACGATACGGCGAAACAAGGAATTCCGTGTTCTATCATATTGATGAAGAAAATGAGAACTTATTTAAAGATGAAGATTCCATTTATCAGGTGCTTGAAGACGGAACTTATAAGTTGCTGATAAATTGTTACACCGGTAAAGGTAAAGTTCTTATTCTTGACGGAACAAGTGTAATCGGCAAGTCGGCATTTAAATGGCACGAAAATTTCACAAAAATAAAGTTTCCTAAATCACTTAGGATTATTGAGGAATCTGCTTTTGAGGGGACTGCGTTGAAGGCCCTCGTTGTTCCGGATTATGTAGTAAGCATTGGCAAAAGAGCGTTTGGATATTGCAGTAATTTAAAAGATGTAACATTGTCGCCTAATCTTGAAACAATAGCAAGCGATGCGTTTGAGGACTGTTATGAACTCAAAAGAATAAAAACAGACGGAAATAATAAGGCATTTAGATTCCGAGATGGTGTCATCACAAAAATCTCTTCTGTAAGTGCAGGCGATTCTTCAAACGAGTCAAACTCGCGGTATGCTTGGATAGACGGAAAAGTTTTTGTTCATACCGGGTTAAGTGAGGAAAATGAAAAAGAATTTGAGAAAATTGTTGTTGAAGATGGTGGAGATGTAAGAAACAGTATTGTATTAGATACAAATTATCTTGTATACAACGAAGATTATGATCATGAAACCACAAAACTTAGGAGGGCAAAGGAACTTCGTGATCAGGGCAAGGATATTAAAATTATTACATATGCGGAATGGCTCAATATGATAGAGTCAGAATCAAACTTGTCCATAGATTTTGCAAGCAAGCCATATAAGAATGCCCACGATATCTTGAAGGCAACATCGGATGTTGCAATGCAGAAGGATTATTTTGCAGAGTTTGCGAAAAAAGCAGTAAAACTTATTACTGAAGAATCTGTTTCATCGAAAGAGAATGTAAATGACAAAGCCGATTATGACGAGGATAAGAGGGTTCTTTTGATTACAACAGCATTCGATCAGTCAACACTGAATGCTGATCTTGTAAGGGAACGCATAGATTGCGCAGAAGAGTTGAAAGAAGGTGACTCTATTAT
>CAVKHV010000060.1:0-8852 GCA_963656085.1 Agathobacter sp.
TCGGGTATAGAAAAAGTCCACCGTAATTCTATCAAAATTACGGTGGACTTTTGGTACGGATGTTCATAACCAACCTAAAATCCATATTGAAAATCCGGCTGAAAGCTCACATATTTCCCCGTACATTTGCCGATTTACTTCCTCTTTGCTATGATTATAATACAAAACATTAAGGAGGCAGTTTTTATGGAAAAGTACATTACAGACGAACGCACGGGGCTGAAATATGAGTTAGTCGGTGATTATTACCTTATCGCCGGAGATGATGAGCCGGATGAAGAACAAAAGCCAATCGGAATATGGGGACAGCGGCATCTTCGCTATCTGAAAAATCACCGCAAAGTGCTTTACGCCAACTTGCTGACAAGCGGCAAATTAAACGACTACCTTGCTGATATTGACCGACAGGCGGAGGAAATGTTTGAACGCCTAATAAAGCAGATGGCTACGGTAGAGGGTATAACTGAGCAACTGAAAGCCGACAACCAAATTGTATGGGTCGGCAGAATGAACAGCATACGGAATCGGGTTGTTGAGGTGGTAAACAGCAAAATTATTTTTAGATAAGATTTTCGACCGCATATTTGTGCGCTGTACTGTTCTCGGTTGATTTTATAACTAAATTCTCGCATTTACTAAATGCACTTTTACATATATTGGTTACACTGCACGGTATTGTGACACCTGTAAGGCTTATGCAGCCTTTAAACGCACGTTTTTTACGATTGTTACATCGGCAAACTTAACCCAATTTCTCATTTTGTTGAACATTTACTATTTTGTAAAATCGACTTTCGTGGTCAATTAAATGTATCCAATCGACTAAAGATTGTTGCGGCATTAGAATTCTTGCGGTAATGCTGCCTCTTTGATCTTTGTCTTCGAATAGAACATATTTGTTATCAAAATAATATGTATTACCGTGAGCAAAAGCGTTTCTTATGTGCGTCAAGACATTTTCTGCCTCTCCAACCTTTGCCTTTGGCATTTCCTCGTCCGCAATTGTAAAGGGAATTAAGCAGGCAATGCGTGGAGTAGCAATATCTATTTGTTTATTTCGTTTTTTGCTGCCTTTTCCTTCTTCTATAATTAAATCCATATTTTGCAATGTTTTATTTATAGAATTAGCCAATAGTATTTTTATATTGCTTTCGTCTAAACCTGCTGCTATACACATCTTCTTCCACGGAAGGAACTTGAGACCATAGTCCTTAGCCGTTCGTTTTTGTGAAGCAGAGGCAGCTATCGATTTTGTAACATAAAAATCCCAAATCATAGCTATCTGTTCTGGAGAAAAAGAACTTTCGTTTATTGACTTTTTGTAAGGCTGAATTTCTTCTTTTCTCATAATTTTATCCTATTGTTAATTAGGTGAGAACATTTTTTAATGCCTCATTCAATATCTGTTTCAGACTCTATCGTTTAATATTGCCAAGCATCGTATACATTGTATGGGCAGAAATGAGTTCCGGTATCTTCTGCAATTTAATATTCACAAATAAAAGATTCGGTGCCGTTTATGAAAGTGGAGAAGGGCTGGGCAAAGCGATTTTTTATAACCTTTGCATAAAAATCTCCCTGAATATGTAATTTCTTAAATCAACCCGTTTCTGCTTGCCTCGGCAAGAATTTCATCCGGCGTCATACTATTAATGCGTAGTAGGTCACCACGAGCTGCAGGGACGAAACGACAGGCTGTACCGTAATAATCATACAGTTGATTTCGGGCATATTTGACATTTGCCCAGTATTCCTGCCTTTTCCTATGTTCCTCCTCCCATTCGGGATTCGGCTCATATATTTTTTCTCCGTAAGAAGGCTTGTATTGCAGCGGAAAATCCGAATCGGTCTCTTTCGGGTTGTAAAGCAAATCGTTTCTGTTGATTTGCAAGTAATGCGAAGCGGCAGCCTCCTCCACGAAGCAGGATACCCTCTGCGTTGAGAGTTCATAGGTCATGAACAGGTTTTGCTTTGCCCTGGTAACGGCCACATAGAAAAGCTTTCGCTCGTCCTCTAAATCACTTTGATACCTTTCCTTATTTTCCTCAAAAACGCCGCCGAGCACATGGTAATACTTTTTACCGCCCATATTGGAAACAGGAAATTCTCTCTTTGTAAGCTCCGGAAGAAACACCGTGTGAAACTCCAGACCTTTTGACTTGTGAACCGTCATAATCTGAACCGCATCGGCATTCAGGTCTTTCGGCTTAAAGCTGTGGTATTTGTATTCCTCTGCGGCTTGTGTACCTAAAAATTTAAGTACACCGGTGACCCTTGCCGATAGCTGCCAGTCGCCGTATATTTCATCGTAATCATCAAGTATTTTGGCGATGCTCTCAAGATCCATACGGCGCGTATCGATGTCATCGGCAGAATCGTCTATAAAAGCTGTTTTCTCGCAGAAACTGCGAAGAATCCCACTTAAGGAAAAGTTTCCGCCCCTTGCGCAGCTTCTCAGAAATTTGAATCCGAAATTTAACGCCGTGCTTTCGATAATATCCTGCCAGCACTCATACAGCTTTGCTTTATCAATGTCTGCCAGAATCTGCAGAGTAACAACAAACCGGTTAAAATAGTCGCCGGAAAAGAAGTGTTCGGCGCTGTCCGTTTCAAACGGAATACCGACCCTCTCAAGTGCCGAGGACATTGAAACGATGGTTTTCCCCTTGCGGACGAGGACCGCTATCCCCCTGTATGGAACACCTGCGTTATGCAGCTCGATAATTTTCTCCGCTATGGAATTGAATTGCTCGATCTTATCATTATACCTTTTTGCTTCAATCTGTACCGGTAAATCCGCAATGTCCGAAACCATTTTCTTCGGAATGCGCCGAGTATTATGACTGATTACGCAATCTGCAATATCCACGATACCGGGAGCACAGCGAAAATTCTTTTCCAAACGAACCTGATGCACATCCGTATATCTCTCCGAAAAAGAAATCATATTATTCGCATTGCTGCCGCGGAATTGGTATATCGTCTGATCATCATCGCCTACAACGCAGATGTTAGCCCCCATCTCGGCAATGTGGGTGATGAGCCTTTCCTGAAGGTCGTTAACATCCTGATATTCATCAACTATAAGGTATTTGATTCCGGACAGGCATTCACGGATATCCGGATTGTTTTTTATCTGACGCAGAGTTTCGAAAATCATCAGTGCAAAGTCGATATATTTGTGATCGTAAAGGCATTTGATATACTTATTCAACACTGCACGCTGCTCATCGGTCCATGTATCGGCATTATCAAAATCATCAATCATTTTATCGATGCAACACAAGAACAGATTGATGTTTCGTGGGTATGGCTCAAGCTTCAGGTCACTCATACCACATTCGCCGCAGTATCGCGCGACAAATAGGTGACTCTTAACGGTGTCCAGAATCTTGTATTCTCTGAACTGTTCTGTATATTTGTTCAGGAGATGATAGCAAAAGCCGTGAATAGTCCCAATATACATTTGGCTGATTTCCGATGCGGATTCATCGCCCAAGGCTTTTGCAATGCGTTCCTTCATGGATAACGCCGCTTTTTCCGTGAATGTAAAAGCCACAATATTGTGTGGTTTTATTTCAGATTTATTTTTCAGAATATTAGCTATTCTGCGTGTTATAACCTCGGTTTTGCCGGATCCTGCACATGCGATGATCTGTAAATCGCGGTCGATTTCGGAAATTGCTTCCTGCTGTTCCGGTGTTAAGCTCATTTTTTCTGCCATGTCATTCACCATAGTTTTTCAGCGCATCATAAATCTGCTTATTGGTTCTTGCCTTTTCCAATGTAGATTTCCCATCATCAATGGAAAAATGGGAAAGCAGGTATTCTCGGGTATTATTGGCAAGGTCAAACTCTGCTGATGTATCCGCCGCCAAATCGAGAAGATCATAAAACTCATTTTTTATTTCGTGCATCCCGGCATATCTTGCAGCACGGGAAATCAGCTTTGCCTGGTTTCCGAGTGCCCCTGTGGAGACCAGCACATCATCGCCTGTAAATGCAAAGAACTTCGGCATGACCAGATCAACATCTTCGGCACTTTCCATGACGGAAAGGTCAACTCCTGCTTTTTTTGCCGCATCCTTTCGGGCCGCGATTCCATCCCAGGGACGAATCAATTCCTGAAATTCATCCGCAATTGCACCGTTTCGAACTCTTACCGCCGCAATTTGATAAATGCCTTTTGCCACCGACAAACCGAACGTTTCAGCACACCAAAAAGCACAGTAATCGGTCAATTTATCATCAAAACACTCGTGAATGGGCGTAAATTCACTTTCTTTTACTTTTTCGGGCCTTCCTGTTATGCGCGGGTACGAAATCCCTTTTTCGGCATAAAACATAGCAACCGCACGCCTGCGTTCTTCCGTTGCCGGCCAGTATGGCTTTTTCGTACGGTATCGGTTCGTATCTTCTTTCTGCTTTGCCAATCGTTTATTAATATATTCCGGCGAATAAAATAATAACTTCCTGCGGCTTGCATCATTGCAGAGTTCCATGGCTTTGTCTGCAATACTGTCGGAAATGTCGTATTCACCGATCATGGCAAAGTATTTGGCGGCAATGGCATAAAGCTCACAGCAAAGATCATTTGTTCCGGCAATAAACTCACACCATTGCTTTGGCTTAATAAAGTCATTGGGAATGTAACTGTCAATAAGGTCATACAGGACTCTTTGTGTGTGGATTTCTGTCAGGTTGTGTTTTTGCAAATACCTAACTGCGGCATTTTCAAATCCGGCATCTCTGCTCATCCTGTAATATTGGCAATAATAGAATTCCGATATTTCCGGGCTGAACAATCTAAGAATATCAGGGATAATATACCGTTCTGCATATTTCTCCGTAAGTCCGGATGCAAAATCCAGCAAATAAGGATTTTCACAGGCATCGGGCTTAAAAAAGCGTATTTCATTAAATATCTTCTCCAATACCGCCTCATTACTACAGGCGGAACAGAGATAGTTTTCACTCGTGGCACCGCAATTTAAGCATTTCATAATTAATCCTCGCTTCCCCGCTTTGTATATCCACTGCTTGTTATCCTCTGGCATACGAAATCGGGTTGTTGAGATCGCAAACAGTGAAATTATTTTTATATAAAAATAGAAGGTATACCCCCATTATCCAATGCACCGATGATGGTCACAAAAGTCCTGCTATTGTCATGTAAAAGCAGCCCGGAAACATTATCGTAGATTAAAACATCATAACTATGCAAATCTAAATTTGGTTTTATTATTCCGTCGATATCATTCCTGTGAACTTCTGATTTCATGTATGTTTTCAAGTGTTTACGGATGCTTGATGTTTTTCTGTTTTACGGCAAGCCGTTTCTTTCAGTTGCCTTTATTCATCGGCTTCAGTCAAAATCTTTCGAACAATCAGGGAGACAGAAATTTTTATTAAACATCTTTATAAACAATTTCCGCCTCAACGCCTATAGCAACAATGGGGCTCTTCGCATGTTTATTCCGCTTGGACAACTTAACAAGGTCAACAATTTTTGCCGTATAATTAAGCCTATTATTCAATAAAGCCGGTGCAATAACATCACTTACTTCAGAAGGAAGATAGCCTAATGATCCCGAATCACTCATTACTTCCAAGCGTATGGAATCCTCAGGGCATTCCGCATGAACAAAATACACCTCCTCAGCAATAAATGTTTCTTCGATGTTATCAGGCCTATTTTTGAAACTTGTTTCTCTAAGATAAATTTTATTCGGCAAGCTTGGAGTTGTTGAAAATTCGACAAAACGGCCTCCAAACAACGCTATTCCACATCTGAACAGTTGTTCCTTTTCTTTTTCAGAAACACTGAAGTTTCCGTAGTTCAACCACCCTGATATGTCAGTTATGCTTGTTTTAGAATTCATCTCACATTTTTTCCTTTGGCTACAAATATCAAACTCTTCAGTACGCACGCCATCACCGAGATGAAAAACGCAATAATTATATGGGTCAACATTTATATTGGTTGCATCTGAAATGATAATTCCGTCAGCACCGAGAGTCTCAGCCAAAGCTTCAACGATTCCGGTCAATTCATATTCCGTAACCGGCCATTCAGAATCTATTACAAATGATGTCTCACCGCTTTCTGCCAATCCTGCTAAACCAAAGCCTGCGTCATCCTCATCATCAAATTTTTTCCAGACTTCGGGAGAAAAAACTTTTATATGTAATCTTGAATAATATTGTGCCATATTTTCTTTCTCCTTTAAAAATTTTTCTTCATATAAGCTTCATATTTGGCTTTTGCTTCGTCTGCAAGTTCATATGGATACTCCAAACGGTATTTAGCCACCTGCAATTTGTTATCCTTGCCTCTGATCCCCGGGAAAAATTTATCCAGCCGTTCAAAATCAAAGGTAGCATTGTGTCCCCACGCCGATGATAGAAAGCAATAATATTCTCTCTGTGAGTCATCTGCTCCCATCCAAACCTTATATTTTATCTCTTCCGTTTTAGCAGAACGAACAACAATCGTATAATTTACCCAATGATGATTGGCAGCACAGTCCCACATTGCCCTTGCAGGTCCGATGCCAACATAACCAACCATTGAGTTCGGACTGCCATTACTCGTATCAATTCCATCACTCGCGTCACCCGCTTCAGGATCAATAGAATCGTAAACCTCAATTTCGGGAACGCATGAAAATGCACCCCATCCGAGAGTTCGCACCGACTTCGGAAGTGTCACTCTGTTTATTGCCGTATTTGCAAAGGCTTTGCTACCAATGTGTTCCAAAGTGTCAGGCAGTTCTATTTTCTCAAGTCTTGTCCCGTTAAAAGCATTATCACCAATTCTTTTCAGACTTTTCGGCCATACTACACTCTTCAATGCTGCGCAGTTATAAAACGCATATTCACCAATTTCTTCAATACTTTCCGAGAGGATGATTTTTTCCAGATTTCTGCAACCTGAAAACGCACTATTTCCAATAACGGTCACGCTGTTCGGCAAAGTCAGTTCATTGATAGCAGTGTTCCCTAATGCAAGACTTGTGTTGATTATCTTTACTCCCTCCGGAACTTCAAAGCATGATTTCTGAATAGCGTCAGGTGCAAACAAAAGTTCCGAACGATCTTTTGAAAGCAGCATTCCACCAACCGAACAGTAATTCCTATTATCCGAATTCACCTCAATTGCTTTTAGCGAGCATAAACCTCCTCGCAAGGTGCGAGTTGGAAAAGCACTGACATCAATAATTTCTATTGATGCGGGTATATAGATACTCTCCATCTTTTCACAACCAGAAAAAACATTACCCGGTAGTTTCTTTACCCCATTCGGAATATTGACCTTTCTGAGCTGTTTTCTTCCGCAAAATGCCCCCTTACCAATTACCTTTACGGATGCCGGCAAAACAATTTCCTCGACCCGATCATTATTGTTTTTCCATCCGAAAGCGGAATCACCAATTGTTGTAATTCCATCCGGCACTTTAATAATTCTCTGAGACAACCCATTGTTTTTCAGAAGTGTGGTCCCGACAATAATTACAGGTGCATTTTGTTCATAAGGAACAGTTCCTCCGACGTACCGACCTTCTTCCCCTGCAAAAATTCTATTGCCGACTTCCGCCACATACTCCATACCATGAATATCTGTCAAAGCATTACAAGCACAGAAAGCGTGGCTATCAATTTTTTTGATCGTTGTAGGCAATACTAATTCCGTAAGATTTTTCATTTCGCCAAAAGCAAACCTGCCTATTGTTTCCGTTCCCTCCGGAATCGTATACTTCTTCGCACTATAGATCATAAATCTTAATAGCGTCTTTTTGTCTTTTGTGAAAATCGAACATCCGTCGGACCAATAAGCCGAATTTTCATCAGCAATTTCAATTTTCTCAAGTCCATGATCGCTGTTGTAACTGTTGTAGAATAAAGTGTCTGATTCCATATTCTCAATAGTGGTTATTGTTGGAGGGAAAGAAAGCCTTTTTATGGACTTAGGAATACCGTAAATATCAAAAATCTCCATCGGTTTTCCATTAATATTATCGGGTATTGCAACATCTTCCTCTTTAAAATCATTCATATAGCCACCCTTGAATTTTGCAGCGACACCGTTTCGAGCCTGTTTGATATCAAATGCAGAAAGTAGTTTGGTTTTAGCTGTTGCTTCTGGCGAATCATCGGTAATTACCGTCAGAAATTCAACATCGTAATGTTCCGGTTTGTACGCTTTTAAAAATTGTTCTGCATAACTTCCGGCAGGTGCAACATATACAATCTCCCTACTCAAATGAAGATCTCTATATTTTCCGTTTTCATCGGAGAACACATCCGGACTGATATAATTAACAGATGCCGGAAATACAACCTTTTTAACACCATTTATTGAAAATAATACACCGGCATCAATTTTTTGAATTCCCTCAGAAAAGACTATTTCCTTCGGCGTGTTTCCGATACCTGTCAACACATCACCAAACAAATCAAAATGTACGGTTTTGACCGGTTTACCTTCAATACTTGACGGAACAACAGCCTTCTCGATTTCTTCACCTGCAATCCATCTAATCGGAATAGCCTCTGTATCAGTAACAGAATATGCAAACTGAGTTCTTGTAATAAGGTCTTGCCCGGATAGGTTTTCAACTGAATGTTCCTTAATCTTAAAATTCACCGAACCAATTGCATATTTTGCATTGGCATTTCTTTTTGACTTTGGAGTAATAGTGGCCACACTGCCCTCTGTAATTGTAATGAAATTTATGTAAGGAATCGCTTTAATTGCCAAAATCCGGCTAAGCTGACCAAGTGACTTTCCGCCTTTTGAAGCCACCTCCCAAGATTCTCCGTTCAATTTGACAATAATAGAGGCACCTTCT
>CAVKHV010000061.1:0-8821 GCA_963656085.1 Agathobacter sp.
CAGAGGACATAAAAATGCCGACAAAGAAAAAACGCACCAAAATACTTTGGGGAAGACTTATAACTTTACTGATCGCTGCCGTTGCGGTAATTGCGCTTATCTGCATAGGTACAGTTAAAATTATAACCGGCATAACATCCGGCAAGGGCAATAAACCCGATGCAAGTTCGGTCGACGCATCATTAACAAGTTCGGCGGCTTCACAAGCCGATTATGCGAGCGGTGCCGCGGATGACAGTGCGGACATTGAAATCCCGTGGAATTTAAAACTCGTTAACGCGCAAAATCCAATTGAGGAAGACTATGAAGTTCCGCTTACAAACATTCATTCCTGGTATGCGGCTTCCGCTTCGGTCAAACTTGATTCACGCGCGGCGGAAGCATTTGAAAATATGTGTGCGGCTGCGGCAAAGGACCACGTTAAAATTTTTGCGGCTTCTGCATATCGCTCGGTTGAAAGTCAACAGGCTCTTTTTAAAAAAGAAACCGCCAAACAAAAAAGCCTTAACCCCTCGCTTACTACCGAACAAGCGGAAGAGAAAGCAGCAACAGTGGTTACGCGCCCGGGAACAAGCGAACATAATCTGGGGCTTGCAATTGATATAAACACCGATGAGGAAAGTTTTAAAAACACACCCGAATACGCTTGGCTCAAAGCTCACGCAAAGGAATACGGATTTATTGAGAGATATCCGAAAAACAAGGTGGATATAACCGGCATAATTTACGAGCCGTGGCATTACCGGTATGTCGGGGTAAGCGATGCTACCCGAATTAACGAACTTGATATGTGCCTTGAAGAATATATTGATTATTTAAAATCCGGCAAAAAATAATGCCGCAAAGGAGTAAGTGCATTTATGAAAAGAGAACCTGTTGTAAAGGAATACGACATCGTTGTTGTCGGCGGAGGTCTTACCGGGGTTGCGGCGGCAATAGCGGCGGCACGGCTTAATAAACGCGTGATTATACTTGAAAAATCAGCGACATTCGGCGGCGCGGCTACTAACAGTCTTGTCAACCCGTTTATGGGGTCGGCAACCGAAAAGGACGGAAAACTCCTGCAATTATCACGCGGCATTTTCAGCGAAATAATTGACGAATTAAATGCAAAAAACGCCTACAAATCCAACGGAGGAACAGGCGAATTTGACGAAGAAACACTTAAAAACGTGCTTACGGATATGGTTATATCTTCGGGTGCCGACATTGTTTTTCACGCAGAAATGGCAACCGTTCAAGCCGAAAACGGCACGGTTGAGTCGGTAACCGTTTATTACAAGGGTAACGAGTACATATTTAAAGCAAAATATTTTATAGACGCAACAGGCGACGCAAACCTTTGCTGCGCCGCAGGTTTCCCGTTCCGCTTGGGCAGAGAGTCAGACTCGCTGTGCCAGCCGATGACGCTGTGTTTCAGGGTTTCAAATGTAAATATGGACCTTATGTTCGGCGGTCAGTGGGGCGAGATCTCTCCGCTCTACAAACAATTTAAAAAAGAGGGTAAAATCAAAAATCCGCGCGAGGATGTTCTGGCGTTCACAACACCGCATTACGGGGTTTTGAATTTTAATTCGACCCGCGTTGTTAAGAAAAACCCAACCGATTTGTTTGACGTAACTGCCGCGGAAATTGAAAGCCGCAAACAGGCACAGGAACTTTTCGCCTTTCTTAAAGAAAATTTCACCGCATTTAAAGACGCATACATATCGTCAACCGCGCAGGAGATAGGCATACGCGAAAGCCGAATGATTGACGGCGAACATATTTTAACAACCGAAGAATTAAAGGGCTGCGAGATGTTCCGGGACCGTATTGCCGTAGGGAATTACGATATTGACATACACAGTCCCGACGGTTCGGGAACGTCGCACTACTTTTTCCCCAAAGGAAAATACTACTCCGTTCCATACCGCTGCCTTATCCCGAAAGGCAGTAAAAACCTGCTTGTTGCGGGGCGCTCAATATCCGTCACGCACGAGGCGCAGGCTTCAATCCGTATAATGCCCATTGTATGCACCTTGGGTCAGGCGGCAGGTACAGCCGCTGCACTGTCGGCAGACGGCGAAACTGCTGTCGGCAATGTTGACATTAAGAAGTTACAGCAAACCCTGCTGGATAACGGCGCATTTTTAGGATAACAGATTAAAAAATCACCCGTAACGGTAACCGGTTGCCGTTACGGGCGATTTGACTTTGTCAGGATTTATTGGCTTGCGATTTGCTTTGCCTGCTTTATCATTTCACGCAACTCCGGGTAATCGGTCAATTTCGGGTCACTTTTAATAAGGCCCGCCGCCGCTTTCCCTGCCTGACGAAACAGTTCGATATCATTTGTAAGGTCGGCGATTTTCAGTTCGGGAAGCCCGTGCTGACGTTTGCCTATTATATCGCCCGGTCCGCGCATTTTTAAATCTTCGTCAGCTATTTTAAAACCGTCCGAAGTACGGCACATTATGCCAAGGCGCAGTGCCGACTGTTTCCCGGCAGCGTCGGAAACTAAGATGCAGGTGGATTTATGCGCGCCCCTGCCTATTCTGCCGCGCAATTGATGCAGTTGCGACAATCCGAAACGGTCGGCATTTTCTATAACCATTATAACCGCATTGGGCACGTCGATGCCGACCTCAATAACCGTTGTTGCAACCAGGAGTTGAATTTCTCCCTTTGCAAATGCTTTCATCACCTTGTCCTTTTCGCGCGGTTTCATTTTTCCGTGCAGCAGCCCCACGCTGTAATTTCTAAACGGTCCGTCCTGCAACTGCTTATAATATTCGGTTGCGGGGATAAGCCCGTTATCGGTTTCGCCCTCCTCAACCAAAGGGCAAACTATGTATCCCTGCCTGCCCTCATCGAGGTGCTTTTTAACGTAATTATATATTCTTGTATGGTAATCGGAAGTAACCGCAAATGTGTCGATCGGCTGTCTGCCCTTCGGCATTTCGTCTATTATGCTTATATCAAGTTCGCCGTAAACTATCATTGCAAGGGTGCGGGGTATCGGTGTTGCGGACATTACAAGCATATGCGGCGATACGCCTTTTTTATAAAGCGAAGCCCTTTGTGCCACGCCGAAACGGTGTTGCTCATCCGTTACCACCAAGGCAAGATTTTTGAATGCAACATCTTCCTGAATCACGGCGTGCGTCCCTATAACAAGGTCATATTTCCCGTTGCCGACAGCGTCTTTTATCCTTTGCTTGTTTGATTTTGTTACGCTGCCGGTTAAAAGGCAGATGTTAACGCCGCAATCCTTAAACAGCGCCTGCATAGAATTAAAATGCTGCTCTGCCAATACCTCGGTCGGCACCATAAGGGCGGCTTGATATCCGTTTTTAATGCAGCTGTATATTACCGCTGCAGCAACAACGGTCTTACCCGACCCCACATCACCCTGCACAAGACGGTGCATAGGATGCCCTGAATTCATATCGGCGGTGCATTCCGCCACGGTTCTTAACTGTGCAGCGGTCAACACATACGGCAATCCTTTTATAAATTCATGGGAACGGTCAGCAATTGCAATGCCGCTCTGCCCGCCGGTATGCATTTTTGAATATATCATCAGCGACTGGAGTACAAACATCTCCTCAAATGCCAGGCGGCGCCTTGCTTCATATACATCGGAGTATGTTTTCGGAAAATGGATATTCCGTAAAGCGGTATCCAGCCCGCAAAGAGAGTAAGCGTCTATTATACTCTGCGGCAGGGTTTCATTAAGCGCAGTCTTTTGAAGAGCGTTACCTATCATACGCTCAAAATCCGCAGAAGAAAGTCCTCCCGCAGACGGATACACGGGGCGTATCTTCATAAATGACAGCGGCTTAATTTTAGGGGAATTCATTTCCTTCATAACCGTAACCCCGGTAGTTCTGCCGTAAAACAGGTACTCCTCCCCTTTTACAAGCGACTTTGCCAGATAGTCATTGTTAAAAAGGGTAACCAACAGCGTTCCCGTACCATCCTCCGCAAAGAACTTATACACCGTCATATTTTTGCGGATCGGCGACCTGTTTACGGTAGAAGAAATGCGTGCACGGATACAAACATCGGTGCCGCTTACCGCCGACGCAATATCGGATATTTCGCCCCAGTTTTCGTATGCACGGGGATAATAACGCAAAAGCGAGCCGACGCTGTGTATACCGAGACTGTGCAAAGCCTCGGCACGCTTTTCGCCGACTCCTTTAATAAATTTCAAATCAGTGTTAAACATTATTTATTCTACCGAAATGATGAAATAATATACCGGCTGACCGCCGTTTACGAGGGTAACCTCAATATCGCTGCCGAGTTTTTCGGCAAGCTCATCACTTATAAGCTGTGCTTCCTCATCGCTTACATCTTCGCCGTATATAAGCGTAACGAACTGCGAAGACTTGTCGGCAAGGTTTTTAACAAGTTTTGTAACACATTTGGAAAGATCCGTACTTGTGAAAGCTATTTTACCGTTAGCAAGCGCCAAAAGTTCGCCTTTGTTTATCTTTTTGCCGTCAAATTCCGAATCACGCGCAGCAAAAGTTATTTGTCCCGTTCCGACGCTGTCAGCCGACAGGCGCATATTAACCGCGTTTTCCTCGTCCTCAAGGTCCGGGTCGAAGGCTATCATAGCGGATATGCCCTGCGGAACGGTACGTGTAGGCACAACAATAACTTTGCGGGAAGAAAGCGGTATCGCCTGCTCTGCCGCCATTATTATGTTCTTATTGTTCGGGAAAACGAAAACGCATTCAGCCGGAGTTTTTTCAACAGCCGCCAAAATATCGTTGGTACTGGGGTTCATAGTCTGGCCGCCGCTGACAACAACATCCGCGCCGAGATCCTTAAACAGTGCTTCAAGCCCCGCGCCTGCGGCAACCGCTACCATACCGTATTTTTTCTCAATTTCGGCTGCGGTTACCTGTTCTTCGTCGGAGGGCTGCGCCGTCTTCGGTGCGTCGCCTTTTGCGTCGTGCTTTGCCCTCTCGTGCTGATCGCGCATATTTTCTATTTTAAGGTTGACCAGTTGTCCGAATGTAAGCGCCTTCTCAATAGCGTTACCTGGATGGTCGGTGTGCACATGGACCTTGATTATATCCTCATCATCAACAACCACAACACAGTCACCTATTGTTTCAAGGTATGCCCTGAGCGCGGTCGGTTCTTTACTTTCCTTATTTCTTTTAACAATGTATTCGGTGCAATAGGTGAAAGTTATGTCGGCTTCAAGTTCGCCTGCGGCGTTTCTTTTCGCAGCGGGAGTCTTTTCACCCGCAGTTTCACTCTCAATCATTTTACCGTCTTTAAGTACCGAAAGCATACCTTCAAATATAACCACAAGTCCGCGGCCGCCTGCGTCAACAACGCCCGCCTTTTTAAGAACCGGCAGTATCTCCGGTGTTTCGGCAAGTGACTTCTTTGCACCGTCTATGGCGCTTTCAAAAATTGCAAGCGCGTCATCGGTCGTTTTAAGGGTTTCGTCGGCATATTCGGAAGCAACGCGTGCAACCGTAAGTATAGTGCCCTCGGTAGGTTTCATAACGGCTTTGTACGCACCGCTGACGCCCAATCTGAGGGCATTGCAAAGCGATTCGCCGCTAACTTCATCACAACCCTTGAATCCTTTTGAAAAACCTCTGAATATAAGCGAAAGTATAACGCCCGAATTTCCTCTTGCGCCCCTTAAAAGTGCCGAGGCGGTTACATCTGCGACCTTTGAAACGCCGGTGCTGTCTAAAGCCGAAAGTTCCTTCGCGGCGTTCAATATCGTCATTGACATATTTGTACCGGTATCACCGTCAGGCACCGGAAAAACATTCAGTTCGTCAACAGACTTTTTTTGATTGGATATGTTATTGGCGCCCGAAATTACGGCATTGCGCCACTGTTCTGCACTAAACAATACAAGACACTCCTTTGCAATATGTGCTTTATTCCTCTATACCGTTCACCCTGACCGCTACACGGTCAACCTTTATTCCGGTAGTGTTTTCAACTGTATATTGAACCTTGTGCATTATGCTTTTCGCTATTGCATTTATATTCATACCGTAAGATACGGTTATATTAAGTTCAATGGATACCGAATCAATGTTGCCCTTTAAAATTATTCCTTTGTCAATACGGTCTTTTTTGGAGATCATATCAATAAGGCGCTGTTTGCCCCTCGGAACCATGGAAGCCACACCGTAGCACGAAGTTACCGCATGACCGATAAGTTTTTTAAGATACCCGGAAGTGAATTCAACCTGTCCCAGCATTGTTTCATAAGAAATCATAAAATTTCCTCCCTGTTTTTATAAATTCGGTGCAATTTCGCACCGCCGCATTTGCATAAGCCTAATTTCGGTATTTACAGTTTTCAAACCCGAAGAAAATATCACTTACCGAACTCTTTATTTCATCGGTAATGTTCATTGAATATACAACATATCCCGTGCGGTAGCACACAGGTACGACCGGCATTTCAAGGTTGAAAGCCGCTATTACATCGGTAAGCGAAGCGTTCCCTGCGTAAAAGTCTGCAAGCGCCTTCCCCGTTGCTTCTTCAATGACCGTAGGTGCGTCCGCCTGCACGGCGGCAACGTCTGTTTGCCCTGCCGAACCGTCGGTTTGGGCAGTTCCGCCGTCGGTCTGCGGCTGTGCGTCAGCCGGAAAACCGAAAGCAAGCGCTGCGCCTTTCGTAACTATAGCGGAAAAGTCCATATTCTGCGGAATTTCCGTTTCGGCTATGTACATATCAAAATTTTTAGCGGCAATAAGCGCCGAATATTCTTCATACGATACCGATTTAAGCGTTGCGGCAATGCCGGCTTTGTTAAGCTGCGAAACAATTAACTCCGCCGCGTCACTCCGCCGCTTGTTATCGGAATTGCAAAGCAATGATATCGACAAGCGCCTACCGTCTGCGTCAATATAATATCCCTCGCTATCCTTATTATTATAACCTATTTCTTTTAAATTGGCAAGCACAACATCAAGATTTTCCGAATTTTCGGCATTTTGGTTGCGTTTTGCATCCTCAAACGCCGGATTATACGGACTGTTCGCCACGCGCGCATTGCCGAAATACGCCTCGCTCACTATTTTTTTGCGGTTGATCGCGGCGGATACGGCATAACGCAATTTCTCGTTAGAAAGGATATTCTTTTTATCCATATTTATGCCGAGATAGACAAAATTATTTAACAGTACATCACTGTTCTTGCCCGACATTCTTATTACGTTTCCGTCGGCTAAATCGGAATAATAGAGCGACACGGCACCTATTTCAAGATTGTGGTCCATAGCCTCGGAATCTGGCGTGTTTATAAGCGATATTTTCTTTATTTGCGGAACCGTTATGTAGTGCGATTCGTTGGCGTTCAGACATTCGTTCGCAATATCAATAATATACCTGCCGCACCCGATCGGCGGAAGCTCAAGATTATTTTGGTCTTTAAGGTTATCACTGCCCGATTTTATAATGGGAAAATCAAGCATATTTGCAAAATACGGGTCAACCTTATCCGATTTAAATACAACCGTCGCGCTGTCCGCAGCCGTGCATGAAACCGCCGACGCAAGCCGTGCGGCATATTTAGTCTGCGATTCCTTCGCTTTCCCGAAAGAGTACGCCACATCTGCCGCCGTTACCGCGCTGCCGTCCGAAAACGCGGCGCTTTTAAGCCTGACCGTGCAGGTGTTCCCCTCGACGGTTACCGAATCGGCAAGGTAGTTTACAGGCTTGAAACTCTCGTCAAGTTTTATAAGCGGATCGTACATAAGAAGCGAGAGTTCTTTGTTCATTTTCGTTTTGGCGGCATACGGGTTAAACGAATCGTTGTAACAGTACATAAGCGTAAATTTGTGCGCCGATTTTGCAGCGGTTGTCTCGTCCTTTTCGCTGCCGGATGTCTTTGTGCCGCCGCAGGCGGACAGTATTATCGAGAATATTGCAAAAACCAGCAATATATAAGCCCTTTTTTTCATAATCCACACCCCGCTGCTATTCCGAAATTCGCGATACCGAAACGGTTTTTCCGGTTGTCGGGTCAATGTTAAAAAGTACCCCGTGCAACTGAGCCTCACCCTCGGCATTTTTAAAGCGGCTCGGCAATTTATCCCTCATTCTTTTTATAATTATGCTTTTTTCCACGCCCAAAACCGAATCGTTCACACCGGTCATACCTATGTCGGTAATGTAACCCGTCCCGTTTTGAAGAATACGGTCGTCCGCCGTCTGGATATGCGTGTGCGTGCCGAAAACAGCCGAAACGCGACCGTCAAGATAAAAACCAATAGCGCATTTTTCAGAGGTCGCCTCGGCGTGAAAATCAGCCACAATGATCTTTATTCCGTCATTTCGGGCACGGTCAATAAGCCTGTCAAATGTCAAAAACGGATTGTCAAGCGCGTCCATATACACAGTACCGCATACATTAAGCACCGCCGCGCGGTACTTACCCAAATCAACAACCGCATACCCCTTCCCGGGTACGGTTTCGGGGTAGTTTTGGGGCCTTAAAAGCATATCGTTACCGTCAAGCAAATCGTAAATTTCGCGGCGGCGCAAAGTGTGGTTTCCGCCCGTTATTACATCCGCGCCCGCGGCAAAAATACTGTCGGCACTTGAGGGAAGAATACCGTTCCCTTCAGCCGAGTTTTCACCGTTTACTATACATAAATCAACATTTAACCTGTCCTTTAATCGGGGCAGTTTTTTTAAAATCGCACGGCAGCCGGCGTCCCCGACCACATCGCCTATACACAATACATTCATAAAAGTACATTCTCCCAATCTTTCAAACAATACAATTATACAATACCTAAACCCGCATTTCAATATTTTTTGATGCGGTTG
>CAVKHV010000062.1:0-8340 GCA_963656085.1 Agathobacter sp.
TGATATCTTTATTCTATACCTTTTCGGAGGTTTACACAAGATATTAAGAAGTCTCGCTTTGAATGTTATTCATTTGTTTAATCCATTCCATTTGCTTGGAAACTTTCAACTGCTCGGTTACGCCCTCGTTTTCAGCCGTTTGTTTGACTAAAGAATCAAACATATCGCAGGCATCACGGTCAATGTCGGCAAGGTAATTGTTTAGAGTCCCGTTTAACCGCATAACATTGATTACTGTCCGATTGTTACGATAAAGAAAATCATAATGCATTCTGCCCCAAGCGCCGATGTTTTTAAGTTCTGTTTTCATAATAAGTAACCTCCGAATTTAATTTTTGCGTTTTGAATTAAAGTTCGGATAGTCTATAAAAATGACAAATCCGAACCCTTCACCGATTGGTTTAGGGTTCGGATTTGTACTGTTTGGTGCGGATAACAGGAGTTGAACCTGCATGGTATTGCTACCACTAGAACCTGATGGTAACGCCACCTCAGTGAAAGGCTAAATAAGAGAAAACAGTCAAATTTCTTTTATTGAGTACAACAGGGAACACGGTTATATAAACCGAATTCCCTGTTTTAATGAAGAAAAATTATTGTTTTATTAAAATATTATTTTTCTCTGTATTGTACATACTCAACTATGTCTGAAACGCCGGATTGACCGTTCGGATTTGTTGACGATTCAAGAGTGTAAGTATAAATCATATGCCTGTCACGGTAACGATATTCTGTATGCGTCACCGGAGCGATCCATCGCGTCTCTTCCCAGTAGTAAGAACTTGAGCTTGAACCATAAGTGTTTACTGTGCCACAACATGAACATTTTCCGGAATTTGCCTTAAGGACGCTCATCTGCGAATTCTGCCAATCAGTATACTCTTTATACCATGTGCCACCCCAATAATTTTTCCCCAAAGTAGCACACCAGTGAATTTTGTTACCACCACTTTGTCTGTAACGCCAGTAACGGTATTGAGTATATCCTGAACTGTCTGTTACCGTTTTTGTTTCGACCTGCCTTGAGTTAGAACCTGAAACAGAACTCTTTGACCAACTGCTCCACGAGCCGTAACTGCTCCAATAAGAGGATTTATCCAAAACGGTATAGTTGCCCGAACCGCTCAACGCACTGGTTGAGGTGTACTTATAATTCCATTTTGTATTTACCACCTTTGCGTCCGCCGGCATTTCCGAAGCCTTTACCCAACTGGAAAGCGGTTTCAATTCCCAATGAGCATAAAGTGTAATATTCTCCGTGCTGTTTACTTCGTTGTTTTCGGTAACTTCGGTTCCACCGTCTTTCTCGGTAAACCAGCCCAAGAAATTATGATATTCTCTTATCGGTGTGGGCAATGTCCCAAATTTGTCACCATAGAAAACGGTACCTGATGTTTCGGAACTGTTGAGAAGCCCTTCATTTGCGTCAAAAGTCACGGTGCTTTGACCTAAAATATACTTTTCAAATTCATCTTCGGATATCTTTATCAGTTTCCCGTCTGTAATGTTGACATAATCCTCGCCATCGACGGAGTTGACATATCCGAAGTTCTTTGTAACGTTCAGATACCCTGCCGCACCGTCCGTTGTGACCTGTGATTCAATAACAACATTCTTTCCTATTATTGCATAATCGGTGTTTGTTTTAATTGCGCTGTCCTGAATGAGCGATAACACCGCGCCGTCCTTTTTAAGAATTAGCGCAGTAGAACTTCCGGTTACAAAAACCTTATGCAAAGTAAGCTTGTCAGAGCCGACCTTTATCGGCGTTCCGTGACTGTTGATTGTCATTTCTCTTAACGAAGTATTTTTAGCGGAAGAATCAATATAGAAATCCTGATATGTTTTCGCCCCTCCGCTAATTTTGATCGACTCTATTTCAGGAACCGTAAGCGACAGCAGCGTGCCGTCTGCAATATATGAAATGTCAAGAACGATATTTTCAGCGCCGCATTCAAGAATTGACCTAATAAATTCCTGTGTGATTTCTTTTTGCTTTTCGTTTATTTGTTCATCTGTACCGTCTGGCAACAGTTTTACGGCTTCGGTATATGATGACAGTGAGTTTACAGCTCTGACATTTATGCTCTTAGCACCCACGAACGCGTTTTTGACGATCTTCACAACATTGGACGGAATATTCATATTTGTGAGCTTTGCACATCCTGCAAAAGCCTCGTTTCCGATTTCAGTAAAGCTGCCGATTACCTCTTCAAGAACTATGCAATTCTTAAAGGCACCGTCGGGAATAGTTTTGATAAATTCGCCTAGCACAACGGAACGAATCGACTTACCCGCAAATGCTTTCCCCGTAATTTCAGTTACCTTGTACGCCTGCTTTCCGTCGGAAACATAAGACGGAATGATAACATCAGTAGATTCGCCTACATAACCCGTAATTTTAGCCGTACCATTTAAAGAATCGGTGATATATTGTATTCCTGTTGTCTTAGAGGTTTTTCCGTTGACATACTCAAAAACATAATACGGAACTTCAAACGGCAAGCAGCTGTATTCACAGTCGTCAAAATTACCGCCCTTAGGGGTATAATCCAAAAATTCTTCAACCTTATCATCCATTACGCTGAATGTGTATGTAAAGAATGATTTTGTAGCATAGTCGTAACCCACAACCGCAAAAACATGCGCTTTGCCGACCAATATACTCCTGTATTTTCCCTCTATTTTGCCGTCAACATTATAGGTCGTTGTTGTTGTTTTACTTTCAAGTTTACTGTAAGTAACAGAGGAGGTCGTGCCGGTAGTATTACTTGCGGTGGAACTGAACCCCTGCGTTTTTGAATCCGTTCCGCCTTTGGAATAGCTGTTGCCGTATCCCTTAGTGGTAGTAACGACGTCTGACAGGGCGTTTCTGATTGATTGGCTTGAACTGTGCTGTTGTGTAGCTGAAAACGCGCTTGAATTGTTCCAATTGCTTGTGTTTTCATCAATTTTTGAGTTGGTCGTCACTTTATCTGTGCCTGTCTTAGTGACGGTGTTGGTATTATTGTGATAACCGTAGCTTAGTCCGGCATTTACCTCAAATCCGTTTTCATATTTTATTCCCGAGGACAAAACATCTTTGTCCGATCCGGAGGCGGTATGGTTGTATTCATTATTTTTGGATTTATCGGTATATCCGTAAGAATTTGTTGCGCCATACTCTGTTGAAGCACCAAGATTTGCTTCCATTTTGTTTGTATAACTGCCGTTCAGGCTTGCACCGAATTGATGTCCTTTATCTTCGGTTGTGGTTTTTGAATTGTAGTCGTATACCGTTGAACCGTCTTCGGTCTTATGATAACTTGAACCGCCGTTTTGTGCCGAAATGCTTAATGTATTAGAAGAGGTTGTAGCGTCGGTTCTGCATTGCTCGGTGGTTTTCCCGATAGATTTTGCCCAAGTTTCGTTAACGGTAGTTACATTGTTCCAGTTTTTGGAAAGCGTCCAAGTAGAAGAATTGGTCGTTATATCAGAAATTGTTTCGGAAACGCTCTCGGCTTCTGAATTTGTAATAGCTGTCGTATACGTTTCGGATACTTGCTGTGATAATCCCGCTACACTTTGAATTTCCCAGAACGGATTATCTCCGTTTAACGGAATATTACGGATTTCGCCGATTTCGTATGTGAAATAAACAACGTTCGTGTTCTGATCTTCAAGAATTATCGGATTGTTATCCTCTTTGCTTACAGCAAGATTACGCAGGCTTGTGTAATATGCGTTAAGCGTAATATGCCCTGTGCTTCCTATCGGAACGGTTTTGTATTCGATACCGTTATTATCATACCAACCGAGAAACTTATAATTGTTTATTTCAGGATTGTATAGATTTGAATTTCCTTTGCTGACAGTATAGTGCTGCTGACCTTCAACAGGGGCGGATGAAACAGGGGTCTGATACATATTGTATGTAATATCGTAAACCGTTTCCGTTACATGTGCGTACAGTTCTATATTCTCATTGGCCGTCTCGGATATTTCTTTTATCTGCGTAGCGCCGTCTCCAAATCCGTCATACCACCCGTCAAATGTATATCCGTATTTTCCGAGGTCAAGATTTTTAAGAACCTTTTTTTCGCCCGGCATATATGAAAAATCCAACGAACTCGTATCTATTTGCAATGTTTTAAGGTACGGATGCTTAGCCTCGTTTACAATGTTATATGTAATTGATCTGGTATTCGGCTTAATTGGCTCTATTCTTTCGTGACCGCTGATCCATGTGTTGCACTTGTCGCACCATATTCCCTCTGTGTACCCTTCGGAAGTAGTTGTCGCAGGGATAGCGTCCTTAACGATCTCGTTATGGCTTGCTTTTTCTATTGTGCTTTCAAAAGTGATTGCGTTTGAAGCGGCGGCGTCGGAGTAATATTCATCGCACTTAGTGCAATGCCAATAGGCGTTATTTCCGTCCTCAGTGCATGTGGCCGCTTTGGCTTCAGTCTTTTCAAGGCTATGGTTACATTTTTGCTTGGCAGGTTTTAAAGATAACGGCTTTCCGTCGGAATCAAAATAACCTCCCGCGTTAACACGCCGAATCAGCGTAACATCTTTGCCGTTAATTACTCCGTCGGCATTTACATCGGCTGCTTCTTCATTTATCGAAACATTGTATCCGCCGGCATTATAACGCCTTATAAGCGTTACATCCTTACCGTTTACTACACCGTCGCCGTTTACATCTCCCGGTTTATAATTGATAACCGTAATTTTTCCGTTTTCAAATGTAACCGGAATAGAATCAAGATTTGCATCGTAAATATCCCCGTATCGGTAAGACAGTTTTACGGGAAGTTCCTCATTCTTAGCCGCTTTATCCGAAACTTTAAAGGATAATATAAGCACTTTACCGTTTTTGGCAGAAACTGCGCTTTCTGAATCCCAAGCGAAATTACACGGACTCGAAAACTGACCGGGTGCGGTAAAATCGAGCATATCAAACGCATCGCCCTTTTGAATATTCAACAGCGTTAGTTTTTCATCGTATGTTAATGTAAATGTAGCGCCTGCAATTCCCTGATTATTATCAATATTTATGCTGACATCCACCGTTGAATCGGGTGCGGCATAAACATTTTCCACGCTTATTATTGTGCTGTCGGCAAGTTCGGCAAAAGCCGAAATAGGAAAAGCGGTGAACACAAACAGCACCGATAAAATCAATGATAATAGTTTTTTATTCAAAACTTTCACCTCTTACTTTATTTTAACATTGCCGTTTACAATATTGATGTTCACATCATTCAGATTTTCGTCATATATATTTCCGTTAATATATGAGAGCGAAACATTCAGATTCTCGCCCTGCTGTGCGCTTGACGAAACGCTGAACTGAAGATTTAAGATTACTCCGTCGTCCGTTATCATTCCGCTTTCGGAATCCCACGAAAAGTTGCACGGATTTGCTAATTGTCCCGGCTTTGTGTATACCAAGGAAGAAAAAGCCTCACCGGAGGTGGCGGAGTTCAATGTCAGTTTTGAATTATACGACAGAGTCAAAATAGCCCCCGCAATACCCGGATTGTTTTTAATTCTAACCGTCATATTCACAATCCCGCCCGATTCGGCAGTACAACTTTCTACGATAATTGTCGGATCGGATATTTCCGTGTATGTAGCCGTAATTACCGTATCCGCAGTTATATTGTTAAACTTTTTGTCCCAACCGCTGAATGTATATCCGTTTCTTGTAGGATCGGCAGGTGCCGTTGCCGAACTGCCTGCGTTGACTTTTTGAGTTTTTAACGCCGTTCCGTCCCAATCCTTGAAAGTAACAGTAAATGTTGTAGGCGCGGTTGAGCCGCCGTCCGCAGTAACTTTACCTGCGTCCTTTGTTGAACCGTCAGTCAATGTAAGAATTAAATGACCGCTTGAATCTATTACTGCGTTTGCAATTCCAACGCCTGTATCTCCCTTTTCGCCTTTGGGCAGAACTCCCGCACAAATTTTAGTATTGTTTGAAAGGTTGAGATAAAGTGAACCGTCCGTAATGCTTGCGTCGACAATTCCTATGCCGTCGTTACCGTCTGTTCCGTTTTCTCCCTTTTCACCGACAACCTTACCGACATCCAACGCCGTTGCTCTGTCGGAAAGAAATACAAGCAAGTGACCGTTTGCATCCAACGCAACCGAGGTTATGCTCACGCCGTCGGCACCTCTGAGTGAAAAGAGCCATTCCTCAACCGTTCCCGTATATCCGTTTGCAACGGCAACGCCGTAAGCGTCTTTTCCTACAAGTGATTTTAGCCATTCTTGAAGCGTTCTGGTTTCGCCGTTATCGCAAGCCAACTCATAAGCGGATTTTCCCGCGTCGCCGCTATCGCCCTTTGCGCCCACAAGAGCAGCAAGCCACTCGGTCAACGAACCAGTATATCCTGTATCTTTTGCAAGGTCATACGCAGATTTGCCGTCGGCACCCTTGACGCCTTCGGTTCCTTTTTCACCTTGTGCGCCGACAAGCGAGGTCAGCCATTGTGAGAGCGTCCCGACAAAGCCGTTGTCGCAAGCAAGTTCATAGGCAGTCTTTCCTGCGGCTCCGCTGTCGCCTTTGTCGCCCTTCGGACCGTGAGAAAGCGAATCTATCCATTCAGAAAGGGTTCCCGTATAGCCGTTTTCAACAGCCAATTCATACGCCGACTTGCCGTTGTCGCCCGCGTCGCCTTTTGCTCCCTTTTCACCCTGTGAACCTGTAAAAGATTTCAACCATTCTGATTCTGTTCCCGTATATCCGTTAGCTACGGCAAGCTCGTATGCAGATTTTCCGTTGGCGCCGTTTTTTCCGTCGGTTCCGCTTTTGCCCTGTTCAATCAGCGAAGCGAGCCACTCCTTCTCGGTGCCTTTATAGCCGTTTCTAACGGCTAATTCATAGGCGGATTCACCGCGTTCACCCTTGTCGCCGACTTCGCCGTTCTCTCCCGCAAGAGAGGCAAGCCATTCCTGTGCCGTTCCCTTATAACCGTTTTCTACCGCAAGGTCATAAGCTGATTTGCCGTTTGCCGATGCGGAAGTCGGCTTGACATCTTTCTCACCGCAAGATGTGAGAAATACCGTGCCGAACAGCATCATAACGGTAATCACAATTGCTGTTACTCGTTTTTTCATAAAACATCCTCCAAAATTATAGATTGCAACATAATTCTCATTATGTTGCAATCTAAGTGCTGAATATTACTCTGAAAATTTCAAGGATTTGAATTGAGTATGAAAACCCTAGCCTTTTTTTCATTTTTAAAAAATTCGAAAGAAAAAAGGCTTTATTGTTATGCTCTTTTTTAATTAATTTTTTGTTTTCACACATTTCTTGATCAAAATACTTTACATTTAAGTCTGCGTATGGTAAAATACACTATGTAAAAATGTGTTTGTTGAATTTACAAACCATTTAAACGCAACATAATGAGAATTATGTTTCTGCCGCCGTTTCGGTGGCTTTTTTCATAGTATCAGCCGCAAACTCTCCATACGCTGACGGTGTTCTGTTCCAGTGGAAATGATATAAATTCTTGTGGTGTTTATACTTGAATGACCGAGAATATCCGCAAGTTTTGCAATATCCTTTTCAATTCCGTAAAACACACGGGCGAACAGGTGGCGCAGGTTGTGTGGAAACACCTTTTGCGGGTTTACATTTGCTTCTTCACACAATGCTTTCATTTCCCGCCAGATGTTTGTTCGGCTTATCGGCTTGCCCGTCCTCGTCACAAAAATCATACCGCTTTTAATATTTTGCTCTGCTGCGTAGCGGAGCAATTTTTGTTTCAGTTCCTTTACGATAAACACCGACCGTGTTTTTGCTTTGCAGTTTACAACCGCCTCGCCATGTTTTACCGCCTCAACGGTTATATATTGCAGTTCGCTGACACGAATACCTGTTCCGCATATAGTTTGCAAAATAAGATTAAGCCTTTCATTGTGTTTACGATCCGCTGTTTTGCAAAGCCGTGCGTATTCCGCTTTTGTCAATTCCTTTTCTTCGGGGCAGAAAACTTGTTGTTGAAGTTTTAAAGATTTCACCTTTAAATCGTGCCAACCTAAAAACATAAATAAACTGTTGATACTTGCAAGCATAGAATTAACGCTCCGCACAGCGTAATTTTCCTGCAAGTGTTTTTTGTATGCAATCACGGTTTCTTTTGTTACGGCAGTGTTTTTCGTATACGCTGTAAACACTTTTACATCACGGATATATTTTTCAATCGTTATTTCGCTCCTTTCCTCTAAAATCAGATGTTCCTTAAATTCGGCAATCGCTTTTGCCGTAATGAATCGTCCTTTCATTTCAATTTACCTCCGAGTATTTTTCTAATATTCTACCCGAAAAGCATGAAAACAATAATT
>CAVKHV010000063.1:0-8049 GCA_963656085.1 Agathobacter sp.
GCCCCCTCTGACGAGGGGGCTGGCAAAACCGCAGGTTTTGACTGAGGGAGAGAAAATACTATAAATAATAAGCATTTACCGTCAGCCTACAGTCTCTCCCCCTCCGTCGAGGCTTTGCCTCGACACCTCCCCCGTCAGTGGGAGGCAAGAGTTTAAGCGTACCGTCAGCGCTCAAACTACAGTAACCCCCAATTCCTTGGCCCCCTCTGACGAGGGTGCGGGTGTCCGGTGGACACCTCTGCGAAGCAGAAGCACCGACCGAGGCGGCAGCCGAGACGGTGGGTTTTGCCCAACGGGCAAAACTCGGAGGGGGAGAAAAACTAACGGTAAGAACAATTCACCGTCTGTTATCAAACTACCGCTATCCACATCTAACATCTAACATCTAATTTCTAATGTCTAGAATGGAAGGTGGCACGGCGGCAGCCGCCAAACGGTTGACGGTTTGCTGATATTAAAAAAACACTTGATAAGTATACCAAAAAGGTATACAATTAATTTATTGAAGGCTTGTCAGGCGTCAAAAAGGGGACAGAAAGTATGTCAAGAATATGCCCGCTTTTCAGCGGAAGCAGCGGAAACTGCGTATACATAGGCTGCCGTTCGGGCGGAATAATTATTGACGCGGGCGTAAGCGCAAAGCGGATAGCCGCGGCGCTTGACGGTATCGGCGTTGCGCCCGAAACACTCTCGGCGGTGGTGGTGACCCATACGCATACCGACCATATTGCGGGAATTAAAACCTTTACAAAGCGGTTCAAAGTTCCTGTTTTTGCGTCACAGACTACGCTTGAAACATTAAAGCAAAAGTCGGTGCTCAGCCCCGACTGCCGCTGTACGGCGGTGGACAAAACCGCTGCTGCGGGCGATTTTTTGATTACAAGATTTGATACCGACCACGACTGCCCGGGCTCTTCGGGTTTCAGAATTGACCTGCCCGACGGAAGTTCGGCGGCTGTATGCACCGACCTCGGCGCAGTGACCGACGTGATACGCAGCGCCGTAAGCGGCGTGAACGCCGTGGTTTTCGAGTCTAACCACGATGTTAATATGCTGCAAAAAAATCCGAGTTACCCGTATGAATTAAAGCAGCGCATTTTAAGCAGCGAGGGGCATCTTTCAAACACGGCGGCGGCGGCGGAACTGCCCGATTTTGTAAAAAGCGGCACAACGCGGATAATTCTGGCGCACCTGAGCCGCGAAAACAACCTGCCCACGCTTGCGGCAAGCGCCGCAAAAGCCTCGCTTATTGACGGCGGAATGGCGGAAAATGAGGATTATATTCTGTCGGTCGCAGCGCCGTCCGGCAACGGGATAACGGTATTTTAAAAATTTTCGGGAAGAACGGTAATATATGCAAAAAGTACACATAATAGCAGTGGGGAAAATTAAAGAAGATTTTTTAAGGCAGGCGTTTGCCGAGTATGAAAAGCGGCTTTCGGGTTATTGCAACCTGACCGTTACCGAAATTCCGCCGCAAAAACTGCCCGATAAACCGCGCAAAGCCGAAATAAGCGCGGCGCTTGAAACCGAAGGCGAAAAGGTACTTTCCGCCGTGCCGCGCGGCGCGTACCTTGTGCCGATGTGCATAGAGGGTAAAAAACTTGACAGCGAGGGAGTAGCCCGACTGCTTGAAGGCAACGCGCTGTCGTCGCCCTGCACGGCGTTTGTGATAGGCAGTTCCTACGGTTTGGCGGACTCTGTAAAGGCGGCGGCAAATCTTAAACTTTCAATGTCGGATATGACCTTTCCGCACGACCTTGCGCGCGTAATGTTAGCCGAGCAGATCTACCGCGCGTTTAAAATAAACGGTGGCGGAACCTACCATAAATAATGACTGACGGAGATGACCGTTATGAAAAAATACAATGTTACCGGAATGACCTGCGCCGCCTGTTCGGCAAGGGTTGAAAAAGCGGTAAAAAAGGTTGAGGGCGTGACCGATTGCGCCGTCAGCCTGCTTACAAATTCAATGACGGTTGAGGGGACAGCCTCGCCGCAGGCGATAATTGCGGCGGTGCAAAAAGCAGGCTACGGGGCAAGCGACCCTGCGGCGGAAAAACCCCAGGAATCGCTGCCCGATTCGGGCTTTAAAAACCTTAAAAACCGACTCATCTACTCCCTTATATTTCTCGCCCTGCTTATGTACATTTCAATGGGGCATATGATGTGGGGATGGCCGCTGCCCGCGTTTCTTGACGGCAACCATATCGGTATTGCGCTTGCCCAGTTGGTGCTTACCGTCCCCGTGGTTGTAATTAACCAAAAATTCTTTATAAGCGGAACGAAGGCGATAATCAACCGCTCGCCCAATATGGATACGCTTGTGTCGCTCGGTTCGGGCGCGGCGCTGCTTTACAGCCTGTATGCGACCTTTGCAATGACGGTTCACCCTGACCACGCGCACGCCTATATGCACGACCTTTATTATGAGTCGGCGGCGATGATACCGGCGCTTATAACTGTCGGCAAAATGCTGGAGGCGCGCTCTAAGGGCAGGACTGCCGACGCGCTTAAAAGCCTTATGGATTTAAGCCCCAAGACCGCAACCGTAATACGTGACGGAAAAGAAACCGTTATACCTGCGGCGGATTTGAAGGTGGGCGACGTTTTCGTTGTCCGCCCCGGCGACAGTATACCGACCGACGGCGTAGTGCTTGAAGGGGTCAGCGCAGTGGATGAGTCCGCATTGACGGGCGAAAGCATACCTGTTGACAAGGCGGTGGGCGACCGTGTTTCGGGCGCCACCGTAAACAGTTCGGGATTTTTAAAATGCCGCGCCGAAAAGGTGGGCGAGGACACCGCAATTTCGCAAATTATTAAAATGGTAAGCGATGCTTCCGCTTCAAAAGCGCCTATCGCAAAGGCGGCGGACAGGGCGTCGGCAATATTTGTGCCGTCGGTTATGGCAATTGCCGCCGTGACCTTTATCGTATGGATGTTGTGCGGCAGCGGCGTTGCCTACTCGCTCGGCAGGGCGATATCGGTGCTGGTAATCAGCTGCCCCTGCGCGCTCGGTCTTGCAACCCCCGTTGCCATAATGGTGGGCAGCGGAGTAGGTGCCAAAAACGGGATACTGTTTAAAAACGCAACCGCACTTGAAACGGCAGGGCGCGTTAAAACCGTTGTTTTCGATAAAACGGGAACTATAACCGAGGGCAAGCCGCGCATAACCGATATATACCTTTCGGGCGCTCGCGACGAACGCGAACTGCTCACCCTTGCCTGCTCGCTTGAAACACTTAGCGAACATCTGCTTGCCAAAGCGATAACCGAAAAATGCGCGCAGGAAAAAACGGAACCGAAAAGCGTGGAAAACTTTAAAATTCTGCCCGGAAACGGACTGGAAGCGGAACTTGACGGCGAAAAAATATTCGGCGGCAACCTGAAATTTGCAAAAGGGCGCATGTCCGTGCCCGAAGATATTACAGAAAAAGCCGACGCACTTGCGCTCGACGGTAAAACCCCCCTCATTTTTGCAAGGGGCGACGCCGTTTTGGGACTTATAGCGGTAGCCGATACGGTAAAAGCGGACAGCAAACGCGCGGTAGCCGCGCTTTCCGAAATGGGCATACGCACCGCAATGCTTACGGGGGATAACCGCAACACCGCAAACGCCATAGCGCGGCAGGTGGGCGTTGACGAGGTTATTGCCGACGTCCTGCCCGACGGTAAGGCGGCGGCGATACAGGAATTTTGCAAAAAGGGCAAAACCGCAATGGTCGGGGACGGAATTAACGATGCGCCCGCGCTCACGGGTGCCGACCTCGGCATAGCCATAGGCGCAGGAACGGACGTAGCGATCGACGCGGCGGATGTGGTGCTTATGAACAGCAGCCCGTCCGATGTTCCGTCGGCAATCAAACTCGGTCGCCGCACTTTGCGGAATATTCACGAAAACCTGTTTTGGGCGTTCTTTTACAATGCGCTCGGTATTCCGTTGGCGGCAGGCGTGTTCACAAATCTGTTCGGCTGGATGCTTAACCCGATGTTTGCCGCAGCGGCAATGAGCCTTTCAAGTTTCAGCGTAGTTACCAACGCGCTGAGACTGAATTTTGTAAAAATCAAGGACAAAAAATCAAAAACCGCGCCTGTATCGGCGCCGGAAAATACCGCAAAGGAGAATTCAACCGTGAAAAAGACAATGAAAATCGAGGGTATGATGTGCGGACACTGCGAGGCGCACGTGAAAGCCGCGCTTGAAGCAGTTGACGGCGTCGTTTCCGCCGAAGTAAGCCATACAAGCGGCACCGCGACCGTGACCCTTTCGGCAGACGTGCCCGACAGCAAACTTGCCGCCGCCGTAAAAGAGGCAGGTTATAAGGCGGTTTAAGTACGGTTTACAAACGATTAAACAACAGTTTAAAAACATCACAAACATTAAACCGGGTCTGCCGAAATACGGCAGACCCGGAGCTTTTTTACAGGGCTTTGGATGATAGATGTTAGAGTTTAGACGTTAGATTTTAGACTGTAGACATTAGACGAGGGTAGCGGTAGTTTTGATAGCAGACAGTAAATTTTTCTTACAGTTAGTTTTTTCTCTCCCTCTGTCAAAACTTCGTTTTGACATCGTCTCGGCTGCCGCCTCGGTCGGTGCTTCTGCTTCGCGTCAGGTGTCCACCGGACACCCGCACCTTCGTCAGAGGGCGACAAGAGTCTGTGCGTACCGTCAGCGCTCAAATTATAGTCACCCTCATCTAATGTCTAGCATCTGGAACGGTAAGAGCTTGTGCAAAATTTCAACTTTTACGGCGGCAAAGCCGCCCTTGGCCCCCTCTGACGAGCAATGCTGTCAACTTAAGGATTAAAGAGAACCCCAACTTAATTTTCACTTAAACGTCACTCCGAAATCAAGAATTTCTATCTCAATTTTGGGGGCGATGTGAAAAAGTCAAGTGGTATTTTAACCAAAAACTACACTTGCGTTTTGTGCATTATTTTATTTTATTTCTTAAGTTGACAGCATTGCTCTGACGAGGGGGGCTGGTAAAACCGTAGGTTTTGACTGAGGGAGAGAAAAAACTATTAATAATAAGCATTTACCGTCGGCCTGCAGTCTCTCCCCCTCCGAGTTTTGCCCGCAGGGCAAAACCCACCTCCCCGTCAGTGGGAGGCAAGGGTCTGTGCGTACCGTAAGCCCGCAAGCTGCCGTTACCCTCATCTAATGTCTAAAGTCTAACTTCTAACGTCTAGAATGGGAGGCAAGTGGTCTGTGCGTACCGTCAGCCCGCAAGCTACCATTACCCTCGTCTAACGTCTAATGTCTAAAATCTAACATCTAAAACAATGTCTACCCCCTTCGCCGCAATCATACAATGTGACAAAGGGGAGATAATTATGAATTTGCTTAAAATAACAGCCGCACTGCTTTCATTACTGCTTGTGCTGGGCGCCTGCGGCACAGAGCGCAGGAACGCCCCAACCGCCTTGCCGGATAATTCCGCGCAGAGCACAAGCGGCGCATCCGAAACCGTCCGCGGCGCGTGGATATCGTATATAGAACTCGGCAACCACGATAAAACCGAGTCGGGGTTCAAATCCAATGTCTGCAAAATGTTCGATAACCTCTCCGGGATAGGAATAACCGACCTGTTTGTTCAGGTTCGGGCAAATGCCGACGCAGCCTACCCGTCAAAAATATTTCCTTTTGCAGCCTTTGTTTCGGGCAAACAGGGCAAAGACCCGGGGTTTGACCCCCTCGAATTTATGGTCGATTACGCCCATAGCAAAAAAATGAGATTTCACGCCTGGATAAACCCCTACCGCGCCGCCTCCTCGGTCAATTCAATAAACGACCTCGCCGAAAATAACCCGGCGCGCCTCTACCTGACAGATAACGACCCCTCAAACGATAACTTAGTTAAAACCCTGCCGTCGGCGGACGGAAAGATTGCCGTTTGGTTCAATCCCTCGTCGCCCGAAATCCAACGTCTTGTCTGTAACGGCGCGCGAGAAATAATTGATAATTATAATGTGGACGGCTTGCATATAGACGACTATTTCTACCCCACCCGCGACCCGCAGTTTGACGAAACCGAATATAACGCGTATGCCGCGTCGGTAAAATCGCCGCTCTCCCTTGACGATTGGCGCCGCGTGCAGGTTGATTCCCTCGTCTGCTCACTCTACAGGGCAACACATTCAAAAAACAATACCGTATTCGGCGTAAGCCCGTCCGCCCATATTTCAAAGGACGGCAGCGATAAAAATTATACCGAACAGTACGCCGATATCCGCCGCTGGGCTTCCTGCAGCGGATACGCCGACTATATAGCGCCGCAACTCTATTTCGGGTACGATTACCCGACCGAAAAATTCAGGTTTTCGTCCCTTCTTAACGATTGGACGGACCTTAAACGCCATCCGTCGGTCGCGCTGTATATAGGATTGGCAGCGTATAAACTCGGCTTGGAAGACGCCGAAAGCCCCGAATGGCAAACAACCCCCGATATACTTAAAAAACAAGCAGCCGACGCGGAAACCCGTGCCGACGGCGTGATTATATATTCATATTCCGGACTGTTTAAAGAGGACAGCATAAATAAACAGAACCTTGCGGAATTGCAAAAGTATTTTTCCGCCGCTGCAACCTGAATTTCATATCAATCGCCGTCCGCCCCCCGAAAAAGTCTGACCGCGGCGGAAAACTTCGTTTTCAGACGGCGCAGACCGCAGCGCGCTAATATGGGCGGGCAAACCGAAATTGCGCCGTCCCCAAGCGTACGCTTGGCGCCGCGGTCGGGCTTTTCGGGGACGGACAACGTTCTGGATGTTAGATATCAGACGCTAGACTGTAGACTTTAGATGTTAGATGTTAGATATTAGATGTGGTGAACGGCAGCTTGCGTGCCGTAAGCGTACAAGCTGACATCTACCACATCTAACATCTACAGTCTAACGTCTAACGTCTAAAACGGGCGGCAAGGGGCTTGAGAAATACCGCAAACCGACGGCAATCCAAAGTTTAAAATCCAACATCCGAAACAGAAAAACAAAACCCCGACAGAATGCCCTGTCGGGGTTTTGCTGCCGGGTTGGTTTTTACGCTTCGGCTTCTTCAAGTTCCGGTTCGTCTTCACACTCAATGTAACTGCAGAAGTCTTCATCCTTCTTTTTAAGGAAATAGCTTACAACTGCGGCAACAGCGGCGGCTACCGAAACGACGCCGATAACGATTGAAGCGATTTTAACAACTTTTGAAAGATTCATTTTGCACACTCCTTCTGATTTATTTTCACCTGAATTATACAATGAAACAAGGTGATTGTCAATCAGGCATATAGGCGCATATGCCCAAAAATCAAAAAATTTAAAAAATTTTAAAAAAGTGCTTTACAAATTGTGAATAGTGTGTTACTATATGTGACAGAAATATTCCTTTAATGACGGCACAGAGATGCTGCAAGGTGTGAAATACGGTTATGGCTTCGCGTAATGTGGGGTCTGTTTGTACGGTTTTGAACCTCTTTGCAGCATTTTGCAAAGAGGTTTTTTGTGTTTCGGGGGTAGTAATTATGAGCGTTTGCAAAGCAACTTTAATGGACAGCGCAGCCGTAAACCGTGCGCTTAAACGCATAGCCCACGAAATACTTGAGCATAACCACGGGTGCGAAAATATTTGCCTTGTAGGCATAAAACGGCGCGGAGTTCCGCTTGCCGAAACAATTGCCGATAACATAAGCGGGATAGAGGGTGCAAAGGTACCGGTCGGCGTTTTGGATATAACATTTTACCGCGACGATCTTACCCACTTATCCGAAGACCCCGTCCTTGCCGAAAACGATATCGGCGTGGATATTGACGGGAAAACAGTCGTACTGGTTGACGATGTGCTTTACACGGGCAGAACGGCGCGCGCCGCAATGGACGGAATTATTAAGCACGGCAGGCCGTCAAGTATACAACTTGCCGTATTGGTTGACCGGGGGCACAGGGAATTGCCGATTCGCGGCGATTATGTGGGCAAAAACGTACCCACCTCAAAGTCGGAGCATATAGAGGTTAAAATGCCGCCTTTTGAAAATACCGCGGCGGTGGAACTTCACG
>CAVKHV010000064.1:0-8028 GCA_963656085.1 Agathobacter sp.
GTGCGTCGGGTACGCTGTCGGGCGGCGAGGCGCAGCGCATACGCCTTGCAACCCAGATAGGTTCCGCCCTTACGGGCGTGCTCTATATTCTTGACGAGCCGAGCATCGGGCTGCACCAGCGGGATAACGACCGCCTGCTTGCAACCCTTAAAAAACTGCGCGACCTCGGCAATACCGTTATCGTTGTCGAACACGACGAGGACACTATCCGCGCGGCGGATTTTGTCGTTGATATAGGCCCCGGCGCAGGAGTTCACGGCGGAGAGGTCGTTGCCGCGGGAACACCCAAACAGGTCGCCGACTGCAAAAATTCGGTCACGGGGGACTACCTTTCGGGCAGGCGCAAAATACCCGTCCCGAAGACACGAAGAAAGGGCAGCGGCAGGTTTTTGGAGGTTGTCGGCGCAGCCGAACATAACCTTAAAAATATCAATGTTAAAATTCCGCTCGGTGAACTTGTCTGCGTAACGGGCGTGTCGGGTTCGGGTAAATCAAGCCTTGTCAACGGCGTGCTGTATAAGCGCCTTGCAAACGAACTTAACCGCGCAAAACTTATCCCCGGCAAGCATAAATCAATTAAAGGTATCGAAAATCTGGATAAAGTTATCGCTATAGACCAGTCGCCGATAGGGCGCACGCCGCGCTCTAACCCGGCTACCTACACGGGCGTTTTCGGCGATATACGCGAGCTCTTTGCCGCCACGCGCGACGCGCGCGCAAGGGGCTACGGCGCAGGCAGATTTTCCTTTAACGTCAAGGGCGGACGGTGCGAAGCCTGCCAGGGCGACGGTATAATCAAAATAGAAATGAACTTTTTGCCCGACGTTTATGTCCCCTGCGAGGTCTGCGGCGGAAAGCGCTATAATACCGAAACGCTCGCCGTTAAATATAAGGGCAAGAGCATACACGATGTGCTTGAAATGACGGTCGAGGAAGCAATGAACTTCTTTGCAAGCCTGCCGAAAATAAGCCGAAAACTAAAAACGCTTTACGACGTGGGGCTCGGCTACCTTAAACTCGGTCAGCCCGCAACCACCCTGTCGGGCGGCGAGGCGCAGCGCGTTAAACTCTCAACCGAACTTTCCAAACGCCCCACGGGCAAAACCGTGTATATTCTGGACGAGCCGACAACGGGTCTGCACACCGCCGACGTGCACCGCCTTATAGAGGTGCTTGAGCGGCTGGCGGACGCGTCCAACACCGTAATCGTAATCGAACATAATCTTGACGTCATAAAAACCGCCGACCATATAATTGATTTGGGACCCGAAGGCGGCGACCGCGGCGGCGAGATAGTCGCCGCAGGAACGCCCGAACAGGTCGCCGCGGTTGACGGCTCTTATACCGGCAGGTACCTTAGGAAGATTTTAGATTCTAGACATTAGACAATAGACTTTAGACTGTAGACATTAGATGTGGTGTACTAGACATTAGACGTTAGACTTTAGACATTAGATGTGGTGTACTAGATGTTAGACGTTAGACTGTAGACGTTAGATGTGGTGAATGGCAGTTTGAGTGCTGACGGTAAGCACTCACCACTTGCCTCCACCTGACGGGGTGCGGGTGTCCGGTGGACACCTCTGCGAAGCAGAAGCACCGACCGAGGCGGCAGCCGAGACGGTGGGTTTTGCCCTACGGGCAAAACTCGGAGGGGGAGAAAGAACTAACGGTATAACAGTTCACTGTCTGTCTGCAAACTACAGTTAACCCGCATCTAATGTCTAAAGTCTAACATCTAACATCTAACATCTAACATCTAAAATCCTTAACGCTGTCCCAACCTTAATAAAAAATTAAATCACGGGCGGAGGAAAATTCTTATTTCGTCTGTACAAACGCTGCGGAATGTGGTAAAATGTAAAAAGTGCAGTGTGCGCGGCGGTGGAAAGCCTGTGTCGCGCAACGAACGCTTTTAAAAATCAACAAAATTTCCGAAAAGGGGGCGACCGATATGTTTAAAAAAACAGTGTTGTTGGTCTGCGCCCTTTTTATCTGCCTGTCGTTTACGGGTTGCCGCTGGTCGACTGAGGTGTCCGAGATGCTGTCGTCCCCCGCGCCGACAGGCGAACTGGGCGAAATCAAGGCCCTGCTGGATAAAAAATTCGGCATGTCGGTCGCGCTTAAATATCCGCGGACCGGCTCGGTCCATTCCGCTATCATTATCCGTGATTTTGACGGCGACAAAAAGCGCGACGCGGTTGCGTTTTTCAAGGCTGAGGACAAATCCCGAAAGAACGATACGCCCGCAATGCATATCGTCCTGCTTGCCGATAGTGACGGCAAATGGAAGATAATTTCGGATACCGAGGTCGCCGCCGCCGCTCTCGATAAGGTCGAACTTTGCGATTTTTCCGGTTCCGGCCGCACCGATATAGCCGTCGGATGGGAACTTGCGGGCAACGGCGGACGTAAACTTGAGGTTTACGGAATATCGGACGGTAAACTCAAAAGCCGTATAGACAGACCGTACACCGTGTTTGCCGCCTGCGATATAAATAATGATTCGCTGCCCGAACTTGTAACCGCTTACATAAATTCAGCCCAGCACAGAGCAACTGCCGCGCTGATAACGGTGGGCGAAAAGGGAATAAAAAGTGCGTCCGAAGTTCAGCTTGACCCTTCGGCGACCGATTACCGCGCGCCCGTGGTTGCCGAAACCGCAGAGGGTATCCCCGCGGTGTATATCGACGCGGTAACTGCCGACAGCGGAAGTTTCACCGAGCTGCTGTGTGTAAAGGACGGTGCGTTCTGCAATCTGCTGCCCGACGCCTGCACCGCGCGCCCGTCGAATATCGCGGTTACCGACCTGAACGGCGACGGCGTGCCCGAAGTCCCCTCGGCTCAGCCGATGCCGTCAAACCCGACCCTTAAAGGCAGCGAAAACGTGGCGGTGACCGTCTGGAAGACCTACAGCCTGGACGGCGCCATAACCTCAGCGTATACCGCCGTTAATTACATAGACGGGTATTGTATCTTCCTGCCCGAAAAGTGGATCGGCTCGGTTATCGTGTCCGCCGATTACGGTAACTCGCGGCGCGCGTTTTATCGCTACGATGCCGAAACGGGCGCGGTCGGCGAAGAGATAATACGGTTCGTTACCGCAACTTCATATACCCGCTCGGAATATGACGACGATAAGTCGTATACGGTGATCTCCTCCGCGGGAAATAAGGTGTATTATGCCAAAAGCGGCGTCAGCAGTATGACGCCCGATGAAAAAGATATCAAAAATATGTTTGTCCTGCTGGCGGACGGTAAGCCTGCCGTCAGCCGCACCGACCGTTGACGTTCGGGTCGGCAAAATAATTAAAAAAGGGTGATATACAGGTGAAAAAAGTTCTTATAGTTGAGGACGAAGCCGACATCAGGGGCTTTGAGGTAATCGGACTTAAACGCGCCGGCTACACAACAACCGAAGCGTCGTCCGGCGAAGAAGCGCTTGAAGTTTTTGAGGAAAACGGCGGCGATTTCGATATCGCCCTGCTGGATATTTCAATGCCGGGTATGGATGGGTTCACCCTTTGCCGCGCCCTGCGCGAACGCTCGCCCGAACTCGGTATTATTATGTTGACGGCGCGCTCGCAGGAAACCGATAAGATAAGCGGCCTTATGATGGGTGCCGACGATTATATAACCAAACCTTTCAGCCCCACCGAACTTACCGCGCGCGTCGATTCGCTTTACCGCCGCGTCCTGCTGCAAAAAAACCGTGTAACCGTCCCGACCCGCTCTGACACCGTCGTTTTGGGGGATTTTGCCCTCGATACCCACCGCCGCGTGCTTAAAAAATCGGGTAAGGAAATTGAACTTACACAGGTTGAATACCAAATAATGGAGTATTTTTTCACAAATCCCGATTCGGCTCTCAGCCGAACAGCAATACTTAAACGGGTCTGGGGCACTACCTACGTCGGCGAGGAAAAAATAGTCGACGTAAATATCCGCAGACTGCGTATGAAGGTTGAGGACGACCCGTCCGACCCGAAACACCTGCTCACCGTTTGGGGTATGGGCTATCGCTGGTGCACGAATTAGACGCTAGACGCCAGACGGTAGACATTAGATGTGTTTACCGTCAGCGCTCAAACTACCGTTACCACGGTCTACAGTCTAACATCTACAGTCTAATATCTAATATAAAATCGAGGGTGCCGCGCAATGAAAAAGATAAGTTTAAAATCAATATTATCGTTAAGCGGCATTACGCGCCGCTGGCTGCTTAATGTCCTGGCGGTCGTTGTGCTGGTTATGCTCGTCTGCGAAATTGTTTTTATCGTTGCCTTTACCTCCTCAACCTACAGTGCGGTAGCCGATTCCGCAATTTCCTACGCAAAGCCGTTCGGTGCGCTCGCCCTCGCGGACGATGAGGATTTTGCCGTGCGCGCCCGTGAAATAAGCGAAAATTTTGCCGACCGCGACAAGATAGAGGTTCAGGTTTTTGATAAAAATGACGTTATGACCGTGACTACCGGCGGATTTTACGGCAACACAAACGGCAGCGAACTGCCCGATTATAAAGAGGCAAAAAATAGTAAGTATGATATCGCCTATTGCCGCACCACCACCGAGGACGGCGCGCCGGTGCTTGCCGCAACCGTCATTCTGCCCGATTACGGCGGGGGAAGTATGGGCGCCTACCGCGTGCTGACTTCGCTTGACCGCGTCCGCTTTTATATTACCGCCGTTATCGCCGTGGCGGTTTTTATCGGCGTTGCCGTTGTGCTTATAACCGTCTTTTCGGGCGCATATTTCATTCGTTCCTACGTCCGCCCGGTGCACCTTGTGACCTCCGCCGCCGGGAATATCGCCGCCGGCAATTTTAAGGACCGCCTGCCCGTAGAGCATGACGACGAGATAGGCGAACTCTGCCGCGCTATAAACAATATGGCTGAAAAGCTTGAAAATACCGATAAAATGAAGAACGATTTTATATCTTCCGTGTCGCACGAATTGAGAACCCCGCTTACCGCAATCAGGGGCTGGGGCGAAACGGTCAAAATGTGCGTCGGGGACGACCCCGCAACGGTCGAGCGCGGAATCGATATAATTTTAAGCGAAGCGAGCCGCCTTTCGGGACTGGTTGAGGATATACTGGACTTTTCAAGAATGCAGTCGGGTAAACTCAGCGTCACGCTCGAAAAAATCAACCCGGTCGACGTTTTGTCCGAGGCGGTCGGTATGTATACCGAACTTGCGGCAAAACAAAAGATAAAACTGACCCATATCGCACCCGAAAATCCGCCGTTTGTAATGGCGGACCGTAACCGCCTGAAACAGGTGTATATAAATGTAATAGATAACGCCATAAAATATTCTTACGAGGGCGGCTTTATCTGCGTTTCTTCTTCGGTCGAGGACGGCTGCCTGCGTACCGAGATTTCGGACACCGGCGCCGGTATCGCCCCCAAGGATATTGACCGCGTTAAAGAAAAATTCTATAAGGCGAACAAAACCGTTCCCGGTTCGGGTATCGGGCTTGCGGTAGCCGATGAGATTATAAAACAGCATAACGGTCTTATGTTTCTCGAAAGTACCGAGGGCGTCGGCACCAAGGTCACAATAGTCCTTCCGGTGCTGCCCGAAGAAAAAAACGAGGATGAGGTCACCGCCGTTTACTTTCCCCCGATGAGCGAAGAGGAAACCATCGACGACGTTAAACAGGCAAGCTCACTTGAGGAAATCGAAAGCGAGCTGACCGGCGAAAGGAATGAACAGAATGGGGAATAAAAAAATTACAAGTATCGGCGGTCAGGCGCTGATTGAAGGAATTATGATGCGCGGACCGAAAAAAACATCGGTCGCCGTCAGACTGCCCGACGGCAGCATAGATATTTCGGAACTTAACGGATTGGGCTTGGCAAAGAAAAATAAATTTTGCTCGCTGCCCGTTATCCGCGGCGTCCTCGGCTTTGTCGACTCCCTCGCAACCGGCTATAAAGCGCTGATGATATCGGCGGAAAAATCTATGCCCGACGACGAGGAAACCGATAAAAAACCCGAAATAACCGAGGAAACCGAAACAGCCGAAACAACCGAAAACACAGGCGCCGCAACAGCGGAACAAAAGCCGGAAAAAGGCTCGTCCGCCGCGCTTATGGCGGTCGTCGGCACGCTGTCGGCGGTGTTGGGGGTCGCGCTTGCGGTCGCTCTGTTTATGTTCCTGCCGGCAATCATCTTTAACCTTATAAACGCCGCCGCCACCCCGAACGTCGGTATCGGGTGGGACGTCCTGTGGAGAGGGCTGCAGGGCGGCAAACTGGATATGTGGCGCGCCGCCGTGGAAGGCGTTGTAAAGGTCGTAATTTTTATAACCTATATAGCCGTCGTTTCGCTGCAATCCGATATAAAACGCGTGTTTAAGTATCACGGCGCCGAGCATAAAACCATATTCTGCTATGAAAACGGGCTGCCCCTCACGGTCGAAAATTGCCGCAAACAAATTCGTTTTCACCCCCGCTGCGGCACCTCGTTTATGTTCCTTATGATAGCGGTCAGCATAGTTATTTCCACCGTTATCGTGGTGCTTTTCCCCGCCGTAACCAAACTTACCGCCCTCTGGGTCGCAATAAAAATACTGCTTATCCCGCTTTTCTGCGGCATAGGTTACGAGCTTATAAAATACTGCGGCAGGCACGATAACCGCCTTACGAAAATCGTGGCGGCGCCCGGACTGTGGATACAGCGCCTTACAACCAAAGAACCCGACGACGATATGCTGGAGGTCGCAATTGCCGCTATGGAGTATGTGATCCCCGAAAATGCGGACGACGATAAATGGTAAAATCAAGATTTGATTTAACGGCTCGGCTTACCGCCGATTTTCGGGCGGCAGGCATAGAGTTTCCGTCGTTTGACGCACGGCAGTTGACAGCGCAGTTTTATGACGGCAGCGAGCAGTCGGTAAAACAAACAGAAGAACTTGCGCGCCGCCGAATAAACGGCGAACCGCTGCAATACCTGCTCGGCGAATGGGAGTTTTACGGGCTGCCGTTTTCGGTCGGCGAAGGGGTGCTTATCCCCCGCCCCGAAACCGAAATGCTTGTAGACTGTACCCTCCGATTTACCGACGGTAAAAAAGGCTTAAAAATCGCCGACCTCTGCTCGGGCAGCGGCTGCATAGCCGTCACCCTCGCCCTTAATACCGAAAACTGCCGCGTTATCGCCGTTGAAAAATCGGCGGCGGCTTTTAAATACCTTAAAAGGAATATCGAAAGAAATCACGCCGACGTTGACGCGCGGCTCGGCGACGCTGCCGACTTTAGCGAAAAGTGCGATATCGTGGTTTCCAATCCGCCTTATATTAAATCATCCGTTATACCTACCCTTGCGCGCGAGGTTCTGAAAGAACCGAAAGCGGCGCTTGACGGCGGCGCGGACGGGCTGTTTTTCTATAAAACCTTTGCCCGAAATGCCGCAAATATGCTGAAAAACGGCGGTAAACTGCTGCTCGAAATCGGCTTTGACCAGGCGGCAGAGGTCGAAAAGCTGCTTAAAACATCAGGCTTTTCTGATGTCAAAATTTTTAAAGACCTATCGGGCAACGATAGGGTGATTATTGGGACTTACCCCCTTTAGCGCAGTTGTAATATATTCACCCGTTTTAATAAAATTAAAGGCGCAATTTAGACCTTAGATTTTAGACTGTAGACTTTAGACGAGGGTAACGGTAGTTTGAACGCTGACGGTAAGCACAGTCCCTTGTCGCCCGTTCTGGACATTAGACGTTAGACTGTAGACTTTAGACAAGGGTAACGGTAGTTCGAGCGCTGACGGTAAGCACAGTCCCTTGTCGCCCTCTGACGAGGGTGCGGGTGTCCGGTGGACACCTCTGCGAAGCAGAAGCACCGACCGAGGCGGCAGCCGAGACGATGTCAAAACGTAGTTTTGACAGAGGGAGAGAAAAAACTAACGGAAAGAACAATCCACTGTCTGTTATCAACCTACCGTTACCACGGTCTAATGTCTACTGCCTAACATCTAATATCCAAAATCCAAAATCCAAATAAACAGGAGGAATTATAAATG
>CAVKHV010000065.1:0-7977 GCA_963656085.1 Agathobacter sp.
AACGTCCGGACAAGTATCTTTCTTCTTCGCTGAATATACATCCGCAGTATTTTTGCATATACATACCGGCTTCGCGCGCTTTTTGCTGCCCCTCGCGAAAAAGGGGACGAAAATCGCGGTAAAGGAATTCCACACCGTATTTTTCACCGCATTTTTTTGCGGTTTCGGCAATCAGGTCGTGCTTTTGATACGGGCTTATAAGCAGCGTTGTAGTAAACGACGGGAAGCCGTTTGCGGCGGCAAATTCCGCCGCTTTTTCAAGCCGCACTTCGTAACAATAGGCGCACCGCCCGTCAATATCGTCCGCCACGTTTTTAACAAACTCCCGCAATCCGTAGGTGTTCTCAACCGTCAGGCTCATACCTGTTTTTTCGGCGTATTCGACAAGCGTGTTCTTGCGCGAGCGATACTCCGTATACGGGTGAATGTTGGGGTTGTACCAAAACCCGTGCGGCTCTGTCCCCTCGCCGCGCAGCGACTCGATGCACATTACCGAGCAGGGCGCACAGCAGATGTGCAAAAGCGTTTTGTTTTCCAATTATTTCAGCCCCCACTGCGATTTGCCTACAATTATGCCGTTTTTAAAGGTCAGTTTCGCATAACCCTTATTATCGGTCGACGCCCACATAAATATCATAGTGTTGGAGTCGTTGGTATCCATTTTAACGCCCTCTCCGCCTAACATTTCGCAAACGTCGGCGTATGTGAGCGTGCTCTGTGCGTTTTCCGGAATGCTTATCTGCTCGTAAACACTAAGCGGCATTTTAACCGGATTAAGCAGCGCCAGCTCGATATAATAGTCGTCCGATTTTGCCTGGTCGGACTTGTCCGAACTGTAGGTCTGCGATTCGGTGCCGGCTATGTTTGAGGCATTGTCGTCTATTTCATACACAACTCCGGGACCGTTTGAGTTGCCTGAATCGGAGGAGTTGTTATTTTTTTTGCTTTTCCCGATTATGGGGAATGCGCCGGTTACCTGTCCGATAACTATAATTATTACGGCAATCGCGACTACGGCAACGACAGAGAAAATAAATATCATTTTTTTCTTGTCCGAGACCGGTGCACCGCCGTCTTTCTTTGAATTCAACATATAAATTTACCCCTTTCCGTCGGAAATGAACTTAAATGTCGGAAAATTAAAAGGAAAGTTTTGATTTAATAAACGCCGAAAGTTCGCCTATCGGAAGCCTTACCTGTTCCATAGTGTCGCGGTCGCGAACCGTAACGCACCCGTCGTTCTCACTGTCAAAGTCGTAGGTTATGCAGTACGGCGTGCCTATTTCGTCCTGACGGCGGTAACGCTTGCCGATAGAGCCTGCGTCATCATAATCTATCATATAATCACGGGCAAGGTCTGCGAACACTTTGCGCGCCGGCTCAGCCAGCTTTTTGCTAAGCGGCAGGACGGCTGCTTTATAGGGTGCAAGCGCCGGATGAAAATGCAGTACGGTTCTCGTATCGCCTTTTTCGTCGGTTTCTTCGTCATACGCGTCGCAAAGGAAAGCGAGCAGGACCCTGTCCGCGCCCAGCGACGGCTCAACAACATACGGGATGTACTTTTCGCCCGTTTCGGGGTCAAAATATTCAAGGCTCTTGCCGCTGCCCTCCTGATGCCTGCCGAGGTCGTAGTTTGTGCGGTCTGCTATGCCCCAAAGCTCACCCCAGCCGAACGGGAACAGGAACTCGATATCGGTCGTCGCTTTTGAATAGAACGAGAGTTCCTCTTTCTCGTGGTCGCGCAGGCGCAGATGTTCTTCGCAAAGACCGAGGGATAACAGCCAGTTCTTGCAAAAATCTTTCCAGTAATAGAACCAGTCGAGGTCGGTGTCGGGCTTGCAGAAAAATTCACATTCCATCTGTTCAAATTCGCGTATGCGGAAGATGAAGTTGCCGGGGGTTATCTCATTTCTGAAAGATTTTCCGATCTGGCAAACGCCGAACGGCAGTTTGCGCCTTGTTGTACGCTGAATGTTGGCGTAGTTTACAAATATGCCCTGCGCGGTTTCGGGGCGCAGGTAAACCTCGCTCTTGGCGTCCTCGGTTACGCCGATAAAGGTCTTGAACATAAGGTTGAATTTGCGTATTCCGGTAAAGTTTTTGCTGCCGCATTCGGGGCAGGTTATGCCGTTGTCGGCAATGTATTTTTCCATTTCTTCAAAGGTCATACCCTCTGCGTGACCGCCGACGTCCTCAATCAGTTTGTCGGCACGGTGGCGCGCATGGCAGTCCTTACAGTCCATAAGCGGGTCGGAAAATCCGCCTACGTGACCGCTGGTTACCCAGGTCTGCGGGTTCATAATTATAGCCGAATCAAGCCCGACATTGTAGGGCGATTCCTGAACGAATTTCTGCCACCATGCCTTCTTGATGTTGTTTTTAAACTCAACGCCCAGCGGACCGTAATCCCAACTGTTTGAAAGCCCGCCGTATATCTCGCTGCCGGGGTAAACAAAGCCTCTGCCCTTGGCAAGCGCCACTATCGTGTCCATACTCTTGTCGCTGTTTTTCATAGTTTCGTTCTCCTTTTGGGATATTTATTGCTTATTTTTTTTGGACTTCTGCGGGGTGCTGATGACCTCCGCCTCGTCACGGCTGACCTCAATCGGCATCTGGTCTTCGTCCAGCCGAACTTTCAGTTTGCCCGTCATCACGGCGGCGTCAACAACCGTTCCGTCGCCCAACGGCGTAGATACGACCGACCCGACTTTGGGCGTTATTTTGTTAAGATATTCGTAGGAATTCTGCTCGTATTTAAGGCAGCACATAAGCCGTCCGCAGCAGCCGGATATCTTTTCCGGGTTAAGCGACAATCCCTGTTCTTTTGCCATTTTAATCGAAACGGGGTGGAAATCCTTTAAAAAACTGCGGCAGCAGAAAGGCTGACCGCAAAGACCGTATCCGCCCAGTTTCCGCGACTCGTCACGCACGCCGATCTGCCGCAGTTCTATCCTCGTTTTAAAAGTCGCTGCAAGGTCTTTAACAAGCGTGCGAAAATCTATTCTCGCGTCGGCGGTGAAATTAAAGGTTATCTTATTGTTTTCAAACGCCGCCTCTGCGTTAATGAGCTTCATTTCAAGCCCGTGTTCCGCAATCTTCTTTTTGCATATTTCGTATGCCTTTTCTTCCTTTTCCCGATTGGCGGCAAGGCGTTCAAGATCCGCTTTGGTCGCCTTTCGCTTTATATCTTTAAGCGGCTTGGATATCTCCGATTCGTCGGCAAAATAGTTTGCGCGGCAAACCGTGCCCGCCTCAACCCCCTGCGCGGTTTCAACTATAACAGTGTCGCCTGTTTTAAATTTCAGTCCCGCCGGAGAAAAGGAATAGGTCCTGCCTTCACCCCTGAATTTTACTCCGATAATTTCAATCATATGCGTCCTCCGTTACGTTTTAACTATACGGCTGCGGCTCATTCCGCCGCTGCGTTTGCCAGTTTGGCTGCCGCGCGCGTCAGGGTGAGCGATACCTGGCAGTTGCCCTTTAACAGACCTGCGGCTTCGTTAGCCGCCTCCGCCGCCTTTACCGCCCCGTTTTCACTCAGTTTCGTGACCTTTTCGGCGCAGCCCGATAATTGCCCAGCGGCGCCGCGCGATATTTCGCTTAACAACTGCGCCGCGCGCACTCCGCTTTTTTCGTATTTCGCAAAAATTTTCAACAGCCCGTACACATCCCGCTTCGCCGCCGCGGCAAGGCATTGCGCCGCGTCAGCCGCACAGTCGGCGTCGTCACCCGACAATATCTTCTCGGCGCGGCCTATGTTGCCGCCGCTTTTTTTAAGCGAATCGGCTATGGCGTCCGCCCCTGTTTCGGGGAATTTTTTTGCAAGATATGCCTGCGCCTCTGCCTCGTCCGGCTCGGTCAGCGTAAAGGTAACACAGCGCGAACGCACCGTGACCGGCAGCGCCGCCGCACTTGATGTAAGCAGAATAAATATTACGCCGCCGGGCGGTTCTTCCAATATTTTAAGCAGCGCGTTGGCGGATTCTTCGTTCATTGCGTCGGCTCTTTCCAGCACGCAGACCTTCCGCCGCGCCTCTATCGGCATCATATACGCTTCGCTGATTATTTCGCGCACCGTACCCACCGTAAAGACCGTTTTTGCGGGCTTGTAAAGAAGAATATCGGGGTGAGCGAAAGTCCTGCTTGCGTGGCAGAATTTGCACTCGCCGCAGGGCGGATTTACGCCCGTGCAGACCGCCGCAGCCGCAATTATCGAGGCTAATGTGTGCCTGCCCGACCCTTCGTCGCCCTCAATTATAAAAGCGTGCACCAGCCGGCCGGTTTTTATCATCTCGGCAAGTCGGGATTTTATAAATTCGTTTCCGACAAGCGACTCAAACATTTTTCCGCCGCTCACAGCACGAAACCGACCTTTTTCTTAACCTTGGAGAGTGTTCTGCCGGCTATCTTTGCCGCCGTTTCGGCGCCCGATTTGTAAATTTCCGTAAGGGACGCCCTGTCTTTTATAATACGGTCGTAATTTTCCCTTATCGGGCGCAGTTCTTCAATAACCGCCTCTGCAAGTTTCACCTTGAACTCGCTGTATCCCTTGCCTTCAAACTCATTTTCTATCTGTTCCGCAGTCATACCCGTAACCGCCGAATATATGCCGATAAGGTTGTTCATTGCAAGGCGGTTTTCACCAACCGAGACCGAACCTTCCGAATCGGTCACGGCGCGCTTGAATTTACGCATAATATCTTCGGGTTTGTCAAGTATCGCAACCCACGCGTTGGCGTTTTCGTCGGATTTTGACATCTTCTTTGTCGGGTCCTGCAAACTCATAACGCGCGCGCCCGTTTTGGGGATATACGGTTCGGGAATTGTGAAAACGTCCCCGTAAATTCCGTTAAAGCGCGAGGCGATATCACGCGTTATTTCAAGGTGCTGCTTTTGGTCCGCCCCGACGGGGACATAATTTGCGCCGTAAAGCAATATGTCTGCCGCCATAAGCGACGGGTAGGTGAACAGCCCTGCGTTAACATTGTCGGCGTGCGTGCGGGTCTTGTCCTTAAATTGGGTCATTCGCGACAGCTCGCCGAATTGGGTATAGCAATCAAGTATCCAGGCAAGTTCGGCGTGCGCCGGAACCTGCGACTGCACAAAAAGTATATTTTCTTTCGGGTCAAGCCCCAAGGCAAGCAGTATTGCCGCCGTGCTGTATATGCGGCTGCGGAATTCGGCGGGAACCTGGCGCACCGTTATTGCGTGCAGATCCGCCACCGCGAAAATACAATCCATTTTTTCGGGCAGCGCGCGCCAGTTCCTCAGCGCGCCCAAATAGTTGCCGAGCGTGAGCATACCGCTGGGCTGAATTGCGCTGAATACGCGCGGCCTTTTTTCTTCAGTCGGATTTTGGTTGTTCTGTGTTTGCATCTTTGTTCTCCGTTCCGCCGGGCGGCTTGTGTCAGGGTCGCCGTCAAAAAATAATTTAAACGCAATCGGATTTCGGCACGCTGCGGGCATAAATCGGCGCCGCTGCGGCAAAATGATTATGCGGCAAATTAAGCCGCCACTCCACCCGATAGTATTATCTAAAACATTATATCACCAATTTCGCCGCAAGGCAACACTTTTTATTAGGTTAGACAAAGCAATCGGGGTACAGCGGTTCCTAAAACGGCGAAATTACAAAATTGTAATAAATATTTATGTGGACAGGCGCCCGTTTCGTGATATAATTAAAAGGAAGAGAAGAATTTGAAGTTTAAACGCATTAAAAACCGTGACCTGGCAACCGCATTAAAAGCGTTTTTTATAACGCTCGGCTGCTTTGCGGCGGTGTTCCTGGTAATCGCCGCCGCTTCGCCCAAAAGGTCGGGCAACAGCAAGGAAAACGGGGAGGACGCCCCGGTTTCATCCGTCGGTAATACGTCGGTCGTCGTGCTTTACGATAACGGCGCCGAAACCGAATTTGCAAAATTGGAATTCAATTTTAAAACGGCGGAGTATTCCTGCGCCGATGTTCCCGACCGCAGGGTGACTTTGGGGGATATGACAATGCGCCTTTCGGAATTTTTAAAGGCGCGCGGCGTTTCGGCGTTTTTAGAGGCGTACACCGTGTTTTCGGGGTCGGACCCGGCAGGGTATATACGTTTCACGCCCGAAACATTGCGCCGAACTGCGGACAGGTTCGGCGGTCTTGACGGTGAGAACGGCAGCAGAATAACCGGTGACGAGGTGACGCAGCTTGCCGAAAACGGAAAACTTTGCGACGTTATCCGCAAATTGGCGGACCGTTTCTTTTCGCCGTTCGGGTCGTTAAGCCTTAAAAATCGTTTTTTATACCTTGTGTCGGCTGCCGATACAAACCTGTCTTATGCCGAATTTCACCGTTGCCGCGAGCAGTTGGAACGGTTCAGAAAAACCGCAGACGACGCACAGTCAGGTACAAAAAGCGATTAAAATACCGAAAAAGGGAGGAGAGCAGTATGAAAAAAAGAATAACGGCGGCGCTGTGTGCCGTTGCCGTCCTGTGCCTTGCGGGCTGCTCGCCCTTTAAAAGTGTTACAAGCGTTTTCAAAATACACGGCGGCGAGGATTCCGGCGTGGTATACATAGATGAAAGTTACGAATATCCCGATGCGTCCGAGGTTACCGATCCGCCGTCATCCTTAGGCAGTCAGTCTTCCTCGGGCAGCCACTCTTCTTCGGGTCAGGCGGCTCAGCCGTCCCGACAGACGGGGAATCGGTATTATGCTTCCCGTATCGGCAGCGAACTGGCGGCGCCGTATTCCGAAATCGTGCGCGCGGTTGCAAACCGTGCCGACGGTAAAATAGCGCTTAGCGGCGTTACGTCATTTGCCGACCTTGTTTTGTGCTACACCGCCGTAAAAAATGATTACCCCGAGTATTTCTGGCTTGACGGAAACTTTTCCTGGGAACATTCCGGCGGCAGATTCTATCTGCACCCCGGATATAACTGCACGGCGGAAGAAGTCCGCGAAAAAAACGCGCAACTCTCGGCGGCGCTTGCCGAGTTTGACGCTGCCGCCTCCTCCGCAACCGGGGATTACGAAAAAGAATTGGCTGCGCTTAACTGGCTGCTGCCGCGCGTAACCTATGATAAAGCCGCTGCCGCCGCAGTCTCGCCCGACGGATATGAGCAGGCTTACACGGCTTACGGCGCGCTTGTTAAACATAAAAACGGCGCTAAGGGGATGACCGCCTCCGCCGTATGCGAAGGGTACGCGCGCGCCTTTGCCCTTTTGCTTGACCGCGTCGGCGTCCAAAACGGATTGGTCAGCGGCAAAATGAACGGGATCGGGCATATGTGGAATATTGTTAAGGTAGGCAACCATTGGTATTATGTCGACCCTACTTCGGCAGACACGGGCGACAGTATGAATTACTGCTTTGTCAACATCACCGACAAGGATATTTCCGCCACCTATGTTAAAGATAAGGATTTTCAAAAAACCGATATAAGCGACATCGAGTATTCGGGCAGTTTTAATTATAAATTGCCCGGTTGCGGCAGTCGGGAATATAACTGCCTGTCGCTTGCCGGCCGCAGTATACCGGCTTCGGGTAAAGGGTCGGCTGTTATAGGGAAGCAGGTGCTGGCGGCACATAAAAAAGGCGAAACTTCCTGCGAATTTATTTTTGACGAAAATTCCGCCTATCGCTTTTCGGTGGAAACGATTGCCGACGAAATCAATTTTCCGGAGTGCGTTGCGCCGCTTTTGGCTGAAGACCCGAAGGCGGATGTCTACGTTTCCGGCGTAAAGGGCGCAAACGGTTTTAAGATCTGCTGGAAACGGTAGACTTAGGGCTGACGGTAAGCACAAACTCTTGCCGCCCATTCTAGACGTTAGACGCTAGACTGTAGACATTAGATGTGGGTGGCTGTAGTTTGAGCGCTGACGGTAAGCACAAACCCTTGCCTCCCTCTGACGAGGGAGGTGTCGAGGCAAAGCCTCGACGGAGGGAGAGAAAAAAGCTAACTGTAAGAACAATCCACCGTCTATTATCAAA
>CAVKHV010000066.1:0-7893 GCA_963656085.1 Agathobacter sp.
ACAGGCGTTTACGATATGCGGAGATTTTCTCTTTCAATTCCAAGCGTTCCGCCTCGTACTTGCCCGAAAACCGCATAAACATCTCGTCGCTCAATTTGCCCGATACATTGTCCTCATAGCACTTAATGCACAGCTCAGCCACCTGTTCGCTGCGAACAATACACTTCTGCAGCTCACCCTCAATGTGCTTTTTCTCTTTGAGAATATCCGCATTGGTTTTATCGGCAAGCAGCATAGCAAAGCTTTCTTCGTCATCGCACAGACATTTGGATAAGCGACGAAGTTCCAGCATTACTACCTGCTCAATAGCGTCGGCTCTGAGGTAATGGGTTGAGCTGCAAGTTCCTCGGTTGCCGTGATAATTGCCGCACATAAAGAACGGTATATCTTCCTTGTCGTGCTTAATGTTAAACCACAGTTTCCGTCCGCAATCGGCGCAGTAAAGCAAGTCACAGAACATATTGCGTTCCCAATTTTCCGGCTTCGGATTACGGCGGCGGGTTTTGCCGATCAGCTTTTGCACCTGTTCAAACACCTCGCGATCAATAATCGGTTCGTGGACATTTTTGAAAATCGCCCACTTATCCTCGGGATTAGCATACCGTGTTTTGTTCTTAAAGGATTTAGAGCAGGTTTTGAAATTGATAATATCCCCGCAGTACTCCTGCTGTGCAAGAATTTTAGATACCGTTGTCTTGCACCACTTGTACGGATTAGGCTGCGTTTTCTTGCCGCCTCTCGGCAGCCCTTTGCTTTGCCAATATGCCATCGGGACAAGCACCTTTTTTTCCTGCAAGATGCGGGCGATCGTTTCTGCACCCTTGCCCTCTAAGGTCATTTTGAAAATATCCTTTACCACTGCCGCCACTTCGGGGTCTATGATCCACTTCTTTTTGTTTTCGGGACTTTTCATATATCCATACGGCGGTTGAGATAACGGTTCCCCGGAAGTACCACGGATGCGGTGCGCCGAACGCACCTTGCGGCTGATGTCACGGGCATACATTTCGTTCATTACATTCTTAAACGGAGCAATCTCATTTTCTCCCTCATCGCTGTCAACTAAATCGTTGATTGCGATAAAACGAACATTATGATCCGGGAAGTAAATGTCCGTGTATTGCCCGACGGTAACATAGTCACGCCCAAGTCGGGATAGATCCTTGACGATAACCGTGGATACATAGCCCATTTCAATATCGTCAAGCATTGCCTGAAAACCGGGGCGATCAAAGCGAGTGCCAGTGATACCGTCATCCACATAAAAACGAGTGTTGGTAAATCCGTTTTCTTTGGCATACTTCGTGAGCATTTTGCGCTGATTGACAATGGAGTTGCTGTCGCCGTCCCCACCGTCGTCACGGGACAGGCGGCAATAAAGCGCCGTTATCCCTGTTTGTTCGTTTTTCTTTTTCGACTGCATAAGTCCTCCTTCCCGGCAGTCGAACACACATATTCCGCTGCCATTTTATCTCTGAAAATTTCTCCGGTCAAATCTGTGAAATCACCGGTGATCGTCCGTTCAAAGCGGTTTTTAATTGTTACGCTGGATATTTTCGGCTGAAACTCCGAAAGTACCGTAAAGGTCACATTGCCTATTTTGTATTCGTGCGGATTGCCGTCGGATATGCCGACGATCCAATTTGTTTGATTTTTCATTATTCAGTCCCCCTTATCTTTCGTCCCGATTACGCTGACGGATGAGATATTTGCGGTAATGGTCACAGGCTTTGAGGATAAAATCCTCAAGTTGTTTCGCATCAGCGTTTGGTGCGTATTTTCGTATTTTTTCGGTTGGAATTTTAATGGTTTCCCTCTGATTTGCTTTTTCACGGGAAAGAATTTCGCTAATATTCTTAGCCGTGAGTTGCCCATCCTGATACCTCTTTTTCATTTCAACGGCTTGTGCATAGGACGGTGTGCAATCGCTCATCTCGCATTGCTCCAAGACGGCGTATTGTTCTTCATCGCCGAGATAGGACAAGGCCTCGCCGACCATAAGCGCAATTTTGCCATCGTCCATCAGGTCAAGCAGTTCGGGGATAAGATAGGTCAGGCGGATATAACGATAAACTGTATCTCGGCTTTCGCCTGAGCAATTTCCGATTTCCGTTGCGGTATCCAACTTTGTCGCAACTTGCGACAAAGTTAAATCTGTCCGTTTGCCTTGACGGGACAGCGCCTCCATTTTCAACTTATAGGCAAACGCCTTTTCAGAGGGCAGAATATGCTCACGATGCAGATTGCTGTCCACTACCGCAATGGCGGCAGCATCCCGGTCAAGGGCATAAATCAAGGCAGGGATCTCAGTGATCCCTGCCTTTTGTGCGGCGTGTAAACGGCGGTGTCCGCTTATTACTTCATATTCATCTGTATTTTCTACGGGTCGGACGATCAACGGCGAAAGAATACCTTGCGTCTGTACGCTTTCGATCAGCGTATTCATTTCGTCATCGTCCTTGACCTTGAACGGATGTCCGTCAAATGGGTGCAATTTTTCAACCGGAATTGCCACCGGTTTTTTCATCGTATTTTTCATTTTATCTACCTCTTTCCTTGTATCTTGCACGGGCTTTTTTCTCCAGCTCGTGCTCTTGTTTTAATAGTTCATACAGGTGCGGGGATTCCTCTAAAATCCGTTCCGCACGGCGCAGATGCTCCCTTACCGGTTTCATCTGCCTGGATACCGCCTTGCGGCGTTCCTTGTTTTCTGCCTGTTCATTCAGTGACCTTGGGCGTCGGATGCGGTTGCTGATGTCGCTGCGCTCACGCTCCAAAGCGGAAAGCTCTGCCTTGGTTTGCTCAATATTCGCTTGGATGTCGGCAGCCGTGTGGATGTCGTGTTCCTGCAAAAAGTGATAGTCACCAATCAACTCTTTCAAATCCTTTTCCGCCGCCCGCAAATCCGGCGACAGCAGCATTACATCGGCAAGCTCGGCTACGATTTGAATTACCGTTATGACAAGATAAAACACCGTATCCACCAAAACGGTGGCGGCATCATAACTGTGCTCAATGGAGAAGCCCAGCTTTCGCAGCTCGTGCTCCAATGGAAATTTCTTTGGCTTGTACGGTGGTCGGTATTCCAAGGTGAACAGCCGATACCGATTTTCGGCGTTCTGCCGTAGCAGCTCGTTGACACACTCCTTTGAGAAGCCGATGCGGCTCAGCCGCACGGCTCGGTCCCAATGCTTTGCCTTGACTGAAAACCGCACAGGGTCGAGCGTATAACCGAGCGCATAAAGCTGATTTTCAAATTCTCTCGGGTTGGTTGCAAAGGACAGGCAATATTCCACATCTTCCCGAAGATAGTCCCGGTGCGTTTTCTTGCCGGCCTTGTGAACCCAATATTCCTTTTTCTTACCCTTGGAGTAGAAATCGCTATTTTCAAGGATGGATAACCCGTGTTCCCGGCAGATCGTATCGGAGATGTTCCGCAGCTCCTTGTGGTCGCCGATTTTGTTTTTGAATTTTGCGCCGTCCTTGAAGGACACGGGATTTATAACAAAGTGGCAATGGACATTGTCGGTATTCAGGTGAACCGTGACGAGTACTTGATACCGGGGTCTCGCCTGCCGGCTCGGTCGGTGCTTCTGATTGCTGTTGCAATCAGAGGTCTCCACCGGAGACCCGCACCCCCACATCCTTCTTGCTGTCTCTTTTCCGATTTCAAATGCTTCTTCAGGTGTGACTTCACCGCTCTTAAAACTTTGTATTCCGTGGTATGCAACAACCTTACCTTTCATACCAAACCGCCGCTGGACGGCGATCATCTCGGCGTAGGCATTCTGCGCCGAGCAATTGATGCCGCCGACAAACATCTTACGGTCGGTTTTATCATAGTTTTCTGCGTAGCGCAACGCAGCACATAAATCCGCATCGAGATATTCCGGGGCGGTGGTTTTGTTGGGATTGTCGGCGTAGTCCAGCGTGGCTTTGAGATTTTTGAATACTGGCCAAAAGCCTGTTACAGCCACGTCGCATCACGCTCCTTTTCCTCCCTTTCGCCGCAAGCGGCAAAAGGCTCGTTTTTATGCGGATGCTCCTTTTCCCCACAAAGCGACTTGCTTTGTGGGGGCCCCGATTGGCCCCCCTTTCCCGGCAGCAGAAATTCTGCCGTGATTTGTTTGAGCACTGCACAGATTTTCTTGTCCAGCTCCGGCGAACCGTTTTTATTCGCAAGTTCGCCCAGCTTTTCAATGAAAGCAAAAAGAGCGTTGGGCGGAACCGATCTCGGCTCGTACCCCAACGCTCTTTGCTTCACATATTCGGTTGTACTCAGCCCACATTTTCGGGCTTTGGCTTGAATTTTTTCTTTCTCTTTCGCTGTTATACGGAGTTCAATCCGTGCCGACAGTTTCTTTTTGCTTTCGTTCATATAAATGCCTTCTTTCTTATTTTTGGGTGCAAAAAATCCGATGAGAATTTTCCCATCGGCTTTTTGCTGATATTCAGTTGTTATACTGTTTTAACGCTCTTGATTTTTTGAGCGCTCACGCTTGCGGAGCTTTTCTGCTGAGACATCCAATATTTTTTCCTTGCGTTCTTTCAGCATCGTCTTGTAGAAATGCTTCTGAAGCGCGTTTATATAAGGAGTGTCATCAATTATTTGATTGATTTTCGCTAAATCTATCTTTGGATGAATACGCATTAATGCTCTGTTGCAATCCTTGTTTTCTAAAGAATAGATAAAATCGTAGTAATTTATCTTGGTACCGTTGATTTTTATACCCGATAACGGTATCTGATATATACGCAAATTGCGTTCTTCTTGGCTATCCAGCGTATCCTGCATAATTATATCGTCTGCCTGGGGAAATAGGCAACTGCCGCAATCGTAAACCGGAGCAATCTCCATTTTATCCGTTTCGGTATTATAGAGAAATCCCCAGTTTCCATTGTGCCTGTCCCAGTTTCCTATGAGGGCATCGACAATAAAGATATTCCAAAACCACTCCTTCAGTTCATATGGATTTGCCGCCGTTTGTTCCTCGATAGTACACATTATATCCGAGAGCTCGGTTCCGTAGCCATTGTGTTCGGAGTCGATAATCGTGTTTTTAAGCGAGGCAAAGTCTTGAAGAACGATACCTGTTGAAGTAAAGTCCTTGCAGGCAACAACAACCTTTTCCTTTCCGTTTTTGGTGTAAGTCCCGAGCAGGGTTTTTTGTACCGGAATACCTATGCTTTCAAAAATGTGACAGCCGATATACTCGGAGGCACAACCGTTGGTGTAACTCATTTTATTGTTTCGTGAAGGCGGCGTCGGAAATTTCAGCATATACGCCTCGCCCTCATAAACTACGCATATTTTACTGCCGTTTGCTCCGGTATAGGTTTTGTTCTTTACCGGAAGATTTGTGAAATCTATCATAAACAATCAATTCCTTTTCATTCTTAAATACTTTGTTCTTAAATACCACGCCTGTTCGGGAGATATAACGCGGTCAACCTCGGCGGAATTTATATCTGCATTCAAATCGCACCAATAAATATCCCAATGAATATCCCGCTTTCCGCTGTCTTCAATTTCCCAAGACTGTTTCATATTCTTGATCGACTTTTGCAAATACGGGGGTAAACCGCATTCTAAATATGCCTTGTTTTCAGGGCGGCCCGTTTCGGGGTCAAGCCTTTCGGGTTCGTCTAACTGCATTATTTCCTCCATAGAGCATTTCAAAGCAGAGGCTATCTGCTGTATGGTTTTAGCGGAGCATTTTCCAATAGCGCTCTTGCCGGCGCATATATCAATAATGGTTGTTTTGGGGACACCGCTAATTTTGGACAAATGATATTTTGTTATATTCTTTTGGTCAAGAAAATTCTGTAAAGTCATACTTGTCAACTCCTTATATTGATATTATATCGGTATACCGACCTTTTGTCAATGGTTCTCCACGGATATTATTTTAACATTTCTGCGGCATCGGGGTATTAGGGGCATTTGGCCCCTAAAGAGAAACCGGCGAACAGCCGATTTGTTTGGGAACTTGCCGTACAAGTTCCCTGCTTGTTATACCGTGAGACGCACCTCGCAGGGCATAAAGAAAAGCGGCTGTCAGATACCGAAATTTCAGCGTATCTCTGCGCTGCACGATACCGAAAAACGCTTTCTTGTCCCTTGGGGCGCATCTTGTCTTTGAGCCAAAATGGCTCTGATTCTGCTGCAAATACTGCGATTTGAGCCATATATCGGTGTTTTGGCTTAGCCGAACATTTCAAGGTCATCCAGCACACTTTTTTCATTTTCAGCCTGTTGTTCTTCGGTCAGTTCCGGTTGTGACTGCTCAAAAACAGGAGATGCCGCAACAAACGACACCTCCTGCAGTTCCTCTCGTATGACCTGCCGAATATCATCCAGCAAAACCCCGTTTGCGGATGTCTGCCGCTGCATTTCGTTTAAGACCGCCGTTACAATAAAAGCGTTGCGGGATTTGTCGAGCAACTGTAAATACTGTGCGGCTTTCGCCTCCGTTGGCTTGTCTAAATCAAACCGCACATTAATCCGATACTTGCTCATCCCTTTGCCTCAGCTTTCATCTGTGCCTCTGCCAGATATTCATATCCCTTTGCGGCGGCGCAGATGTCCTCAACGAATTTCACACGGTCAGCGTTTACCTTGCTGAAATTTTTAATGAGACACCCGCCGCCACCGGTCACATACAAGGTCATCGTGTTTTCATCATAGCCGTGCTCACGGAGTCTGCGAAAGATGTCCCGCACATACTCAGCGGCGACGCTCTTGATGATTTTCAGATCAGCAGGCGCAATATTTGCTGTGCCGGTGATCAGCACCTCGTCAATGATGGCGTCATTGATCTCCCGCTGCGTTTTCTGCATAAATGCCTCACGGACAGCAAGGGTACACTGGTATGTCCCGAATTTCTCGGTGAACATTTTGCCCTGATGTGGCTTACCGTTGATCATATACAGGGTGTTCATTGTGCCGTTGCCGATGTCGGCAATCAGGTTGACGCCTTTCAGGGTGGTGGCAAAGCTTGCAATGGCGGCGTACCCCTGCGGATAGATACGCACATCGTCAATAAAGAGGTGGTAGGCTGCCTTTTTGTAGGTGAACTCTACCTCAGCGTTTTTCATCAGATACGCCTTGAAGTTCGCCTTTTGCCCGCTTGTCCAAGTCAGCGGCAGACCGGCGGCAATCACAATGTGCGCTTCGGTAAGATTTTCGGCTTTCAGTTCCTTGGCGATCGCCGCAAGGGTCAGCACATAGTAGTCCTCATCCTTGATCTTGTCCGGCGCAAACTCCTTGTGTCCCTCGCCGATGAGATAATACTTACCGTTATAGACCAGCATATCTGCTGTAAACAGCGGCTCGTGTTCATAGGCGGTAATGCCGGTGGGAAAACAGCAATTAACCGTTTTCATATTCCCGTAGCCGTGGTCGATGCCGATGATTTTTGTGTTGTTGATCGTTTTCATCATAAGTCCTTTCCTGCGCATAGCGCATTTCAAAAATATTTCGGATAACTCTTTTTCGGGCAGTTATCCATTGATCCCGTTTTGCTGTAAGATTTCTGTGTACAGCTCCTTTTCAGCCGGTAATACCGCTTTCAGAAAATAGTTGCAGTAGATACCGTGCCGAGAAATGAGCTGTACGCATTTCGTTTCTTTGCCGTCGTCCAGCAGCAGGCAGTTTCCCTTATAGCAATTACAGCAAGTTTTGCGCACAAGGGCGTTGATCTTTGTCCGCTGCTTCGGTGTGATTTTGAGCACCATAGACTAAACCTCCTTTCCGTTTTTCGGGCAGCAAAAAAGCCGCCGAGTGTGACCTCGACGGCTTGATTACTGCCTTCTGTATATATAATAACGGCGGAAAGGAAAATCTTATTGAATATCGCAACAGGCAAAACTAAAAAAACGCAACAAGCCAAA
>CAVKHV010000067.1:0-7814 GCA_963656085.1 Agathobacter sp.
ATACGGAAAAATATATTTAAGCGTTAGTCGAGCATATTCTTCATAATACATCTTACTGTACATTTGTTTTATTCCCCCCATTACTCTTGTATTTAACTGCAAAACATAATACTGTTATCTATTTGACAAATTCAATTAACAGTAAACTTAGTTAATTCATCCGAAATATTTTTGCATTAAGCTATCAAATAATAATTGTGACTTATCTAGTGCCTGTTGTGTGGCAAATTTCAATTTGTCGACCTGTTCAACAAAGGCTGCAAATTGTTTTTGATCAACAAGTGTCGGCAAAGGTAGTCTCAGTTTTCTGATTTCGGATAAGTTTAAAGTTTTTTGTGCAATACCCTTCACTCGTTCTTCAATCTGTTTTTGAACATCAAGCGACAAAATTGCTCCATGAAGATAACAGCTATCTATCAGTTGCGTTTTTGGCTTCAGGTAAGCAATATGTCGTTGGAAGCAGAATGGTTTGTTGCTCTTTACAACCGCTGGATGTCCATACGAGCCCACCGTTGATAATAAAACATCTCCAATTTCTATGGGAGTGCGTTTGATTAGTTGCGCATATGTTTCTTCGGATATATATTTCTCAGCATCGTAGGTTATCTCATTTCCCACTATGTTTGAAACGAATAGGAATGGTATTCCCCACGATGTGAATTTTGGTGGTTGATGAGTGCCATCAGTAATTATCAAACACACATCCGACATGGATACCTTTTTATCATCTGATATGCTTCCGAACATTTCGATAAATCGGGATTTGACGAGTTCATCGAGTTTTTGGAGTTGCTGCCGATAATAAAGCTTAATTCCACAAACCACATCCAATATTTTTATTATTTTATCTTGTGTTTCAATATCAGGCACATTATAAATTTCAATATTGCTTATGTAATTCTTATTAGTGTGTTTAAGTCCGGCACCCTTAAACCCGTTTTCAAGTGTAACCATATTGCATAAAAAGAAATAATATAAATACTTGCAACGAATAGACTCATTTGGGATAAGGACAACACAATCCGTCGAAGTGGAAAATTTTCCATTATAGTAGTGCAGCGTTGCATTACCACCTGTTCCCATAATTATCGCTTCACAATCAAGCTGATAATCACTGTATCGTTTATTTTCATCGGAACTTGACGTAAAAAACATATATTCCCCATTGCTTACGGCTTCTCCTGCCTTAATTGAGGATTTAGGAGCGTATGTACACAAATCGCCTATTTTCATATTTTCATCCCTACAAATTATAAATTTATCATTCTAAATTCTACATTCTTAATTCAGCATTTTCTCCAATTCATCCATAGCCTCACTAATCTGCTTGTCAAGCCTGCGCAGATCTGCCATAATTTCGCTTGTGGGCGGATATTCCACCGGTTTATATTCGGTCTTTTTGTATTTGTTTATTGAAAGGTCATAATCGTTTTCGGCAATTTCCGCTTTGGGTATAAAGAACGATTTTTCGGTTCTTCCGCGGCTCTTTTCGCCGTCCGGGTTTTTAAAGCGCGCGATAATATCGGAAATATCATTATCAGCAATGGGTGAACGCTTATCATCAAGGCTAAAACCATCCGCCTGCATATTGTAAAACCAAACCTTATCCGTGCCGCCGTGTCCGGTTTTTGTAAATATTAAAACAGCGGTAGAAACGCCGGCATAAGGCTTAAACACGCCCGACGGCATAGAAATAACGGCTTCGAGGCGGTTGTTTTCAATAATTTCTTTGCGGATTGCCTTATGCGCCGCAGAAGAGCCGAACAGCACCCCGTCGGGGACAATACAGGCGCACCTGCCGCCGATACGAAGCATTCGCAAAAACAGCGCCAAGAACAAAAGCTCGGTCTTTTTGGTTTTGCAAACCTTTAATAAATCTGCCGAAACGGTGTCATAATCAAGGCTGCCCTTAAACGGCGGATTGGCAAGAATCAGGCTGTACTTATCCTTATCCGTGTTTTGGTCGGAAAGGCTGTCGCGGTATTCAATAAACGGGTTGTCAATCCCGTGGGTCATCATATTCATCGCACCGATACGAAGCATCGTTCTGTCCATATCATAGCCCGAAAACATCCCATTCATATAGTGATCTTTTTTCTGCTTATTAAAAAAGATTTCCTCTTTGCGATGTTCCTTTAAATATTCGCCTGCCGCAACCAAAAATCCGGAAGTGCCGCAAGCCGGGTCACAGATGATTTCGTCGGCTTTGGGGTCTGTCAGTTCCACCATCATTTTAATAATGTGGCGCGGTGTGCGGAACTGTCCGTTCAGCCCCGATTGCGCAATTTTATTTAAAAGGTACTCGTATGTATCTCCGCGGACATCGGAACCCTGCGTTTCGTTCATTAACTCATAAATACCGTCGAGTGCATCAACCACTTTTGAAAGCAGCAGCGGAGTCGGAATTTTAAAGATTGCGTCGCCCATATATTTTGAATAGGCGCTGTCCTTATTACCGTGCAGATTTTTTATAAACGGAAACACGCTTTCCTGCACAACTGCATACATTTTTCCGGCAGGAAAATCTCGGAACACAGACCATTTTAATTGGCTGCCTTCTACCGTGCGGTCGCCGATAGAAACCTCTTTTGCAAAAATGCTGCTGTAAGGCAGCCCCAGCATGGCTGCCTCCTTGGCGCGCAAATTGTCGCTGTCGTCAAGGTCGTGAATAAACATCAGATAGGTGATTTGCTCAATTACATCCAGCGGATTTACAAGTCCGCCCGCAGCAAATATATCCCACAAGCTGTCAATTTTATTTTTCAGTTCTCCGGTTATCATATCGTTCCTCCAATTTAGAATTAAGAATTATTTTGTTTGGCAGTTTTAATAATGCTGACAAGAAGTTTGATCAGTTCCTCGGCGTCATTATAAATACTTTGAAATTGTACCTGTGTCACAAAATCGGTTGCATAAAGCAATTCAAGCCAGTAAGCGGTTTCGTCCGCTTCTTTCAGGGCTATATTCATTTTAGCAACAAAATCCGCCTTACTTTGACCTCTTGCCGCTTCCCGGCAGTTCGCACCTATGCTTGTCCCACTTCGCAACAATTGCTTTGACAGAATATACTCTCTTTTTTCTTCATTTAGATGTTTGTAAAGGTTAATGATTCGTATTGCAAATGCTTTGCTTTTATCGAGTATAAGATTATCCATATTTTCTTCTCCAAGTAAATTCTTAATTCTACATTCTTAATTCTGCATTTACCAAATTGCATATTTCAAGCTGTTAGTTTTTCCAAATATATTTGGTATAGCGTCCGCCGCCGATTTTGATTATTTCCCCTTTTTTCAGCATATCGTTCAGCGCTCTTTGCACGGTTACTTGGCTTATATCAGGACATTTTTGCATAATTTCCGCTTTGGTGATTTTGCCGAGTGTATCTTTGATTATTCCCCTTATCCGGTCCGGTTTGGATAAACCTTTGTTTGCCAAAAGCTCAGCCCTTGACGAAAATTCGCGGTATGCCGCAGCAATGATACCAAGCATATAACGCACAAATGGTGCATAATCGTTCTTATTTTCGTGCCAACCGTCAGAACTTTCCTGCAAGACCTCATAATAGGTTTCTTTACTGTCAGAAATCAATTTTTCGATACTGATATATTTCCCAACAGTATATCCGGCACGGTAAAGCAGTAATAAAGTCAATAATCTACTCATTCTGCCGTTTCCGTCATTAAACGGGTGTATACAAAGAAAATCAAGAATAAAAACGGATGTCAGCACCAGCGGGTCCATTTCCGGATCTGTCAGAGCGAACTCATACTCATCGCAAAGATTTTTCATTATCTCCGGTGTTTCCCAAGCAGGAACCGGATGAAATCGAACAACCCTTGTTCCGTCTTTATAATCCTCAGCAATAACGTTATCGCTTGTTTTGTAGTTGCCGCCGACAGATTGTCCGCTGTATTTGTATAAATCGCGATGAATCTGTAAAATCATACTCGGCTTTGGCGGAATATACTCATAGCTTTCGTGAATTGTTGCAAGCACATCACGATAACCGGCAATCTCCTTTTCGCTTCGGTTTTTCGGCATGGTCTTATCACGGACTATTTTTTTTAAACGGTCATCCGTAGTGATAATACCCTCTATTTTATTAGAAGCCTCGGTGCTTTGAACTTTTGCCGCTTCCGTTAGCTCTGTAAGCATATCGTTTTTTGCATTTATCAAAAGTTCTTGCTTACCTTTAAATTCATGGATTTGAGAGAGCAAAACAACAATATCGGGTGTTAACAGCTTATTGTATTTATCTTTAAAAGAATAGTTTCTCATAATCATTCCTCAAGTCAATTTCATCATTTTGCTTTATTATGATGCAATTATATTTTATCATTCAATTTGACAACTGTCAAGAAACAATTTAATCATTTAGCAATTCGATGATTAAATTACGGATTACAAATGACGAATTTGAAACATAAGTTTGAAGCCTAAATAGATAAAGCAATCTATAACAAAAAATCAGCACGGCGTGAAACCGTGCTGAAATTCTTTATGGTTGCGGTTTTGCCGCACGCACGCAGGAAACGGCACAAACGGCAGACCTTGACAACATAGTAGACAGCGGCAGCGGCACGGAACAGAAGCGTTCCAAAGCCGAGAGGAAGATACAATTGCCGAACCACAGTATATAATCGCTCTGTAGTTCGGCATTATTTTAATTATGTTTTTGTTCAGACGTTCTTACCGTCGCTTAAAATGCAGCGTCAGGATATTTTAAGGCGCAGGCGGAGTTTGTCGGCAATCATTGCAATAAATTCGCTGTTTGTGGGTTTGCCCTTGTCGTTTTGGATAGTGTAGCCGAAATAGGAATTCAGTATATCTACATCTCCCCTGTCCCAGGCAACCTCAATTGCATGGCGAATAGCGCGCTCAACCCTTGAGGCAGTGGTGTCATGCTTTTTCGCAACCGTTGGATACAAAACCTTTGTTACCGAATTGATCGCTTCACTGTTGCGAACCGACATAAGTATTGCCTCGCGAAGATAATGGTACCCTTTGATATGTGCCGGCACGCCTATTTGATGTATAATTTCGGTTATCATAAGTTCCAGGTCGGAGTCGCTTACCCTGTCCGAATGCTGAGAAGAAAGTTTGGATCTATCCCAAGCCGCCACCTGCTCAATCCTCTCCGCCAGCAGTTTTAAATCAAAAGGTTTTATAAAATAGTATGCCGCCCCTGCCGAGAGAGTTTCGTTCTCAAGCCGCGGATTATCAAAACTCGACATTGCCAGAACCGTCGGCCTTTTATCGGCTTCAATATTTTTAATTTCACCGAGGACTCCCATCAGATCCTTACCGGGCATAAATACGTCCGCCATTACAACATCGGGTTGATAACTTTTGATTTTTGAAAGCAGTTCAATTCCGTCTTTGGCGCACAACATTGTTTCCATACCGCTTTCCCCAAGCGATTTGGCGCATACCTGACCGAATTGTGCTGCATCATCAGCGATTAATACTTTGATTTTCTTATGCATATTTATTCCTCCTAAATTTGGTAATTACAGTATACCATATAATTCCAAATAACGCAAGAAAAAATTGGTAATTTCTTTAATTATTTTCCATTTAATGTATTTTATATATAAATCTACGAAAAAGCACCCCTGCAAAACCGACTCTTTAAGAGTAATTTTGCGGGAGTGCATAGACAAAGCAATCAGGGTACAACGGTTCCTAAAACGGAGTATTTTCCCGTTTTGTTTGTCTCATCACTTGAAATACGGAAGTATTCCTGCGTTCTTCGGCTTCCAAACCGGAAAAATCTTCTCGTTTTAGGTCGAAGATTTTCGGCAAGCGGCGTGCTTTAGCGGCGCAGCGACCGAGGAATACTGTCGTATTGTGAGCGGAGGGCAACAAAGCCGCTTAGTACACCGTTTAGCCGAAAAAACCTTTGTACCCTGATTGTTTTGTCTAGGTTTAATATCAAAAAGATTTATATGCTATGTTGAAATCGACATTACCGTCAATTCCGTCAACTCTGCCTTTACTTGTGCATTGCCACATAACGTACGGGCCCGAATAGTTGGTTTTTGCGGTGTAATGAGCAAGCCAGTAGTCATATTCTCTGATTTCGGAATAAAGCCAATATCTCCTGACGGCGGAGGCACTTGCATAAAGCATAGGATTATAGCCGGCAAATTTTACACGTTCTAAAAATGCGACGGTATTTGCGGTGCGCTGTTTTTGCGAAAGGCGTGCGGCGCGGCTGCCGTCACTGTTATAAAACTCCTCAAAATCATAGGCAACGGGATATGTGATATTATAGTCTTTAATGACTGAAATGACCCAGTCAGCCTCCTGCTCGGCTTCCTCCACCGTTACAGCAGTTGAATAAAAATAAACCCCGACTTTTATTCCGGCGTTTAAAGCACCGACAATATTACGGTCAAAACGGGGATCTTTTTCTATAACCCCGGAACCGGAGTACCCCCTGAAACCGCAGCGTATCATTGCAAAATCTATACCGGCAGCCTTAACTTTATCCCATTCTATTGTACCCTGCCAGACAGACACGTCTATACCAATTGCCTTTGCGGTGCCTGCCATACCCGACAGGTCGGACGCGTTCATTGAATAAGCCTGTCCGCCGTAGTCGCCCGAAAGGTGACCCTGCGAATCAATTTCAACATTGATTTCTTCACTTTCGGAGATAATTTTGTCGGTAATTTTGTAGACGGCGGTGTCTGTAAGGGCGGTTTGCGTAAGCAATACGGCAACAAGTATTACCGCAACGGCGACAATTACAAGCGAGCCCGCAGTCACCGAAAGTGCCAGCCAGTATTTTTTAAAAAAGTTTTTAATCTTCATTTTAAATCAGTCCAAACGGCCGAACCGGCGCCGATTTCACAGTAAACCGTATTTTATTATCTATATTGCGCCGCCTTTTTAAATATCATAAATATATTTTATATTATAAAATCAAAAAGTCAATCAAAGATTGACAAAATTAACAATTGGAATTAAAATTACATTATAAACAAGACGTAGGAGGAATAGTGATGGACGAAAAAACGGTACAGCGGATAAATGAATTAGCCGCCATATCAAGAAAGCGCGCATTGACCGACGAGGAACAGCAGGAAAGACAAAAACTGCGCCGCGAATATATTGACGGTATGAAAGCCTCGCTTATCGGGCAACTTAACAACACGTATATTATCCGCCCCGACGGAAGTAAAGAAAAATTGACCGAAAAAAAAGACTGATGATTTAGGCTTACATTTGCAATTTATAATTTTAACAGTAAACAACCGATGCCGCGTGCGGCATCGGTTGTTTTGTACATTAACCGTTTATATTTGAAACTTGCCGATTATTCGGAAATTTTCTTTTTGTAAACGATAACTGCGATAGCAGCAAGTGAGATAATTGCAGCAAAGCTGTAAAGAACTACCTGAGATGAATCACCTGTTTTGGGAGATACAGCAGCAGAATCTTCATTTGCTTCTATAGTGAACTTGGCAAGAGCAGTTCCGCTTGTCGAAACAATTCCGAGGGTATGTTCGCCTGCGGATAAGGTTGATGCAAAATCTTTATTCAGGGTGACAATAATGCTGCCCTCTTTTAGTGTATAGTTCTTAGCGTCAAGTTCCTTGCCGTCAAGTTCTACACGAATGAAATCAGTAAATGCCGCATCGGAACGGAAAGTCATATCCTTCATTTGCTCTTTGCTTACAACTGAATTATTGCCTTCGATAATTACCGGCGGAAGCTTAGCAATGGTTTCAACCTTTGTTTTGCCGCAGCCTTCGCGTTTGCAGGTAAAGATCTTTGTACCTTCAGCAGCAGCGGTAGCTTCTTTT
>CAVKHV010000068.1:0-7705 GCA_963656085.1 Agathobacter sp.
AAAAAACCTTTGTACCCTGATTGTTTTGTCTAGCCGAATTTTAAAAACTCACGTCGGTTTTTATTGATTTTCTATCGGCTTAACGGGAACATACGGTTCCGCTTCCGCGTCGCCGATATCCCTTATAAGTATAAAGGGCGTCAGCTCGTCATCCTGACCGGCAGGATTATCCCTTATTAAATCAGCCAGTGACTCATCATCGCGAGCGTCAAGGTCCTTTGATTTACCGAGTATTTCAACCGAAATATCGTTAGCGTCAACACAAACGCAGGAAATCCCCAACGTTTCCTTAACGGAATTGCAAACACCTTTCGGATCTTTGGGATTAAGAACGGCAAGCGTATGATATTTGTCAAACGCCGAATGGCTGTAAAAACCGTCAATACCGGCGACATCCTGCCCGACTATCTCGTAAAATACGCCGCGTTTGCCGAACAATTTGCCGAAACCGGCGCAAAACGCCGCCCATAATATAAGCGGCAAGCCTTTCATATTAATTGCAAGTTGAAGTTTATACGGTTCATTCATACCTATGCCGTTGTTGTTTGTGGTTGCGAATTTCGATAAAAACTTCGCCCAAAAGCCCAGTTTAACATCCTCCATCGCAACGGTATTTTTCTGGCACATCGACACAACTTTTTCGCCTATCGTTACTATATCTCCGGGCTGATAGAGCGGCAGCACATATTTTCTTAAATTTTCAACCAAATCTTCGCCGACCTCTATAAAATGTGTCTTGACAGCATAGCGTTCGTATCTGTTGCCGCCAACCGTCACCAGTCCGCGCACATAATATGTTATACCGCGGTATTCCCTCTTGTTTTCGTTTAAATTTTTATTACCCTCATACCAAAAAGCCATTTTAAACTCCATTCTGCCGCCTGAATCGGCTAATTAAAGCAACCGAAATAATTGATTACAATGTTCAAGCGATACAAATCTACCGTCTTATTATATAATTATTTCGCCTTTATGTCAATCAAAGTTTGGTTTTTTGCCGACATATATTGCAACTATGCTATTTTGCGTTATAAGATTGATTTTTTAATATAGACAGTTAAATGCGACTATGATATAATTATACAGAGTATTATGGGGTAGAAGTGTAAAATCCTAAGTGCATATATTAGACTGAGCGCCTTTATGCCGCAGGATAAGTTATCTGCCTAAATCAAATAAACAAATCAGCCCAACAGGATGCAAATAAATTATAAAAGGATCGGCAACGGCAATTGGCGTTTAGAAAAAAATCGGCATTGGAATATATGGGCAAGGAATGTATTGATTATTTCTTTACCGACCCGCCGTACGGCGACGCTATTCAATATTCCGAGCTGTCGTTTGTTTGGAATGCTTGGTTGCAGTCGGAATATGAAACCGAAGAAGAGGTTATAATTAATCCCGTTCAAAATAAAGGTGCAGAGGAATTTGAGCAACTTCTTTATAAGTCTTTGGATAATATTTACGCTGCATTGAAGCCAAACGGTTATTTTACTCTCTGCTTTCAGAACAAAAATTCAGCTGTTTGGAAAGCAATAATATCGCATTGCAAGCAAATAGGATTTAAGCTTTATGATATCAGTATCTACAATACATGCGGCAGTCCGTTTAATAAAAGCCGGGCGAATTTTTCCCCTAAATCAGATATATATGCCACCTTTAAAAAATCGCAGCACGATATTGTTTCAACATACAGCGCAAGCGAAACAATCCCGGATATTATCAGGGAGATCGCCGATTATTTTGAAGCGCACGGCATAGCTTACGACAACAATAAGCTGTACGATTTTGTAATCAGCTATATCATTTGGGCTATGTACCTGAACGACAGGGAAATTGACATTACGGACTTTAATATTAAAGAGTTTTCAAGAATAGCAACATCTGTTTTATCCGACAGAATAAAGACAGAGTAAAAACGGTGCGAAAAATTAATTTCACCAATCCGCAGCACCGGTTACGGTGTATCATATGTCCTTGCGAAAGACAATAATAACTACTTATTATACGAGGAGGATTTTGAAAATGATACCTACACCAAAAGAAGCGTTTGAATTACTGAAAGAGTATAATACCGGGGAATTCCACTTGAATCACGGTAAAATCGTCGGCGGCGTTATGCGCTGGTTCGCCTCGGATTTAGGATACGGCGACGAAGCGGATTTTTGGGAAGCCGTAGGAATACTCCACGACCTTGACTTTGAGCAATATCCCGATAACCATTGCATAAAGGAACAGGAGATACTGAAAGAAAAGGGTGCTGACGAACGATTAATTCACGCCGTTGCAAGCCACGGGTATATGCTGACTGTAGATATTAAACCGGAACACGAAATGGAAAAAGTGCTCTACGCGGCGGATGAACTTACCGGACTTATCGGCGCAGTCGCTCTTATGCGCCCGTCTAAAAGCGTTTCGGATCTGGAATTGAAATCTGTAAAGAAAAAATATAAAAGCGCAAACTTTGCTGCGGGCTGTTCGAGAGAAGTAATCAAACGCGGTGCAGATATGCTGGGATGGACTTTGGACGATTTGATCTCTAAAACCATTTTGGCAATGCGAAGCTGCGAAAATCAATAGGCAAAGCCATATGCGTAGTGTGACAGAGCTCGAATCTGTCACACTAGGCAAGCGATACTATCAATTCTTCCGACATAAAATCCCCCTGTTTTTATTTATCACTTAAACGGTCATATAACACTGTTAGTATCAACCGATGCAGACGTGTGTATCCAGTACATTGTGCACCTCCTTTTGTTTTGATTTTTGAGTTAGCATATGCTAACTCAAAATTTTTATGTAAGGGTGACAAACCTGATATTTGCCACCCTTAATGACATTCAATCAGCGAAACAGACCCATAAATCCCTTCTTTTTTTCATAAGGCGAAGTTTCGATACCCTTTAACTCGTAGCCGGTATCTTTAATAACCTGCTCAAGTTTTGGGCGGTCGAGTTCCGTTTCGGATATAATCTCGGTCGTGTTTTTCGAATGGGAAGAAACTACTTTTTTAACATTGAAATTACGGCGAACTGCGTCGTTAATATGCGATTCGCACATTCCGCACATCATACCATCAATATGCAATAGCGTTTTTACCATTATAATCAACCAACCTTTCGATAAATTTATACCCGATATTATTCGGCAAATTTAAGTGCCTCTACCATATCTATATGCTTATTCTTTCTTGCAACAGCCAGGCTTACAAGCAGCGACATACCCAAACTGAGCGCAATACTTATTATATATGTGGAAGCATTTATCGACATCCGCATTTCATATTCGGACGCCATTTTTTTAAGCAGATAGTCAAGCACACCTGCGCCGCACAGGATACCGATGGCAGTACCGATTATACTTACCCACATATTCTGCCCGATAAGCAGCGAACCGATTTTTTTATCTTTAAATCCCACTACTTTCAGGGTTGCCATTTCGCGGTATCTTTCGGTGTAACTCATAACGCCCAGATTATAAAGAACAACTACACCGAGCAGCAACGCGCCGCCTATCATAACAATTATCATTGAATTCATCATTTCGGTAAATGAATCAAACGAATCTATAATCATCTGTTTTGACTGGACGGTCTTTATTGCCGAATCTGTTGCAACATCACCCTTTTCAGTCGATGTATAAACCGAGTCTATACTGTAAGGCAATTTAAGCTGCTTTGCATATTTTGAGGAGATAACAACATTTTTTGAAACGCTGCGCATTATCCCCGCAACCTTTACGGTATACTTTTTATCGCTTCCGTAGGGGCTGACTTTAAAAGTATCGCCGACCGATAAATTATACTCATCCGCAATACGGTTGCAGATAAACGCGCCGCTGTCGGGCAAGTCGGGATAATCGTTATTTTTATCGGGAAAACGAACAAGTTTATGCTCTACATTCCATATTAAATCCGACAAACATTCCTATGCCGAGGGCTATCATAATAATCATAGAGATAAACTGTGCCTTATAAAGCCCCATTGTCCTCCATAATTTTCTGAACAACATAAAGCGCACCCCCGTTACCAGTCAATATCATCGGCAGAAGCAGGATTTTGCTGTTCTTCATAAGACAGTATCTTACCGTTTTTAACCCTTATAACCACATCCGCCATTTTGGCAATGTTCTGGTTATGCGTAACTATAACAATGGTTTTGCCGTAGTCCCTTGCCATTTTAAGCAGAAGTTTAAGCACTACAACGCCGGTTGCGGAGTCGAGCGCGCCGGTCGGTTCATCGCAAAGCAATATCTTGGGGTTCTTCGCAAGAGCACGCGCGATAGAAACACGCTGCTGTTCGCCGCCCGAAAGTTCCGAGGGGAAGTTTTTAAGATGGTCTGAAAGTCCTACTTCCTCAATCATTTTGGTGGCTGAAAGCGCGTCTTTGGAAATCTCTTTAACAAGCGAAACATTTTCGTGAACCGTAAGGGTCGGCACCAAATTATAAAACTGGAACACAAAACCGACTTTTTCGGCTCTGTACTCGGCAAGTTCGTTATTATTAAGGGTGGATATATCTTTACCCTCAACTATTACTTTACCCGAAGTCGGGCTGTCAAGTCCGCCGAGAATATTTAAAAGTGTACTTTTGCCTGCGCCGCTGGGGCCGAGAATTACTACAAATTTGCCCTCATCAAGGCTGAAATTTACACCATCAAGCGCTTTTAGCTCATGATCACCGCTACAGTAAACACGGCTTACATTGTTAAATTCAACAATAGGCATATACAGCACCTCCCGTTAAATCTTAATTTCTTCATTTAAAAGTTCGGGGGCTGCCGCACGCTTCAATGCCTGCGGCAGCCCCCTGTTTGCTATCCTTTTTTATGGCAGGAACCGGACAACGCGCAGTGTGCGCAGTTGCATCCGCAAGACGATCTGCCTTTTTTCTTATCAATAACAATTTTTGCAATTATAGCGGCAACTATCGCTGCCAGCACAAGGCAAATAATTATTGTTGCAATATTATGAGCGATCCAAGCGAACATATAAACAGCCCCTTCCGATTAAGTGATATAACAGTCAGGTTTATGAATTTACCTTAACTTTGGTTGTAAGTTTGGTAGCCTCTTTATACGGGCGGACAAGCATATAGATTACACCGGCAAGTGCCGCAACCGCGAACACAAGACCGATTATGCTGCCTACATCTCCGCTATTACCCGTGAACAGGCGACCGAACTGATTTATCATCAATGCTATGATATAAGCAAATCCGCACTGATAACCGATTGCGAACCAGGTCCATTTTGCGTTGTTCATTTCTCTCTTGATAGCGCCGATAGCCGCAAAGCAAGGTGCACAGAGGAGGTTGAACACGAGGAATGAATAAGCGGATATTCCTGTAAACTGTCTTGCAATTTCCGACCAACCGTCGGGATAAAGTATACCCATCGTACCAACGATGTTTTCTTTAGCGACAAGGCCGGTAATTGACGCAACGGCAGCCTGCCAATTGCCCCAGCCGAGAGGTTTGAATATCCAAGCGATTGCACCGCCGATTTTCGCAAGTATCGAATACTTAATCTGATCCTCGCTCAACATTCCGAAGGATTTGTTCGGTGCCCAACCGAAGTAGGTAGTAAACCAAACAAGTATTGTTGAAAGAAGAATGATAGTTCCGGCTTTCTTTATGAAAGACCAGCCGCGTTCCCACATTGAACGGAGGACATTACCTACCGTGGGTACGTGATATGCGGGAAGTTCCATAACGAACGGTGCGGGATCGCCTGCGAACATTTTGGTCTTTTTAAGCATAATGCCCGAAATAATTATTGCAGCCATACCGATAAAGTATGCGCTTGTTGCAACCCAAGCCGAGCCGTGGAATATAGCGCCTGCTATCATCGCAATGAACGGAACCTTAGCGCCGCAGGGGATAAATGTTGTGGTCATAATAGTCATACGGCGGTCACGTTCATTTTCAATTGTACGTGAAGCCATAACTCCGGGAATACCGCAGCCCGTACCTATAAGCATCGGGATAAACGATTTACCCGAAAGACCGAATTTGCGGAATATCCTGTCAAGAACGAATGCGATACGAGCCATATATCCGCAAGCCTCAAGTATTGCAAGCAAGAGGAACAAAACAAGCATCTGCGGTACAAATCCGAGAACCGCGCCTACACCGGCTACGATACCGTCGTTAATAAGTCCCGAAAGCCATGCGGGAGAATTTGCAGCGTCCAGACCGTCGCCTACCAAAGTAGGAATACCGGGTACCCAAACACCGTAACTTGACGGGTCTACCCCACCGTCATATTTTTCATACTCTTTAAGAGCATTATCGAGGTCGCTTATAGTTGCGGTTTCTGTGGTTTCTTCAAGTGTTTCTTCGTCCTGAACGGTATACTCAAATTCCTTGAAATCCGCTTTCTTTTCAAGTGCGGAAACCGCGCTTACGGCAGCCTTAGCGTCAAAGTTATCAGCCTCGCTGTCAAGTGCCGTTTCTGCCTTTTCAACATCAATACCGGACTCTTTTGCGGCATCAACAAAGCCTGCAATAATAGCGTCCGTATCGCCGTATTCTTCCTCTGCCTCGGCAGTTTGTGAAGAACCGATACCGAACAGGTGCCATCCATCACCGAACAATCCGTCGTTCGCCCAATCGGTAGCGGACGAGCCCACGGTTACCATAGATATGTAATATACTAAGAACATAACTACGGCAAAAATCGGAAGACCGAGCCAACGGTTGGTAACGACCTTGTCTATTTTATCCGAGTTTGAAAGTTTGCCTTTGTTTTTCTTCTTATAGCACGCTTTGATTACGGAACCGATATAAATATATCTCTCGTTGGTGATTATTGATTCCGCGTCATCGTCAAGTTCCTCTTCGGCGGCGGCTATGTCGGATTCTATATGCTCAAGCACCTTTGAATCTATGTTAAGACTTGAAAGAACCTTATCGTCACGCTCGAAAATTTTAATGGCGTACCATCTTTGCTGTTCTTCGGGCAAATTGTGAACCGCTGCTTCTTCAATATGCGCGATTGCGTGTTCAACCGCACCCGAGAAAGTGTGCATCGGAACTGTTTTGCCCTCTTTTGCGGCGGCAATGGCAGCCTCGGCAGCTTCTGTAATTCCGGTGCCTTTAAGTGCTGATATTTCAACAACCTTACAGCCCAATTGGCGTGAAAGTTCGGCTGTATCTATTTTATCGCCGTTCTTTCTTACAATATCCATCATATTAACGGCAACAACAACCGGTATACCGAGTTCGGTAAGTTGGGTTGTAAGATACAGGTTGCGTTCAAGGTTTGTTCCGTCGATTATATTAAGTATAGCGTCGGGGCGCTCACCAATAAGATAATTTCTTGCAACAACCTCTTCAAGTGTGTAAGGTGACAGTGAATAAATACCCGGAAGGTCGGTTATGATCACACCGTCGTGTTTTTTAAGTTTACCTTCCTTTTTTTCAACCGTAACGCCCGGCCAGTTACCTACAAATTGGTTAGAACCCGTAAGCGCGTTAAATAACGTGGTTTTGCCGCAGTTAGGGTTACCTGCAAGGGCAATTCTCAAATCCATACCTATTATCCTCTCTTTCTGCAATTAGCAATTGCTAACCGCACCGCATTTTTTAAGGGGATTTTCACCCCCCATCGGCACAGCGTGCCGATAAATCAGCAATTTGTTCGAGTTTATTCAACCTCAATCATTTCGGCGTCTGCCTTTCTGAGCGAAAGTTCATAGCCGCG
>CAVKHV010000069.1:0-7323 GCA_963656085.1 Agathobacter sp.
TGTCAGCGGCAATTTTGAAACGCATAGTAACCGATTTTTGAAGATTAAGTCCTGCGCCTTTCCAGGTAACGGCAGGATTTTCAATCGTCTTGTAAGCCGTGTTTTTAACGGTTGTGAGCGTCGGCTCGGCAACTGTCGCAAAGCCCTTTTGCTCCTCGGTCAGTTTAGCGTTTGCGAGGTTTTCCGTATTGTGACCCGTGTAAGTCTGTGAAGCCGAGCCGTAGTTCAAAAGGTCAACCAAAAGCGTCCGCAATTTTGCGTTTTCATCGCCCGAATACTTGCCGAGAAGATTATAGCAATACTGTGCAACACTGTATTCCTTAGTTTCGCTGGTGTATTCAACACCGTTAAATTCAGCGTGAACTGTTGCCGATATGGTGTCATTCATTTGGTCGGGTGTTATGTTATCAAAGGTGAAAACATAGCTCTTACCGTCCTCACTTAAGGTGTATTTATCCACCTTGACCGTCCTGTCGCCGAGTTTGAACACAACATATGGATTACTGTAACCGCCGTTGTCAATAATGTCTTTGCTGACTTTATAATTGAGCGACAAATCATTTTGCAATGTGAGGTAAGCTGAGGAAAATTTAAGTGCAGTTTTTGGAATAAGCTCATATTTAATGTTGTTGTCAACCGCGTATTTGTGCGCCGCACTTTCCTCGGTTGTCCTGATGACCAAATTGTCACAACCGTTGAATGCATCATCGCCTATACTTGCCACGCTGTCGGGTATGGTTATGCTTGTAAGGGTTGTGCAATCGTAGAATGCCAGACGGCCTATGCTTGTTACACTGTCGGGTATTGTTATACTTGTAAGCCCCTTGCATCCTATGAATGCACGTTCACCTAAACTTGTTACGCTATCGGACATAGTTATGCTTGTAAGCCCTGTGCAACCGGAAAATGCTAAACCGCCTATGCTTGTTACACTATCAGGTGTTGTTACGCTCGTAAGCCCTGTGCAATCTTCAAATGCAGAACCGCCTATGCTCATTACACCGTTTGGTATGGTTACACTTGTAAGTCCCGTGCAACGGAAGAATGCCTGTGCTGCTATACTCGTTGTACCTTGGCGTATTGTATAACCGCCATTAACAATATCTTTCTTTGATTTAATCAAATGATTGCCGATATATAGCACACCGTTTGTCCAGTTGCCATCATTGTTGTAATATGCTGTATTATTGAATGCATCAATGCCTATGCTTGTTACACTGTCAGGTATAGTTATACTTGTAAGCCCTGTGCAGCCGTAGAATACATAATCTTCCACAGTTGTTACACTATCAGGTATGGTTATGCTTGTTAAACTTTTGCAACCATAGAAAGCACGTTCACCTAAACTTGTTACGCTATCGGACATAGTTATGCTTGTAAGTCCTGTACAACCATAGAATGCAGAACCGCCTATGCTTGTTACACTGTCAGGTATAGTTATACTTGTAAGTCCTGTACAACCATAGAATGCAGAACCGCCAATACTTGTTACACTGTCGGATATGGTATATTCGCCTGTTTTACCTGCGGGATAACATACTAATTCTGATTTATCTTTATTGTATAGCACACCGTTAATAGAGCAGTAATTCTTATTATTTTCATCAACTGTTATTGCTTTAAGCCATGTGCAACCGGAGAATGCTCGTTCACCTATACTTGTTACACTGTCGGGGATTGTCACATTTTCAAGCGTACTTTTACATACGAGCATTCTCGAATTTACTATTTTTGAGTCATCAGCTATGATGAGCTCTTTTATTTTGCAACTGCTGAATGCTTGCCAGTCCATGGTTGTTACGCTGTCAGGTATGGTTACGCTTATAAGGCTTGTACAACCGGAGAATGCATTTCGTCCTATGCTTGTTACGCTGTTGGGTATTGTTATGCTTGTAAGACTTTTGCATCCGGAGAATACGGAATAGCCTATGCTTGGCACACTGTCGGGTATGGTTATGCTTGTAAGGCTTGTGCAACCGGAGAATGAACTCCGGCCTATGCTTGTTACACTGTTAGGTATAGTTATACTCGCAAGCCTCGTGCATTCGCTGAATGCATAATCACCCATGCTTGTTACGCTGTCAGGTATGGTTATACTCGTAAGCCCCGTGCAACTGGAGAATGTACCCCTCCCTATGCTTGTCACACTGTTAGGTATAGTTATACTCATAAGCCCTGTGCATCCGCTGAATACATAATTGCCTATATTTGTTACGCTGTCAGGTATTGTTATACTCGTAAGTCCTGCGCAACGGTAGAATGCATCATCGCTTATACCTGTTACGCTATTGGGTATGACATATTCACCTGTTTTACCTGCGGGATAACATACTAATTCTGATTTATCTTTATTGTACAGTACCCCGTCAACAGAGCAATAATTCTTATTGTTTTCATCAACTCTTATTGATGTAAGCTCTGTGCAACCGTAAAACGCATAATCATCTATGCTTGTTACGCTATCGGGTATAGTTATGCTTGTTATGCCGTCGGGTAATGTTGGATACGGGTCTTCATTATCCTTTAAACCGTCTCCGTCATAATCAACAAATGAAGAACCTGCCCCATTATTGTACAATGTATATTTGTTTCCGTTGTGGTTAAACAATCTGCTTGGGCGTATGGATGAAGTAAAAACTACTCCTTCCGGCGATTTGTTTTTAAGTATAATTGTGGGCGCTGAACATGTTACGGTTTGTTGCAAAGTGCCATCAAAAATAACACTTCCTTCGAGTCCGCCTGAACTGCCATCGTCAAAATTTCCACCGATACGAAGCGTGCTGTTTGCTCCATTTATCAGTTTTGCTTTGCCCTCCGAGTTTGTTTCGAGAAGTAGGTTTCCTCTTACAGATAATGTTCCGTTATTTCTAATATAATCACAAGACGGCATCCAACTATTATTACCGGACATAGTAAGCGAACCGGTAATTTCACATTTTCCGTTGTTTGCGAAATCAGTCTGTGCCCCAAAGTGGACATTGCCATCAATTGTTATGTCGCATTCAGAAGGTATTATTAATCCTCCTTCATTTACAACGGTAATATTCCCTTTTATACTTTGATCTAATTTGACAGTATTTTCATAAGCAACATACAATTCTTTATAATCCGAATTATCAGCAAAGGAAGCATCCGCATAACAATATGTTTTAAATCCATTATTATCGAGCGGTTTGCCGTTCAGGCGATATTCACCATATAATGTAACATCACTTAAATACTTGATTCCCATAGGATTACGAACCTCTATGTTGCGGGCTTTTAATCCTTGGATTTTTTGTTGCTTGTCGCCATTCAAAATAAGTTTTCCGCCAAAAGTGTTGTCATAATCATGAATGTAAATATCACCCGATACCTCAAGCACAGCCGAACTTGACATATTTAATGTACTGTACTGACCTGGGGCTTGTTCATAGTAGGAATATAAAATCAGTGAACCTAAAGAAATTTTTCCGTTGTTATTTACTGTACCTGAACTATAAACCCCAAATTCTCCGTTACAAATAATACTGCCGTCATTATTTAATGTTCCTGCAAATTCCATCATTGTAAAGTTTCCGTTGACTTCCATATTACCGTAATTATTGAAATTTGCTGCCTTTCTTCCACCCCAATAATAGCTGTAATCTCCGGTGAATTTTGCATTTCCTCCAACCTTTATTGTTCCGTAGTTTTCAATTAAAGCGTCTGTGTATGAATATCCCGAACCACCGTATTTATTATACAAAAAATCCCCTTGAATTTTTATAGAGGCATCAGGCTGTATTGTAGCTCCTGTTCCGATTTTTTGATTTACAGTAAGATTTCCGTTAATTTGTATATTTTGACCTTTTGCTATATTGATTGTGTTATTATCATAATCTTTTAATATGTTCCCGGGAAACCCTTGAGGTATACAATACAAATTTCCGCTTTCTATTGTATCCGAGCCGCCGCAAATATTGGTGTCGCCGGTCAAAACCCATGTGCCGAAATCTGTAATTATCCTGCTTTCAATAGATATGCTTTTTACATAGCTCTTTGCTGATTCGATCCATTTATTATAAAAAGTCACATCTGAATACATATTTGTTATAGTTTTCAGTATATCAGCATTAGATGAAAGTTTTAATGTATCGGATGAATCGAGTGCAGCATTGGTAGCAGCAGAATATGCGGTGGCTAAAGTTTCCAAGTTATAAATATCTTTATTTTCAAACGGTGTATTAAATAGTGCAGCCTTATTTTTAAGCAACGTATGCAGATTAACCGCATACTCGCTTAATACCATTTGCTTCGTTAGGTCATCAATATCGGGCACGTCAAAAATGCAGTCAAAAACGATCCAGGAAGCAACTTTTGTAATAGCACCAATTAATGCATATGTGCCTGCTTGATCTCCCAAAACGATTTCGGTGATTTTTTCTACAACCTTGTCTGCGATTTCATTAAGAACTTTACTTGTTAAGTACTGATCTAAGAAATAACTGACAAAACCATTTTTAAGTTGATTTTTAAGACGATACATTCCATCGTAAAGCATTGTGCCAGAAGACGTACTGCTCAATATTTCATCAATGAGTTCCATACGAAAATCTTCCATCATTATGCCGGTTGCGATAGTTTTTGCCGCTTTAAGTATATCAGCGCCTTTTGACAATCTGCTGGTGATTGTAGTAATATGAGGAAGGATAACCTCTTGTAGTGTAGTCAAGGTTGTTTTATTAATAGATACTAGCACACCGCTATCACCTATTGTTGCAAACATAGCCGTAAATACTTCCTTTTCAGTCATAACGGAAATGTCATAATTCTTATCAAAGATATCATAAACCTTTAAGGTATCATTAATTTTTTTAACCCATTTCAGTTCCGTTCCATATGCTTTTGCAATATCTGAGCCGCCGATCAATTTGGTAGCAAAATCAACATTCGCCGCATCTAAGGCTTTCTCATATGTAAAAGAGGTCAACCCGGAAGCATCCGTGATCATTTTCGTCCATTCCTTCAAGTCGAATGCCATTGACAACGAGTTTTTGATGTTAGTCCACGCAAAGTTAGGACTATCCATATAATCGTTATAAACCTTATCAAGTATCATTTGTGTATAGTCATAGTGATCCTCTAAATAAGGGGCATTGGCTAAATAATACGAATAGCCATAGAACAAGTCCGAGTAATAGATATACTCATCCTCAATTTCGGTTGAAGCGAATGTAGTCTTCGCGAAAGCATCAAACGGCACACCGGCAAACATGGTGACGGCCAAGCTGACCGCAACAATGAACGAGACAATTTTCTTTAATGACTTTGTTTTCAATTCGTTTCCTCCTTTAATTTTTGTAAATTCGCCTAAATACAACATAATTCGCATTATGTTGTATTTGTAATTGCCATAACAGCGGTTGCATACTATATAGTTAAAAAACGGGTGCAGTAAATTAAGCCTTTTTATTGTTTTTAAAAAACGATTACAAAAAGGCTTGGTTGCTATACCTATATTTAACAATTATAAACTTAGTTTGACAGATTTATGTAAAAAATATTGACTTTTTTATGTTTTGTAGTATACTTTTAGGTGATAAGTAATTTTGTGGGCACAGCTCATAAAATTAAAATACAACATAATGCTGATTATGTAGTTTACCGCTTTCGGGCGGTGTTTTTCATGTCCGCTTTTTATAAAATCAAGTGCATATTTTCCATTCTTCTACGGTGTTCCGTGCCGGTGGAAATAATATAAATTCGGGTCGTGTTGATACTTGAATGACCGAGAATGTCTGCAAGCTTAGCAATATCTTTTTCAATACCGTAAAACACGCGGGCGAACAGGTGGCGCAGGTTATGCGGAAACACCTTTTGCGGGTTTACATTTGCTTCTTCACACAAGGCTTTCATTTCTCGCCATATATTTGTGCGGCTTATCGGCTTGCCTGTTCGTGTAACAAAAATCATACCGCTTTTTATTCCTTGCTCTGCTGCGTAGCAGAGCAATTTTTGTTTTAGCTCTTTCACAATAAACACCGACCGTGTTTTGGCTTTGCAGTTCACAACCGCCTCGCCTTGTTTTACCGCCTCAAGCGTTATATATTGCAGTTCGCTGACACGGATACCTGTACCGCAAATTGTTTGCAAAATAAGGTTAAGTCTTTTGTTGCGTTTGTGTTGTGCCGTTCTGCAAAGCCGAGTATATTCCGCTTTTGTCAATTCCTTTTCTTCGGGGCAGAATACCTGCTGTTGAAGTTTCAGCGATTTCACCCTTAAATCATACCAACCTAAAAACGCAAATAAACTGTTGATACTTGCAAGCATTGAATTAACACTCCGCACGGCGTAATTTTCCTGCAAGTGCTTTTTGTATGCAATCACGGTTTCTTTTGTAACATCATTGTTTTGTGCGTACTTTGCAAACGCCTTAACATCACGGATATACTTCTCAATTGTTGCCGTACTCCTTTCCTCTAAAATCAGATGTTCCTTAAATTCGGCAATCACTTTTGCCGTGATAAATTGTCCTTCCATCCTGTTTACCTCCGAGTGTTTTTATAACATTTTATCGTAATTTCTAAAAACGGAAGCAACGCATTAACAGGAACAAAATCTGCGGGGAGGGTTTCGGATTTCTTTACTTATTGGGTAGCTTTGCCGCTGCGTGACCCGAATTTTAAAATTTCTTTAATTTTTTTGTCTAAAAGGTATTGACAAACAGAAAAAGCGAATGTATTATTATAGAGGTTAGCAAAGGCTAACCTATATTTAAGATTAACGGTTAGCGTATGCTAATTGCGTTTGTGAATTGAGGGATGTGTAATGTTGCCTTTGGCTTTGGCTGATATAGGTGAATCGCAGACGATAAAAAAGATAGGCGGCTCGCCCGAAGTAAAAAAGCATCTTGAAAATTTAGGCTTTGTTGTGGGCGGTGAAGTTACGGTAATAACGGCGCTTTCGGGTAATGTTATTGTAAATGTAAAAGAGGCCCGCGTTGCGATAAGCGAGGAAATGGCAAGAAAAATTATGGTGTAACGGCGCTTAAACGCCTTAACATATTGCGCGGATTCGGCGGTTAGGTCGGGCGTGCGTTTTAAGTGAAACTTATACATATAAATTATAAGGAGGATGCAGAAATGAAGACTTTAAAGACCGTTAAAGTCGGTGATACCGTAAAGGTTGTCAAACTTCACGGTGAGGGTGCGGTAAAACGCAGAATTATGGATATGGGAATCACCAAAGGCGCCGAAGTTCATGTTCGTAAAGTTGCGCCGCTCGGCGATCCGATTGAAGTAACCGTCCGCGGCTATGAACTTTCGCTCAGAAAGGCAGACGCCGAAATGATTGAGGTTGAAT
>CAVKHV010000070.1:0-5549 GCA_963656085.1 Agathobacter sp.
GCGTGCAGGACGGCGACACGGTTTGCGTTTATGATATTGAGTTTGATTATATATCCTAATGCGGTAATCAGACATTTGTGAATAATCGGTTTACGGACGCGGTTCCGTTTGTTTTACGACCGCTGCCCCAAGCGTCCGCTTGGGCGGCGGGCGCACACACAGGGCTTTGCCGGTTTTGCAGGCACTCCCTATTGTGCGCACGTCCGAAAACTTTTGTTTTCGGCAGCGGTCGGCGGCAAACGGAACAGCTGCAGGTTCGAGTCCTGTCACACCGACATACAACAAAAGAACTCCCTGTGAGCTGAACAAGTCCGTAAAAAATGGACAATAGAAAAAAGAACCCTCTTGATGTAGAATAAATACATCAGGAGGGATTTTTAATGCCAAGAAGTTATCAACACATAAGCAATTACGAAAAAGAAATCTTAGAATTGAAGGCACAAGGATTGACTCGTAAAGAAATAGGAGCAAAACTTGGATTCACTAAAGAGCAAGTACACAATTTCATTTCACGATACAATGAAAAGCAAAGAAAGATAAAAGCCGGTGTTGCACTCAAAGCAAAAGGCAGACCGCCAAAATATTATGAAATCACAGAAGATATGAAAATCAATGAGCTAAAATACATCATAGCTCGTAAAGATTCAAAGATAAAACGGTTGGAAATGGAAAACGAGTTAATGCGGGATTTTCTCTCGCTCACAGAAAGGAAGTGAAGCCATCGGTTAAGTATCAAGTAATATTTAAGCATAAGGACAAATACAGCGTAAATTCAATGTGCAAATTCTTTGAAGTGTCAAGAAGCGGATATTATGCGTTCTTAAAACGAATAGATATACCTGATAGAGATTTACCGTTAGCCGAAAAGATTAGAGAGTGTCAGGAAGAAAGTCACAGAACATATGGTTACCGCAGAGTACATATATGGCTCGAAAGACAAGGAATATACCGTAATCCAAAGACGGTATTGAGAGTTATGCAAAAATACAATTTGCTGTCGGTTGTACGCAGAAAGAAATTCCATTATTGCAGTCAATACTTACACAGATATCCTAATCTTTTGAACAGAGAATTTACAGCCGAGAGACCTAATCAAAAGTGGGTAACTGACATATCGTACATCAAAACTGCTCAAGGTTTTCTGTACTTATCAGTTATCAGAGATTTGTATGATAACAGTATTGTTGCATATAAAATGGATAAAGAACAAAGTATTAAATTAGTGCTCGATACAATTAAAACTGCAAAGAGGAAAGAAAAAATCACTGCGGAGGTGCAACTCCACAGTGACCAAGGATTTCAGTACACATCTCAAGCATACTTTAATCTAACACAATCATACGGCATAACGCCATCAATGTCAAGGCGTGGTAATCCATATGATAATGCTTTAGCCGAAAATTTTTTCTCAATTCTCAAAACAGAATGTATTCACAGAATAAAACTTTCCGGATATGATGAGGCTCGCCTCATCATATCCGAATACATCAACTTTTACAACAATTACCGTATTCAAACTAAAACAAAACTGACTCCGCTTGAAAAACGGAATCAGTTTGTTGCTTAAAATTTAATTTACTACATTAAGTAGGTTCTTTTTGTACTGTCTGCACAATCTGGGGCAGTTCAGATTTAGGGGTTGCTGAAATTTCCGCGGATTTTGCTGGATATTCAGGAAAGTATGTGGTATTGTGTTGTGCTGCAAGGAGGTGGCCGATATGGCAAAACGAAGACCGTCGGGCGAAGGAATGATACGCCTGAAAAAGAAAGGACAATGGGAAGGCAGGATCGTCGTCGGGCATAAGAAAAACGGCGATGCCATCTTCCGCTATGTCTATGCTAAGACGCAAAAGGAACTGCTCGATAAGCTCCATTATAAAATTGAGGAATACCGTGATGCGGAGCTCACAGAGGACAGCAATATGACGCTCGGAGAGTGGCTCGACAAATGGCTTACTGAATATATGCAGGGCACTGTGCGTGACAGCACCTTGAAAAGTTATATATCCTACACGGAAAAGTATATCAAGCCTGCGCTCGGCGAAAAGAGAGTTGCGTTTCTCACAACCACACAGATACAAAAATTCTATAACTATCTTCGTAAAAACGGCAGAATCAAAAATCGAGAATTGTTCGGCGAGGGACTCTCCGATGGGATGGTCGGGCGCATACACTGTATGCTGCATGAGGCGCTGGGTGCGGCGGTCAGGGAGCATCTCATATCCAAGAACCCGACGGACGGCACAACCGTGCCGAAACAGGTCAAAAAAGAAATGAAAGTACTGACCGACGAACAGCTCGCGGAATTTATGAAAGCAGCAGAAGCCGATGAACATTGGTGCGACTTCTTCTACACCGAACTGACAACGGGACTAAGGCGCGGTGAGATATGCGGACTGAAGTGGTCGGACTTCGATGAGGTCGAAAGCAAGCTGAATATCAGCCGCAGTGTAGATTTGAGAAACGGCAAAATTGTCGTAGGCGAAACGAAAACAGGAAAAGGCAAACGGAAATTCTATCTGCCGCTCAGCACAGCGAATGTGTTAAGAGAGCGTAAGAAAACCGCTGTTTCCGAATGGATATTCGCCGATCCGATTTGCCCCGAACTTCCGATAGCGCCGCCTGCGGCATACCGCAGGATGAAACAGCTGCTGAAAAAGGCGGGACTGCCCGATATACGGTTTCATGATCTGCGCCATACATTCGCAACCCACGCTCTCACAAGCGGCGTGGATGCCAAAACACTGTCAGGAATTCTCGGACACACCAACGCCGGCTTTACGCTGGACACCTACACCCATGTCACAACGGATATGCAAAAACGCGCGTCGGATATCGTCGGCGGATTTATGAATGATATCTTCGGAGAGGAGTTGAAAACATGAGCAAGAAACGAAAATCAGGCGAAGGTACACTTCGCCTGCGCAAGGACGGACGGTGGGAGGCGCGCATAGTTGTCGGTTACAACGATAAAGGACTTCCCATAACCAAAAGCGCAACCGCAAAGGAAAAAGAAAAATGCCTTGAAAAGTTAGAACGGCTGAAAGAACAATTCCGTGTTACGGCTGCAGGCAATGTAAAAGCCGACATGCCGTTCGGAGACTGGATGGACTTCTGGTATCAGCAATACGAAAAACAGCGGATACGACCGACAACACAGGCGCATTATGAGAATTTAATATACAAGCATGTGATACCTGAAATCGGAAAAATTCCGCTGAACAAGTTAACGCAGAATGATCTGCAACAGTTCTATGCGCGGCTGAAGGTCGGCGGCAGAATAATACACACCGATGTGTATGGAAAAGGGTTATCCGACCGCATGGTGCGCGGATGCCATTCCGTATGCCGTAAAGGATTGGAAAAAGCCGTTAAGGAAGGGCTTATAAGAGTAAATCCTGCAATCGGCTGTAAACTGCCCCCGAAGAAAGCTAAGGAGATGCAGGTACTGACAAAAGAGGAAATGCAGAGATTTATTATACAAGCTAAAGCAGACGGGTACTTCGAACTGTTTATCCTTGAATTATGTACGGGAATGCGCCGAGGTGAGATTGCGGCATTGCAATGGAATGACCTCAATATGCAGACTGGGGAATTGCATATCTGCCGTCAGGTAACGGTAGTAAAAGGTGCCTCCTATATATGTGCACCAAAAACAAAATCTTCAATCCGCACTATCATTCTTCCGCCGGACATCGTAAGAATCCTTGCGGAATACAAAAAGCGGATAAATTCACGGTGGATGTTCCCATCACCTGTAAAAGAGGATTCACCCCGTCATCCGTCCTCTGTACGAGCGGTACTTGAAAGAACCCTGGAGAGAGCCGAGTGCAAGCATCTCCGCTTTCACGATCTCAGACATACCTTCGCCACCAATGCCTTGGCGGGCGGTATGGATATAAAAACGCTGAGTACGATCATAGGACATATATCCTCAGAAACAACGCTGAACATATACACCCATATCACCGACAATATGCAGCGCTCCGCCGCCGACAAAATCGAACGGGGTTTCGGCAGAAATGAGGGCGCTTTGGACGGGGACGGACAAACACCCGACAGAGCGCCTGAAACGCCCGTAAGAGCGAAATTTGAGCCGAAACAGCCGAAGATACGCCGCCCCGGAACGGGATGCATATTTAGAATCAGCGAAAAGAAATGGGAAGGCAGCTATTCGCCGAAATTGCCAAACGGCAAACGCAAAAAGTTTAATATCTACGCCGACACAAGAGAAGAATGCGAAGAAAGGCTTGCCGAGATGATTAAACAAAAGAATGCGGAAATCGCCGCAGAAAAAGAACGGCTTAAATCGGGACGAACGGCGTAAGGTGAATCCAACACCGCCACGGAAAAATCCGTGGCGGTTGCTCGTTTGACTTTTCAAATTTTGCACCGCTGTAAACAAAGATAAAGGAATTTTCAGTCCGCATTTGTTTATGTGGTCGTAAAAATGTGATTTTTTCAAAAGTGGCGGTGAAACGCCTAAATAAACATAAAAAATGACCGAAAGTGGAGAATAAACTCTGCTTTCGGTCAAAATTTTGGTCCGAGTGACAGGGATCGAACCTGCGGCCTGATGGTCCCAAACCACCCGCGCTCCCAGCTGCGCCACACCCGGATTTATTAAGTTTTTTGTGATTTCGGTATCTGTGGGATACTATGTGGTCGTTGTCTTATTGTAACACAAATTGGCTGAAAAATAAAGAGCCGAAGCCGCCGTGTGTAAGGCTTTGTTGAGGATTTGCGGAAAGGTCATAAATGTGTCCGTCTACGCTCCCAAACCACCCGCGCTCCCAGCTGCGCCACACCCGGATTTATTTAATTTTTTGTGATTTCAGTATCTGTGGGATACTATGTGGTCGTTGCCTTATTGTAACACAAATTAACGGAAAAATAAAGGGTCAAAACCGCCGCGTGTAAGGCTTTGTTGAGGATTTGCGGAAAGATCATAAATGTGTCCGTCTACGCTCCCAAAACTGGCGCGCTACCAACTGCGCTACACCCCGATTTGCTGTTTTACACACCTATTCGGCTGCAAAAGCAACCCTATATATTTTATATGCAATGGGCGGTTTTGTCAACTGTTATTTTCACTATCTTCACTTGCAAAATTTCTCTTTATAACTTTCAATTGCGGCGGCAACTACCCTAATAGCATCCTCTTTTCCGCTTACCTCGTTTACCGCGGTTTCTTTGTTTTCAAGATTTTTATAAACCTTAAAAAAGTGGCGCATCTCGTCAAAAATGTGCTGCGGCAACTGGTCAATATTGGTGTAGTGATTATATGTCGGGTCATTATAAGGTATAGCAATGATTTTTTCGTCATTATTCCCGTTATCTATCATCGCTATAACGCCTATCGGGTAAGCGCGTACAAGGGTAAGCGGTTCAAGCGGTTCGGAACACAGAAGCAGAACATCAAGCGGATCCTTATCATCACCGTAAGTGCGCGGTATAAACCCGTAGTTTGCAGGATAGTGTGTGGAAGTGTACAGTATTCTGTCAAGAATTATGTATCCGCTTTCTTTATCCAGTTCATACTTTTTCTT
>CAVKHV010000070.1:5728-7287 GCA_963656085.1 Agathobacter sp.
ATCTTTTCGTCATTCATAGTGGAATAGTTAAGGCGTAAAGAACTGCACGGGCGCTCCATATCCACCATAAAGGTGTTGCCGGGCACATAAACTACCTTTTTCGCTATCGCTTTTTTGGAAAGCGCAAGCGAATCCACTTTGTGACCGAGGTCGCACCAAATAAACAATCCGCCGCCCGGTTTTGTGTAATAAACATCCTGTGGGAAATAAGTCTTAATCGCGTCAAGCATAGTACCGCATTTATGCGCGTAATTAATCCGCATTTTACCTATAAGCGCGTCAAGATCGTAATTGTTTATAAATTCGGTTGCAAGCAGTTGCGGCAACATCGCCGTATGTACATCGGACACCTGTTTGGCAACAACTAATTTTTGGGTAATTTCCTTGTTGGCGCAAACAAAGCCGAGGCGCAAACCGGGTGCCAGTATTTTAGAGAAAGAGCCGCAGTATACCACAACCCCATCTGTATCCATTGACTTTATCGTAGGTGTTTTTGTACCGTCAAATGTGAGTTCACCGTACGGGTTATCTTCAATTATAACAACGCCGTGCCGCTTTGCGAGTTCATACATTCTTTTACGCTTTTGGGCAGGCATAGTTATACCTGTGGGGTTTTGGAATGTAGGTATTGTGTATATCATTTTTACGGATTTTTCTTTGTTCAAAACATCTTCAAGATAATCCATATCCATACCGTCGTCCTGTACGGGAACACCGATAAGTTTTGCGCCGTATGAGCGGAAAGCATTTAAAGCACCGATAAAACTCGGTTCTTCAACAATAATTGCGTCGCCCTCGTTAAGCAGAGCTTTAGCGGTAAGTTCCACGCCCTGCTGACCGCCCGAAACAACAATAACCTCGTCTGAGTCTGTTCCGATATTCTCTGTGTTTTTAAGGCGTTTTTTTATAAGCTCACGCAACGGTGTATAGCCCTCTGTTATGCCGTATTGGAGCGACAAAACAGGTTGCTCGGTTAACAGTTTTTGCGCAATCTCTGCAAGTTCCGTGTTGGGAAACAGTTCGGGCGCAGGGTTTCCGCCGGCTAAAGATATAACCTCCGGGTCGGCGGCGTATTTAAAAATTTCACGGATAGCCGAACCCTTAAGTCCGCTTATCCTGTTTGAAAATTTGTAATTCATAATTTTACACTTCCTATATTCTGTAAATATCGGCAGGGTTTATTTTGCTGAAGCCGTGATCAATAAGCGCTTTCTCGGCTGCATTTTCATCATCAACACGGATAACCATAAGCGCCTTGCCGGATACTTTGCCCACGCAGGCGTACATATATTCAACATTCAGCCCTGCGTCTGCCAATGTGTGCAGGATTTCGCCCGCGCCGCCCGGCGCGTCGTCCATCGCTACGGCAACAACGCTGTTTACGCATACCACAACGCCCGAATCGGTAAGCGCCTGTTTAGCCTTGTGGGGGTCATCAACTATCAGCCTTAAAATTCCAAATTCCGAAGTGTCCGCAAGTGAGAGTGCACTGATGTTCACTCCGCTTTTTGATAATTCGTCAATAGCAGCACAAAGTCTGCCCGGCTTATTTTCAAGAA
>CAVKHV010000071.1:0-7237 GCA_963656085.1 Agathobacter sp.
TCTCTCCCTCCGTCTTTGCCTGCGGCAAAGACACCTCCCTCGTCAGAGGGAGGCAAGTGGTTTAAGTGTACCGTCAGCGCTCAAACCGCCGTCACCCTCGTCTAACGTCTACCGTCTAACATCTACTGTCTAGCGTCTAACGTCTAACGTCTGGAACGTGAGAGTTTTCCCGCCGGTTTTTGCCTGACGGTTACCAAAGTCTAATTTATGGTTGTAATTCGGGCGGAGGGGTGGTATAATAACTGTGCGAGTAAGTCGGGCGGTCGCGCAGCGAATGCTGTGAGGAAAGTCCGAGCACCTTGGGCAAGATAGCGGCTAACGGCCGCCGAGGGCGACCTTCGAGAGAGTGCAGCAGAAATATACCGCCTGCTTTTGCAGGTAAGGGTGGAAAGGCGAGGTAAGAGCTCACCGGCCGGCGGGGAACCGTGCGGTCCTGTAAACCTTATCCGGTGCAACACCGAGCTTGGCGATCAGACTGCCCACTGCGTCATAAAGGGTGGCTAGAGCCGGTCGGCAACGGCCGGTCGAGAAAGATGACCGTCTGAGACAGAACTCGGCTTACAGACTTACTCGTGTTTTCGCGGGCGGCGGGACTTACCTCCCGTATGCCCCGACGGATTTTTTATTTTTCGGGAAGCGTCGGTTATTATGTTGGATTGTCTTAAAGACGCCGCGGTTGACACGGTTAAACTTTTGCCCATTCTTTTTGCGGCGTACCTTTTAATGGAATATTTAGAGCACAGAGCCGGCGAACGCACACGCGCGGCTCTTTCAAAAGTCGGCAAAGTCGGGCCGCTGCTCGGTTCGGCGGTCGGGATACTGCCGCAGTGCGGCTTTTCAGGTGCGGCGGCTTCGCTTTACGCCGCAAGGATAATTTCCGCCGGCACGCTTATCTCGGTTTTTTCGGCGACGGGCGACGAAATGCTGCCGCTGATGATATCGGGCGGCGTCCCGTTTGCGAAAATGCTTGCCGTTATCGGGCTTAAATTTGCCTACGGTGCCGTTTTCGGGTTTTTGACCGATTTGATACTGATAAGAAGGCACGAAACCGAGGTTATAACCGACATTTGCAAAAAAGACCATTGCGACTGTGAGCACGGGATAGTTCTTTCGGCACTCAGGCACACGGTTAAGATCTCGCTGCTTGTTTTTGCGGTTTCGTTCGGGTTGGGGCTGCTGTTTTTCTACGGCGGGGGCGACGCGGTTACAAAACTTTTGGACGGCAGGCCGATATTGGGCATACTGCTTTCCGCCCTTGTGGGGCTTGTGCCGAACTGTTCGGTCAGCGTACTGCTGACCACGCTTTACACCCAAAAAGCGATATCCTTTGCGGTATTTATGTCGGGCATAACGGTCAACGCCGGCATAGGTCTTATTGTACTTTTTAAATTCGACCGCAACATTAAAAACAACATTTTTTTAACCGCGCTCACCTTTATTTTCGGGGTAATTGCGGGTCTTATATCGGGTCTTATACCCGTTTTATAAGAAAATTCGATAAATTATTGCAAAACGCCTTAATTCACACTTGAATTTCGGGGCGTTTTTTTATACAATAAAAGTGTGTGCGTTTTCGGAGACAGCCGAAGCGCAAAGTTCAAATTTTAAACTGAGTACAAGGGGACATATTAAAAATGCTGGATATTAAATTCGTAAAAGAAAATCCGGAAGCGGTCAAAGAGAACATCCGCAAAAAGTTTAAGGAAAACCGTCTGCCGCTGGTTGACGAGGCGATAAGGCTTTATGACGAGAAGCGCGCCGCTAACGCGCGTGCCGACGAACTCCGCGCAAACCGCAACAAAATAAGCAAGCAGATAGGCGCGCTTATGGCGAAGGGCGAGCGTGAGGAAGCCGAAAAGGCGAAGGCGCTTGTAAACGAGCAGGCGGAGGAACTTAAAGCCCTTGCGGAAAAGGAAAACGAACTTTCGGCACGGCTTAAAGAAACGATGATGAAGATACCGAACATTATCGACCCGTCGGTTCCCGTAGGCAAAGACGACTCTGAAAATGTTGAGGTTGAGGAATTCGGCGAAAAGACCGTACCGACCTTTGAAATACCCTACCACACCGATATTATGGCGAAATTTGACGGCATTGACAAAGAGGCTGCGGGCCGCGTTGCGGGCGAGGGGTTTTACTATCTTTTAGGCGATATTGCGCGCCTGCACAGCGCCGTTACCGCCTACGCGCGCGATTTTATGATAAGCAAAGGCTTTACCTACTGCATACCGCCGTTTATGATTCGCTCGAACGTTGTTACCGGGGTTATGAGTTTTGAAGAAATGGACGCAATGATGTACAAAATCGAGGGAGAGGACCTCTACCTTATCGGCACAAGCGAACATTCGATGATAGGCAAATTTATCGACACCATAACGCCCGAAGAAAAACTCCCCCTGACCCTTACAAGTTACTCCCCCTGCTTCCGCAAAGAGAAGGGGGCGCACGGGATAGAGGAACGCGGAATTTACCGCATTCACCAATTTGAAAAACAGGAAATGATAGTGCTTTGCAAGCCTGAGGACAGTATGGAATGGTTCAACAAAATGTGGGGATATTCGGTTGAACTTTTCCGCTCGCTTGACATTCCGGTACGCACGCTTGAGTGCTGCTCGGGCGATCTTGCCGACCTTAAGGTTAAATCTTATGATGTTGAGGCGTGGTCGCCGAAGCAGCAAAAATATTTTGAGGTCTGCTCGTGCTCCAACCTCGGCGACGCGCAGGCAAGGCGCCTCGGCATACGCGTAAAAAGCAAGGACGGGAAAAAATATTTGGCGCACACCCTTAACAATACCGTTGTGGCGCCGCCGAGAATGCTGATAGCGCTGCTTGAAAACAACCTCTGTTTTGACGGCGAAAAGTACTCGGTTAAAATTCCGAAAGCGCTGCAGCCGTATATGGGCGGCAACACCGTGATTGAAGAAAAATAAAGCCTGAGACCCGGGTTTTGAGGAGAGAAATAAATGAAAAAAATTTTGGACAAGCGCAATCTGACGTCACTGATCATTTTTGTCTGTTCCTTTGTTCTGCTTTTTGTGATGTTTTGCAGGGGCGACGCGGTATATAAAAACAAGATCGTCGGCAAGCCGATTTTGACACTCGGTACAGATGACATTACAAAGAAAAACGACTGCCGCATTGAAAACGGTATGTACATTCCCGAAGGCAAGAACCCGTATATTGAGTTTAAAACGGACGGGACGAAGGCGGCGTGTGCGAGGCTGGTATATTCGGAAAATGACGAGCCGGTTATTTCCGCGATTCTCGGTTTTGCAGAGAAAGAATCCGATTTTAAAGTCGACGGCGCACCCGCTTTTGTCAAAAACAACCGATACAACACGAAAGACGGTCTGATCTTCGTTTTAAACGGCGGAAACAACACCCTTTTCCGGCTGCAAATTGCGGAAAGCATCCGTATAGATGGGCTGGAGTTTTACGAAGAACCCATAATCACGCAGGAAAGCATGTCCCCTGTTTCCCCCTACCGTTATCTTGCCGTTTTGGGCGGTTCGCTGTTGATTGCGATAATTTGCCGGTTCCTGTATGCGCGCCTGTCGGCAGACGACATACTGACCCTTGAAAGAGCCGACCTGTTTTTAAAAAGGCGCCGCCGTCTGATTTGCGCCCTTGTTTTATCGGCGGTTACGCTCTTGCTGGCAATCAGCGCGATCGGAACATTTACCGGGGGTGCGGTAAAATATTTCAAGATGTTTGCTTTTGCGGCGATTGTTGCTGCGGTAGTGCTGATTTACCGTATGATATACCTGCGTATGTGCAAAATCGAAACGGCGTTTTTGATTTCCGCCGTTTTTATGGGCGTATTTTGTATGATAATGTTTACGCCGCTCACGATACCGGACGAGCCGACGCACCTTTTTTCTGCCTATAAAATGTCTAATTATTTTACTTTTGACTTTGCGAACAAATCCACCACGCTTATCCGGCGCACCGACCTTGACACGTTCAGAAAATATGCGTCGACCGATCTTACACGCAGTTATTACGGCGTTTTGAAAAAATGTTCCGCATTCTTCTGCTCGGATTCCACGCTTACGGAAATACCGAGAGGAATGAATGCGGGCGCGCCGTTCGGATATGTTTTTTCCGGCTTGGGCGTTGCCCTTGCAAGGCTGTTAAACCTGGGCGCACTCCCGCTTTTCTATATCGGCAGGACATTCAACTTCGCCGCGTATGTTGCTATGGTGTATTTTGCAATCAAAAAAATTCCCGTGGGAAAAATTGCGGTCTGCGCCATTGCCCTGATGCCTATGTCTTTGCAGCTTGCGGTTTCTTATTCTTATGACCCGATCGTGCTGGCGTTTGCGCTTTTACTTGTTTCCCACATTGTTTACCTTATTTATAAGCCGGAGAGCGTCACCCGTAAAGACATTGCGATCGTGTCGGTTTTTGCCGCGCTGCTCGCGCCGAACAAACTGGTTTACGCCCCGCTGGTATTTCTTGCTATACTGATACCTCAGCGCAATTTCACCTCGAAACGCAGCGCGGTTATCGGCAAGACGGTTATTATTGCGGCGGGAATTGCCTCGCTGTTGGTCTTTCAGGTGTTCACTTTGGGCTCGACGATATCCTCGGCGGGCGGAATAATCGGCTGGGCAGGCGAGCCGGGATACTCCGTGACATGGTCGCTTGCTTACCCGTTTGCAGCCGTCAAGGTCTATCTGGAAACGCTTTCACGTTCGTTTTCATTCTATATCGAAACAATGGTAGGAAACCGATTCGGGTGGCTCACCATATACGTAAACTGGATATACACGGCAACGGCGCTTATGCTGCTGCTGCTCTCTTTCCTGCGAAAAGAGGGCGAGCCGGCGGAGGCTCTGCGCCCCACGGGCAGGCTGTTTATAATCATAACGGTGCTTGTTTCCGTATTTCTTATAATGACATCTATGTATCTCGCTTGGACTCCGCAGTCCAGCCCCTCTATACAGGGTGTTCAGGGCAGGTATTTCATTCCGCTGTTACTGCCGGTTGCCCTTGTGTTCAGGGTTTTACCGCTGAAACTCAGCAAAAATTTTGACCGGCACATTATGCTGCTTATCTTCTTTTCCAACACTGCGCTGTTTGCCGATATGCTGAGGAATATACCGGCTTAAACACGGTATTAAAAGACGGGAAGCGGTTACACGCGGCGCCGTGCTCGGCGTTGCTTCGGTTGCGGTTTTGATTGAAACATATCGGATAATTATATCTGTAATGGTGTAAAGTCATACCGCTTGAGAACTTAGGAGAATGGGTTTATGAACTATAAAAACAGCGATCACACCTTTGCGGTTTGCGCTTATAAAGAAAGTCAATTTTTGGAGGAATGTGTAAAATCGCTGCTTGCACAGACCGTCCGTTCAAACATCATAATAGCCACTTCCACGCCGAACGGGCACATACAAGGGGTGGCTGACAGATACGGACTTCCCGTATTTGTAAACAACGGCGTTAAAGGGATCGGCGGCGACTGGAACTTTGCTTACTCCTGCGCCGACACTCCGCTTGTTACCATTGCTCACCAGGACGATATTTACGAGCCGGATTACACAAAGGAAATGCTGCGCTGCGTTAACCGTTCAACCGACCCTATCATATACTTTTGCGGCTATGCGGAACTGCGCGGCGGCGAAAAGGTTTATAACAACCGGCTGCTTAAAGTGAAAAGGCTTATGCTCTCCCCCCTGAAGGTCAGGGCGTTTTGGAAAAGCCGGTTTGTACGGCGCAGAATTTTATCCTTCGGCTGCCCGATATGCTGCCCTGCGGTTACTATGGTCACGGAAAAATTCGGGGAAAATCAATTTACAAACGATTTTTTAAGCAACATAGACTGGCAGCAATGGGAACGTCAGTCAAGGAAAAAGGGCAGTTTTGTATATAATCCGTCCCCGCTTATGTGCCACCGTATACACGGCGGTTCGGCGACGACCGAAATTATTGCGGATAACAAAAGAACCGACGAAGATTTTGCCGTATTCTCGGAATTCTGGCCAAAGCCGATTGCAAAATTTTTAGTCGGGTTTTACTCAAAAAGTCAAAACAGCAACGACGTTTGATTTTGGGTAACGAAAGGATAATTTATGAAAACATTACTTATAATTCCCGCATACAACGAGGAAGAGAACATTGAGGCGGTTGCGGACAACCTTATAAACAACTATCCGCAGTACGATTATGTTATTATAAACGACTGCTCGACCGATAACACCGCCGGAATCTGCCGCAAAAGAGGCTACAATTTTATCAACCTGCCGTTTAATCTCGGCATCGGCGGCGGCGTTCAGACCGGGTACCGTTACGCCTTTGAAAACGGCTATGACTGCGCCGTCCAGTTAGACGGGGACGGTCAGCACGACCCCGCGTATATCGCCGATATTATTAAACCGATAGAGGACGGCGAAGCGGACGTGGTTATCGGCTCCCGATTTATATCGCACGAGGGGTTCCAGTCATCGGGCGCGCGCCGCGCAGGAATTAAACTTTTAAGTTTCCTTATAAAACTCTGCGGCGGCGTTAAGGTTAAGGATGTAACAAGCGGATTTCGCGCCGTCAACCGCAGATTTATAGAAATTTACGCCAAAGACTACGCCGACGATTATCCGGAACCGGAGGCTATAGTAGCCGCCAAAATGTACGGCGGCAAAACGGTTGAAGTTCCCGTTAAAATGCTCGACCGTGCGGGCGGCGTTTCCTCCATCAGCCCGTTTAAATCAATTTATTATATGGTAAAAGTTTCTATCGCAATTCTTATATACCGCATAACCTTCAAAGGGGGTAAAAAATAATGGACCTTACGCTTCGGTTATGGCTTCTTGCCGGTGTTATCGTGTATTTCGGCGTAATTTTGGTTGCGCTGCGCAAAAAATCGCTCACCCTCAAATACTCGCTTTTATGGATGTTTTCCGCGCTTTTGCTTTTGATTATTGTAATTTTCCCGCATATAATCAACGGGGTAACAAAACTTTTGGGCATTGCCTCCCCCGTCAATGCCGTGTTTACAATAGTCCTGTTCCTTGTGCTGATGATCCTTATTTCGCTCTCTGTTATAGTTTCAAAACAGCACGCCCAGATAAAGAAGTTGATACAATCCGTGGCTCTGCTTGAAAAGCGCCTGCGTGACGGCGAAGTTCCGCAGAGCGACGAGTTGAATGACAGGGGGTAGGTATTAGATATTAGACTGTAGACGGTAGACTTTAGATGTGGTGGGCGGGGGTTTGAGCGCTGACGGTAAGCACAA
>CAVKHV010000072.1:0-7188 GCA_963656085.1 Agathobacter sp.
TGTATTTTTTACTTTGTAAGCCGTTCCGCCAAAGAAATTATATCGGCGCGGCTGCTGCCGTCCAGCGCCGAAAGGATTTTGACCTCGGGCTCGGCAAAGGTGAGTTCTTTTGAACCTTCAAGCATATTTTTCATTGTTTTAACAGCGGTCGGTGCCCAGCTGCCGTTTTCGATAAACGCCACCGTCCTGTTTTTATATCCGCGCTCGGTAAGATGCTCTATAAATTCGCGCATAAACGGGAAGATGCCGGCGTTATATGTAGTTGTTGCAAGCACCAGCCTGTCATACCTGAAAGCGTCCTCAACCGCTTCATACATATCGCACCTTGCCAAATCGTTAAGCACCGCCTTGCAGCCGCGCTTTTGCAGTTCGTCCGCAAGCATTTTCGCCGCTTCGGCTGTGTGACCGTAAACCGAGGTGTAGGCTATGACCACGCCTTCGCTCTCCGCCGCGTAACCCGACCAGGTGTTGTAAAGTCCCAAATAGTACCCCAAATTATCCGAAAGGACGGGTCCGTGCAGCGGGCATATTATCCGAATATCAAGGTCGGCTGCCTTTTTAAGCAGCGCCTGTACCTGTGCGCCGTATTTTCCGACTATTCCGAAATAATACCTGCGCGCTTCGCAAGCCCAGTCCTCTTCGGCGTCAAGCGCGCCGAATTTGCCGAACCCGTCAGCCGAGAACAAAACTTTGTCGGTGCTGTCGTAGGTTACTATTACTTCGGGCCAGTGTACCATCGGTGCGGTTATAAACGTAAGGGTGTGTCTGCCGAGGTTCAGCGTGTCCTTTTCGCCGACGACAATGCGGTTTTCGGCGAAATCGGTCCCGAAAAACTGTTTCATCATAATAAAGGCTTTTGCGCTTGCGACTATCGTTGCGTCGGGGTAGGCCGCCCTAAAATTCATAATATTTGCCGAGTGGTCGGGTTCCATATGCTGAACTATCAGGTAATCCGGCTTCGCTTCGCCCAGTACGGCTTTAATGTTGGCAAGCCATTCTTCCCCAAACCGAGCGTCGACCGTGTCAAAAACCGCAATCTTTTCATCGGTTATAATGTATGAATTGTACGCCATCCCGTTTTCAACCGTAAACTGTCCCTCAAAAAGGTCTATATCACGGTCGTTAACGCCCACATATTTTATGTCTTTCGTAATTTCCATTGATTTTGCCTCCCATTTTCATTTTAAACCGTTGTTTTAAGCAGTACGGCGTTTCCGCAAAGCGTTACTTTTGTGCCGCACGGGATAAATACGCTGCCGCCTTTTGCAATTTTTTCTGTGCCGCCGTCCCACGAAAGCGTGAATGACCCGTCAAGGCAGATCAGCGATTCAAAGCAGTCGTCGTCCTTTATCACCTTATCGCCGCAGAGGGTCAAACGCTCAGCCTTAAACAGTTTGCAATCCGCAAGCAGTTCGGTTCCGTTTTCGTTTTCGTTTTTGCTGACTTCTGCACGCCTGTATTCCGATTTTTTAAGATCGGTAACGTCAAGCGCCTGTTTAATATGCAATTGGCGCGGTTTTCCGTCAGCCCCAAGTCTGCCGTAATCGGATACGCGGTATGTAGTGTCGGAGTTTTGCTGAACCTCCGCTATCAGTATTCCGGCGCCGATAGCATGCAGTGTGCCCGACGGTATAAAAAACGTATCGCCTTTGCGAACCTTAACAAAATTGCATATATCGGTAAGGGTATCGTCCTCAATTCGGCGCTTGAATTCTTCCTTGTCGGTGTCACGGTTGAAACCGTAGATAAGGCTTGCGTCCTCCGCACAGTCAACAACATACCACATCTCGGTTTTTCCGTAACCTCCGCCGTGCTCGGCGGCATATTTATCATCAGGGTGAACCTGGATGCTGAGCCTGTCGCGTGCGTCGATAAGTTTAATAAGCAGCGGGAAAAATTCAAACTTTTCGCAATCGCGCCCCGTTGCGGCGCTGCCCCATATGTCAATAACTTCTTTTAAGGTTTTGCCCGCCAAACTGCCGTTCTGTACGGTGCAGGGTCCGTCGTCGCGGCAGGAAAGGGCCCAAGCCTCCGCCGCCTTGTCAAGGTCGGTCTTTACGCCGTATTCTTCGCGCAGCCTTGTGCCCCCCCAGATATAGTCCTTAACTGTCGGTGATAATACTAATGGATACATACCTTCTCCTTTTACCTGTTTTTAAAATTCGGTTATGATCTCAGCGTCATAACGCAAAATCATTATTGCGTCCCCGGTTGAAACAGAATCGTCAAAATTGACATTTGCCTGAATTGCGGAAAGGGGTGACAACGGCAAGATCTGCGCGTCGTATTTCAAGATCGCAATAACGTCTTTGATATTAACGGTTCCGTTAAGGTCGGCGTCACCCCGTATTATATCGGAAACCTCCGCTTGCAGGCGGATATGCGTACAGCAAACTTCACAATCCCCCTCGGCATACATTACGCTTTCGCCGCTCATGCCGCCTGTTTTCCAGTTGTAACCCGTATGACTGTGACCTTCGCAATCACGGAACTCGGTGCCGTGCTCTTTTGCGAAACTTTCGGCAAACGAGCCGGATCTGCCCGATATTGCGAAACTGCCGCAGCCCTTAAACGCATCCTCGGCAATATTTTGGGTCGACGGCGGAATGTATACCGACCGAAGCGAGGAACACCCCTCAAATGCCGACGGGCATATGGTGGTAACCTCCTCCGCAAGCGATACAAGATTAAGGGAAACGCACCCGAAAAAGGTATCTTCACCGAGGGTTTTGAACGAGCCGTTCAGGTTTGCCGTTTCAAGCGAAGCGCAGCTGTCAAACGCCGCGGCACCGAGCGAAGTAACGCTTTCGGGCAGCGATACCGAAACAATGCCGCTTTTGTAAAACGCGCCTATGCCGATAACTTTAAGCGAGTCGGGCAATGCCACCGATTTGAGCGCGGTGCAGCCCCAGAACGCAGCGTCGTCAATAAGCGTAATGTTTTCAAGATTGACCGCCGTAAGAGCCGTGCAGTTTTCAAAAGCGTATTTAGGCAGGGCGGTTACGGTATTCGGCAGCGTAACCGAAACAAGCGAGGTGCAGCCGCTGAATGCCGCACCGCCTATTGCAGTAACGGTTTCGGGTATTACTATTTCGGTAATCTGACTGCAGCCGCGGAACGCGTACGGCGCTATTTCGGTTATTTTATTACCGTTTTCATCGGTTTCGGGTATAATTACTTTGCCCGAAAGGGATTTGTCAAAATCGGAAATCACCCCTGTTGCAGGGTCAACCGTATATGCAGCCTGCGCGCCCGCACAGGGCAGAGCAGCCGCAAGAATAAATATGCACAGCAAGATCGAAAGATGTTTTTTAAGCATGGCGTTCTCCTCTAAATTATATTTAAAATCAGCGAAGTAAGCGGTATTGTAACGACCGAGAGCAGCGTTGAAACCGAGACAAGTTTGCCGGCATACGTTCCGTCGCCGCCGAACTTTTCGGCAAAAATGCAGGTAGCGGCGGCGCAGGGGGTAGCCGAGCAGATAACGGTAACGGCGCTGACCATCGGGTCTATCCGCACTCCCGTGAGTTTTAAAAGCACAACAAGCAGGGCTGATACCGCCGGGAACGCTAAAAGCCGCAGCGCAGCACATCCCCACATACGCATATCTTTTAAAAGACCCTTTAATTTAATGTCGGCAAGTTTTATGCCGACTAACAGCATAGAGCAGGGTGCAACCATATCCTTTAAACCGTTAAGGGCGGTTATAAGCGTCTGCGGTACGTAGGCGTTTATCGGCAGCAGGTATATCACAAGCCCTATGTATATAGGCACCGTGGCGGGGTTAATGAATATCTTTTTGGGCGAAATAAAACTCCTGTCGCGGGTGTAAATAAGGCAGCCGAGACTCCAGGCGTAGATGTTAAAACTTATAACATACGCCGTAACATAAACGGCGGCTTTTGCGCCGCAAACAGCGGTAATAAGCGGCATACCGATATATCCCGCATTGGGGAACAGTGCGGCGTACCGCAAGACCTTCGCCCTCTCGGACGGCGCGCCTTTAAAGCAGTTTACGGCTATTATGTAAGATATACCCAGCGTGAGCATTGAAAGCAGGAACGCCCAAAAGATATTAATTGCGGTCTTTGCATTAAAATCGTCAATAAACCCGACAATAAGCATCGCGGGCTGCAACACATATAAGATCAGGGTTGAAAGACCCTTTGCAAACTCCTCGCCCGCAAGCGAAAATTTTTTAAGCGCAAAACCCGGCACAAGATATATAAAAAACAGTAAAACGCAGTTAAGCAACACTATTGTATCGACCATAATAACTCCCTACGGACGTATTTCGGCAATCACTTCAATTGCCCCCGTTCTGGCATAAAGCGACGGGGTGACAAGCACCGAGTAACCGCAGCCGTTGCCGCTTCTCCATTCCAATTGACTCTTGCGCGGAAAGGCGCAGGCGGCAAGCAGGCTCATAATAACGCCGCCGTGCATAATAAGCGCTGCGTCGGTGTAGCCCGACTGCGAAAGGTGGCGCACCACCTTGTTAAATCCCAAAACTATTCGGTTCGAGAATTCGTTAAGATCCTCGCCGCCCGGAATTTGCCGCAGACGTCCGCCGATAAAATCGCGGTAGGTTGGGTCATTTTCGAGTTCTTCGGCGGTTTTACCCTCAAATATCCCGAAATTAAATTCACGCAGGTCTTTGACTATATTAACGGGCAGCCCTTCATACAGTATGTGCGCCGTTTCGGTGCATCTTTTCAGCGGGCTTGAATACAGCATATCAACCTCGGGGTATATCCCGGTGCTTAAAAGTTCGTGCAGTTCCTCTTTGCCCGCCTCGCTTAAGCCTACATCGGTTGACCCGACATATTGACCGAGCGCGTTAGCGGCGGTGCTTCCGTGGCGTATCAAATTTATCATATATGATTTCATATAATACCTCTTTTACATTTATGAATTTATTATACAACAGAAAAGCTCGCTATTGCAATAGTTCCGCCGATATAATATCAAACTTTTTCTTGCGGCGGGGGCGGCGCGGTGGTACAATAATAAAAAACAGCGGAAGAAGTGAATTTATTGGTAACGATACTCCTTGCGGTTTATAACGGCGAAAAATATCTTGCCCGTCAGCTCGACTCCATACTCGGCGGCAGTTTTAAAAACTTCAATATCCTGATAAGGGATGACGGCTCAACCGACGCCTCGCGCCGAATTGCCGAAGATTACGCAGAACGCTGCCCCGAAATAACCGTCCTGCACGGCGAGCCCACCGGAAGCGCCTGCCGCAATTTTTTTGAACTTATAAAAGCCGCGGACGACGATTATATTATGTTCTGCGACCAGGACGATTACTGGATGCCCGATAAAATTCAAAAAACCTTTGAAAAAATGCTTGTAACCGAAAACGGCGATAAGCAGACTCCCGTTCTTATACATACCGACCTTTCGGTAGCGGACGCCGAACTGAATGTTATTGCGCCGTCGTTTTTTAAATTTCAGGCAATCTCACCGGGGCGCAGCGCCTTAAACAATCTGCTTGTTCAGAATAATGTTACCGGCTGCACCGTTATGATAAACCGCAGCCTTTTAAACCTTGCAAAAAACATGCCCGAGTCCTGCGCTATGCATGACTGGTGGCTTGCGCTGCTTGCGGCGGCGTTCGGCAAGACCGATTATCTTGACGAACCGACAATGCTCTACTGCCAGCACGGCGACAATCAGGTCGGCGCAAAAAAAGCAACGGGCACGGAATTTATAGCAAGAAAAATAAAAACAAGAAAACAAACGGCGGAAAACTACCGCGCCGCTTTTGCGCAGGCAAACGAACTGCTGCGCCTGTACGGCGATAAACTGACAGCGAAACAGCGCGAAACCGTTGCGGCGTACGCGTCGCTGGCGCACGGCTCAAAACTTAAAAAAATCAAAACCATACGAAAATACGATTTCCGAAAAAACACCCTTGTAAGAACGGTGGGGCAGTATTTTTCAATTTAATCGCCGAATATAAAAAACACGCAGAGACTGCCGTATAAGGCAGCCCCTGCATTATTATTTTACATTGTGCGGCTTATATTTATTTGCATTATGCGGCTTATGCGGTCGGGTGCTGAATTACAGCAGTTTCAGCAGCCCGATTTTTTGCGTTTGTCCGCAATATATTTTGAGCAGCCGCTGCCGCCACGGTTGCCCGAACCCTTTGAGCGGAAAAGGTCAATTATCTTATCTTCAAAGCCGATAAGTTTTTCTTCATTAAAAAGCCCGAAAATTATAAACGCCGCAACAATAATTTCCAATGCGGAAGATACCATAAACCAAGTCATAAAAATCCCCTTCCCTCCGCCCGACAAAGCGGAATAAACAATCAAAAACATTTACCGAACAAATGTTCGTTATTATTATAATACACCCTCAAGCGAGGTTTGTCAAGCCTTTTTTTAAAAATTTTTCGGGGCAATTTTTTTAATTTTTTCGTAATAACCCGTGGGGTTTGCGCCGCCCTTGGCTTCCTCTGACGAGGGGCTGGTGTAGGCAAGGGTTTAAGCGTACCGTCAGCACTCAAATTACAGTAAACCACATCTAATGTCTATTGTCTAACGTCTAGTACGGCAAGAGCCTGTGCATACCATTAACCTGCGGTCTCTCCCCCTCCGTCAAAACTCCGTTTTGACGGAGGGGGAGATAACTAAGACTAACGGTAACCTTATTTCTTTAGACATTTTAGTTTTCAGGTTATTAAGGCAGATTAATAACAGACGGTTAATTGATATTTCAGATAGTTTTTTCTCTCCCTCCGGGTTTTGACCTACGGTCAAAACCCACCTCCCTCGTCAGAGGGAGGTGGGTGGCGGGTACGTACCGTCAGCGCTCAAACTGCCATTCACCACATCTAACGTCTAAAGTCTAACATCTAACATCTAGAATGGGCGGCAAGGGTTTAAGCATACCGTCAGCGCTCAAACTACCGTCCACCGCGTCTAACGTCTACAGTCTAGCGTCTAGTATCGCCCATATAATAACGGCAAACAGAATTATACAGCCGACCGCCGTTAATATATTTGCGGTGCGAAGCGACATATTGACATTTTTATACAGTCCGCCGCTTTTTACTTTTTTATCTTCCACGCTGCTCACGCCTTTCGAATTATTTACGCGCCAGATATTTACGCATATCAATAGCGCAGGCGACAAGTATAATAAGGCCTTTAATTACATAGAGCATATTGGCGT
>CAVKHV010000073.1:0-6758 GCA_963656085.1 Agathobacter sp.
AATTATTGTTTTCATGCTTTTCGGGTAGAATATTAGAAAAATACTCGGAGGTAAACCAAAATGAAAGGGCGATTCATTACGGCAAAAGCGATTGCCGAATTTAAGGAACATCTAATCTTAGAGGAAAGGAGTGCGGCAACAGTTGAGAAGTATATCCGTGATGTAAAAGCATTTTCAGCGTATACGCAAAATGCTGCCATCACAAAAGAAACCGTGATTGCATACAAGAAGCATTTGCAAGAGAACTACGCAGTGCGTAGCGTTAATTCAATACTTGCAAGCATCAACAGCTTATTTGCTTTTTTAGGCTGGCACGATTTAAGGGTGAAATCCTTAAAACTGCAACAGCAAGTCTTTTGCCCCGAAGAAAAAGAACTGACAAAAGCAGAATACACACGGCTTTGCAGAACAGCGGAGCGTAAACACAACGAAAGGCTCAATCTCATTTTACAAACGATTTGCGGTACAGGTATTCGTGTCAGTGAGTTGCAATATATAACGGTTGAAGCGGTAAAAAACGGCGAGGCGGTTGTAAACTGCAAAGCAAAAACACGGTCGGTGTTTATCGTGAAAGAGCTGAAACAAAAATTGCTCCGCTACGCAGCAGAGCAAGGAATAAAAAGCGGTATGATTTTTGTGACAAGGACGGGTAAGCCTATAAGCCGCACAAACATCTGGCGGGAAATGAAAGCGTTATGCGAGGAAGCAAATGTAAATCCGCAAAAGGTATTTCCACATAACCTGCGCCATTTGTTCGCAAGGGTGTTTTACGGAATTGAAAAGGACATCGCAAAACTTGCGGATATTCTCGGTCACAGCAGCATCAACACGACCCGGATTTATATTATCTCCACCGGTACGGAACATCGCCAGCGTATGGAGAGTATGCGGCTGATACTATGAAAAAAGCCACCAAAATCGGCAGCGGAAACATAATCAACATTATGTTGTATTGAATTTTACTTTTTAACACAGAAAACACAATTTTGCATATCGTATTATAGCATAATGTGGGTTATTTGTAAAGTAATTGAATTGAAAAGTGTAAAAAACTTAAAATTGTCGAAAAAATGAACATAACAACAAAGCCTTTTCTCGCCATCTTTTTCAATGTTTCTGAGAAGGCTTGCTTTGCGATACTATTTTTTAACCCGGCATATTCGCGGCAATCTTTTTTACCACTTTATGTACAACATAATGTTGATTATGTAACATAGTTTCTAAAATAGAAACTATAAATAGTGTGACAAAATAGGTTAAATCAGAGCAGCGTGTTGTTAACAACATTGAAGTCATTACATTAGAGTATAAAGTTAAAGCGGTGTGCAACTTGGCCACGCAGAAACATGAACCGCTTAACTGCCGCCTTTTTGAGCCGACAACCATACTCCCCAAAAGGATGGGGACAAAATTCTTGCTCTCCATAGGCATCGGAACAGCGGTGAAACATAATACCTTCGACGTAGGTATCGCCGTTTGGATGGACAAGACTAAAAAGCACATCCTCATTAAATTTACTGCGGGCGAAAAATAGTATATGTTCCCCGATGCCTTTATAGGCGGATTTTTGGGCGTTGAATGATAATTTTCAAATTTTAATAAAAATCTGTTTTAGCTTACAAAATGAAAACTTTTAAAAAGGGTTGATGAAATGAAATTCTTTGTTACCGGTGATAATCATATTGGCTTAAAATATTCAAATCACGAGGCAGCGCAGCAATTGATAGCTTACCGAACAGCGGCTTTTAAAAATATGGTGGATGCTGCGAACCGGGAAAAGTGTTCCATTTTTGTGATTACCGGAGATTTATTTGATCGAAATTACAGCATATCTAAAGGTGATATTATGTCACTTTTAGATATGCTGTCATGTTTTAACGGAACGGTTGCGATACTGCCGGGAAACCACGATTATTACGACGTCGATGTGCAACTGTGGCAGGATTTTGAAACGCTTATGCAATCGTATGACAACATTATGCTCTTAAAAGAATACCGCCCGTATGAAATTTCAGTAGACGGAGAAAAGGTTATTCTTTATCCTGCTCACTGCACATCAAAACATTCGGAGCCGTTTGAAAATAATCTTGGCTGGATTAAAGAAGCCAAGATTTCAGATGACGGCGCATATAATATCGGTGTAGTTCACGGTTCGGTAGAGGGTGAAACGATAGACAACGAAGGCAAATATTTTTTAATGAAAAGGCAAGAACTCGAAAGCATACCTATGGATGCTTGGTTTGTTGGTCATACTCATGTTCCATTCCCTAATAATTTAACCGACGCTTTTAGCATTACAGATAAAATTTTAAACCCCGGCACTCATGTTCAAACAGATGTCTCATGCAATACCGAAGGACAATGTTTTATTGTTGAAATTGATAAAGATAAAACCGTTCGTGCTAAAAAATATGAGTCGGGCAATATCCGTTTTTACCGCAAGGAAATTTCACTTCGCGGCGGTGAAATGGAGGCAATCCTTAAAGATACGCTTGAGAGCATTGATGATAACAGTGTTGTTGAATTGATTCTTTCAGGTGCGGTAACCGATGAAGAATATTCCGACAAAAATGAAATTATTGAAAATTTACTTTCCCGTTTTATCGAGCATAGATGGAATGATTCGGAGTTAGGCCAACTTATATCCAAAGAATTGATTGTTTCTGAATTTCCTGAAACTTCCTTTTCTGCAGGACTTCTAACCGCGCTTTTAGATGAACCCAAAGAGGCACAGCTCGCCTATGAGCTTTTAAAAAAATTACGGGAGGAAAAGTAAGTGAAAATTAAAAAGATTTCCTGCGAGCAGTTTGCAGGCATCGGTAATAAGAGTATTGAATTTAAAGACGGAATAAATATAATTTACGGAAAAAACGAAAGCGGTAAAAGTACTCTTGTAAACTTAATATCGCGCACTCTTTTTCAAAATGTTAAATTAGACCGAAGAAGTGATAAGGATTTTCAGAACACATATTTTCCGACTTCACAAAAAGGCAGTAATATAAAATGGGATTTTATAGACGGTAAAATCACATTTGAAACCCCAAACGGCGAATATACTCTTTCAAAAGAATGGGGCGCCGATTCCCGTTGTACTCTTTCAGCGCCAGAAGGTTCTGTTCGCGACCAAAATGCAATAAACGATTATTTGAAAGACGCGCTCGTCTACGGTGAGGGCGTCTATTCTGATATACTTTTTTCTTCCCAGAAAAACACCGACATTTCTCTGCAGAGCGTTTTAGACGCTTCTAAGGAAAGCGATGCAAAAAAAGAACTCGTGAATATTGTATCAAGAGCATTTGCGGAAAGCGGCGGTGTTTCTGTTGATGCCGTAGAAAAAGCAATTGACGGCGAAATCGATGTGATTTTAGGTGAACATTGGGATGTTGAGAACAATGTTCCGAAGCGCAAAATCGGAGGTGGCAGGCATCAGAAGAAAGTCGGCGAAATATTAAAGACCTATTATGCTTTGAAGGACGCCGAAGATGAACTTGAAGAAATTTCTCGACTTGAAAATGAAGTTGACTGTACAACTGCCGAATACAACCGCATAGACCGTGAATTTGAAAATGCCAAAAATAAATGTGATAAATTTAATTCATTATCAAAACAAATAGCGCTGCTTAATTCAAATAAAAAGGAAATTGAGCGGCTGACCGAAGAGATAAACAGGTATAACGGAATTTTAAAAGATTGGCCTGTTCGTGAAGAAAATTACAAAAAGGCGGAGGCATTAAACCGTGAAAAAGAAAGCAGCGATTTGTTGTCTAAATACAATAAAGCGAAAGAAATTGCAGATAAAATAAGAGAACTCGAAAACGGCATGACCGATTCGTTATCTCCGACAGAAAACGAAATTTCAGAGGTAAAAGAGGCACAGCGAGTTGTTGCTTCGCTTGAAAATAGGCTTTGCGGCATGAACATTACCGCCGCCTTTAATCTGTTTAACGGAAACAATGTTAAAATCACATCTATTCGCACAGGTGGAACAGTCGATATTTCCGATGGCACAGCGTCTGTTACCGAAGCGGTTAAAATCACTGTGCCTGATGTTTTGGAAATGCAATTGTCACCCGCAGATGTTGATGTTATTTCTTTGAACAAAAAAATTGCCGAACAAAAAAATATTATAACTGCCGCCTTTAAGAAGTATTCTGTTGATTCCGTAAACGAATTAGAAAATCTCGCGAAGAAAATAAATTCTCTAAAAGACAAATTGGGGAATCTTAAGATGCAACTTGATATCCATCTTGGAGATGTTAAACTTGATGTATTGGAGAAGGAAGTAAGCCTTATAAACAAACCTATCAGAGACAGAATGGAGATTGAAAATGTTATTAGTGTTCTTTGCGGCAATGCAGATATTGCTGAATTCATTACTAAAAATAAAACTATTATCGAAAAGTACGCTTACGAATATCAGTCAATCGCAAATTTACAGGCGAAGGTATCGGTAAACAGCGAAGAGAAGAAAAAACTCGAAAAAGAAATAAATTCAGTCGATAATATTCCCGAAGAATTTAAAAACATCTCCGACACCGACGATTGCAAAAGGTTACTGGAAAATGAAAAGGCAGACAAATCATCGCTTCGTGATACAGCTATCAGAGATAAAGCCGAAGCGGAAAAAAGCCTTGAAAGTTACCGAGAAAGTATTAATGGCGACCCGATAGAGAATAGAGAAAAAGCAGAACAAAACTTTAACAGACAAAACAAACTGTTGCATCATTGGCTGCATATAAAAGAAGTTTTCAACGCACAAAAGGAAAAACTTAATAACAATCCAATGCAGGATATCGCGGAGCATTTTACCGATTATTTAAGTATTATTTCCGGCGGTAAAGTATCTTCCGAATTTACTGAACCCGGCCGCCTCGATATGAATATTTACAGCGGTAATAAAACGCTTGATTACGGCAAACTTTCCGAAGGCACAAAGGAAACCGTTTCTTTGGCTTTTCGCCTTGCGGTTCTTGACCACTTGTTTCCTAACGGTAACGGCGTGATAATTCTCGATGACCCGCTTTGCAATATGGACACCGATCGCACCGCACAATCTTGTGAATTGATTAAAGAATGTGCAAAACAACATCAGGTTATCTTCTTGACTTGTAGAGAAGAATATCTTGAAATGTTGAGTGGAAATAAAATTACTTTGTAGGATAGCTGAGAAAAAAGCGCAGACCGGTGTGTGTATATGCAGTCGTAATTCAAATAAGGGGAACAACAAAGAGAATGTGAAAGAAAATGTGCCAAATGAGGAGCTTGGGAAATGCAGTATAGCCTTCCGAAAAATGTCACTTATGCGGATGCACAATGTATATTTGTGAAGGGGAATGTGGTAAATTCCTTGGCTGCAGCAATTATCATAATTGCAAAGGCACAAGAAAAATCAAATAATCTAAACGGAATTTAAGGAGATATTATCATGGCGATTAAGATTACAACTCAAGATTACTTAATCAAATCTGAAAACAAATTTCGCACATTTAAGCGTGAATGGGAGTCCTTCACAAGAGAAGCACCTGAGAAACTCTTTAATTTGGTAAAAGGCGGAATTCACCCCGACATCTCAGTCAATTCGTCAGGTTATGGTCAGTTTGGTTGTAGTTTGACCTTAAAGAGTAATACAGATGCCGCCGAAGAATATATCAAAGAAGTTAAAGTTAAAATTGAAAAAAAGAGTGATGAAATTGAGGCAAATATCAAGGACATTGACAAAAATCTTCAGATGTACCTTGATGAGGGCATTGACGGGAATTTGTTTGCAAAAATGGTTAAGCATATGAACGAATTAATCGCATATATCCCCCAAATGAGTTTCAAAATGAGCAATGGGTGCACTATTAATTTTAATGCATCAAAGGATGTTATTGCCATCAAGAAAAAATGGGAAAATGTCTCTGCCGAGGAAGTCAGAAAGAAGGAAGCGGAGAAATATGGCGTTGCTCTTGAGGATTTAGACAAGCATAAGGTATATTTGGACGCAAAATCTCAAAAGAACACTGCTAAAACCTCCACAGCAATGAAAAAAGCAAAAAAGGCTTTTACCGCTATTAATGGATATTTGGATTCTGCTGACTTAGCAAAGGCCTGCACCGCTATTGCCGCTGAATTAAAGGTTAAAGAAGACAAGAAGGCTCGCATTAAAAAGGAGCGTGAAGATGCCCGTAAGCGTGAAGAAGCGGAACGCCTGAGAAAGGCCATCGAGGCTTATGAGAAGGAGCTTGCTGAGGTTACCAAGGCAAGGGAAGCATATATCACCTCTGAAACCGATAATATTGAGAGAAAGCACAAAAATGCTATGGATGCCCTTAAGTCTGACTATGATGCTGCTTGCGAAAAAAACAAGAGCAAAATTGAAAATGCATCTACCGAAAAGATTCATTTAGAACAGGAATTAGAAGAAGCAAGTTTGTTTGCTTTTGGTAAGAAAAAGCAATTGCGTGCTGATATTGAGACATTGACTGAGGGACTTCGTCGCCTGGCTACCGAAAAAGAAAACATTGACGCCAATTATGAAGAAGCAAGAACAAAGCAGAAAAATAGGCGTGAATCCGTACTGAGGGTTTTGCCTATGAATGCAGGTAAGAAGTATCCTATGCCAAAAGATCCGCGCAAGTAAGAGGGGCGGTTACGAGTCGGAAGGATTACAGATTTAAGACATAAAGCGTTTTAACAAAAAGATATTGACTTAAAAGAAAATCGTTAAATAACAACCAATATATTCGCTTTAATTAAAATCGGAGGATAGATATGAC
>CAVKHV010000074.1:0-6625 GCA_963656085.1 Agathobacter sp.
GCGCAGCCGATACGTCAATATCTTTTCACGAATTTTTACGCGGATTTTTAAACAAAAAGCCGTAAAAATCCCCGTCTCACATAATTTTAAAATAAAAATCATATATTTTTTAAAAAAATTATTAAAAAACAGTAGCATTTGTACAAAAGATGTGTTATAATTGACAAAAATATGGCTGTATTCAATTTGTTTTTATACATAATTTAGAAATCGGGTCAGCTGTAACGGTGTATTTCGTGCGGCGGCGCTGTGCCCTAAGTTGCCCAAACACGGGTTCACCGACAACAAAACTTTTAATCAGCCGTTGGTTTAAAAGTTTTGATGCACATACCACAAACTACCGGCGGCAGAATGGAGATTATATATGAAAAGAAAACTGATTTCTGTTATTACAGTATTGGCTATCTGCCTGACATTGGTTGTTCCGTCAGCCTCGGTTTTTGCCGAAACGGAATTGCCGTATTGGGACAAGGCAGTAACCATCGAAGGGCGCACACTCACCTTAACGATCACGTCAAAAAATGCTTCCGGTCTGCTCGGAGGCGGTACTGTGGAACTGGGATATGACCCCGAACTTCTCCAGTATGTTGACAGCAGCGACAGCGGTCTTGCATTTAAAAACGGTATAATCAACGGTCTGTCCGCCAACAACTCTTTTGTTGCCAACTTCGCTTTGGCAACATCGTTAGACAGCGACGCGACACTTGTAACCGCACACTTTAATATCGCTGACGGTAAGGTTTGCCCCTCCAATCCCTTTACCGTTATCAGGGACAAACTGGTTCACTCGGGCGACGCAACCACAAGTCCTAAACAAGTAAATATCGACAGTGAGGGCAATGTAATTACCCCCGCTATATCATTCACCTGTTCGCATACCATTGAGGGCGATTGGGAAATAACAAAACAACCGTCAGCAACAGAAAAAGGCGAACGCGTTAAAAAATGTGCGGTTTGCCAACAGGTTATTAAAACCGAAACTATAGAAAAACTCGGTGACGCAATCTATTGGAAAAAGACAGTTACCGTAGAAGGAAGAAAGGTTAAGCTGGTTATCGAGTCCGTAAACGGCGCAGGTAAACTTGCCGGCGGTAACGTAACCATGACATATGATTCCGATGCCCTTACATTTAATTCCGAAGGATCGAGCACTAAGATCGATAAGAATTTCGGTTCATTGGGCAATATAAACCCCAATAAGCCCGGCAGATACATAGTTAACTTTGCCGGAATGGACCCGATTGAAAACGACGGTGTCATTGCCGTAGCAATGTTCGATATTGCCGAAGGCAAGCTCTGTACCGCGGATACATTTAAACTTGAAAAAGAAGAGTTCTCCAGCAGTGATCCGATAAACATAAAATTGAATTCGACAACAGCACCGATCGAATTTACCTGTCTGCATAAAAACACTGCCGAAAGCATTATCACTCCGGCTACCTGCGAAGATGCCGGCGTTAAAACCGTTACATGCAGCGACTGCGGCAACACAACTCCGGTAACTATAGACGCTCTCGGACATAGTTTCACAAATTATGTAAGCGACGGCAACGCCACATGTACGGTCGATGGAACAAAGACTGCAAAATGCGATCGTTGTGATGCTACTGACACGGTGGCAGATACAGGTAGTGCGTTAGGGCACGACTGGGGCGAATGGAAAGTAACAAAAGAACCTAACTGCACAGAAAAGGGAGTTGAAACCCGCACTTGCAAGAACGACGCAGCTCACACCGAAACAAGAGACGTTGCTGCACTCGGCCATACCCCCGGAGAAAAAAAGGTTGAAGTAGAACCCACTCTTACAACAGAGGGCATTTCCAGAGTAAGATGCACCGTGTGCAACAAAATACTTGAAGAAACAGTACTACCGAAATTGCTTAAATACGGTGATGTTGATACCAATGGAACAGTTGACATAATGGACGCTATTATGTTACTGCGCTATAATGCAGAGATGGAATCGTTAACCTCAGCCCAGAAACTTGCCGCAGATGTTGACGGCAACGGAAATATAAGCATAGAGGATACTCTCCTGATACTGAGATATAACGCTGAGCTCATCACCTCTTTCCCTGTAGAAAATAAGAAATAATTAAACTTTAGTTTCAATTGAAAACCGCCTCGGAATTCGGGGCGGTTTTTGTCTGTCGATAAACCTAAAACCGAATTTTCTTTAACCATAAGCCGGGGAGTGCCGAATATCATACGGTTTTCGTCCGAACCCGTCCGATAAAACAGCCGCAGGGACCGTCTGCCGCCCACAGCGGATGATTTGTAAATTTTTTGTTTTTTGTCAAATAAGGCTTGAAAAAACTGAGCAAATTATGTATAATATACTCGTATTGTTATAGGATTAACTTGCTTTTACCCCGAATATATAAACAATCACAGGGTTCGGATTGATTTATTACCGTATTGAGCTTGTCACGGCATCCGAACACATATGACCGATTAATACAGGGAGGAAAACACAATGGCAAACAGACTTTTTCAGGGAGTCATTCACCAGATGCAATCTGCAATAGACCGTGAAATTGGTGTTATAGATGAAAACAATATTATTATTGCATCTTCCGATTTAACAAAGATAGGCGAAACGCTTGATATGCTGATATATTATCCCGATATGTCAACCGCCTCTTTTGTTAAAGGCCGCTATACATACAAAGCATTCGGCAACAATCAAAAAGCCGAGTTTGTTATTTATGTTGACGGTAATGACGAACAGGCGGAAAAATACGCCGAAATACTGTCGGTATCGCTTTCAAGCATTAAATATTACTATGACGAAAAATATGACCGCAGCAATTTTGTCAAGAACATTATTCTTGATAATATCCTGCCGGGCGATATATACCTTAAAGCAAGGGAACTTCATTTTAACAGCGAGGTTGCCAGGACGGCGTTTATCATACGCACGCAAAGCGAAAACGAAGTTTCGGTCTATAATGTTCTGCAAAACCTCTTCCCCGATAAAACGAAGGAATTTATTATTAACATAAGCGAAACCGATATTGCGCTTGTAAAGGAAACCAAGCCGGACATAAGTTCCGAGGATCTGGACAATCTGGCTGAATCAATAGTTGATACGCTTTCGGGCGAATTTTATGTTCAGTGTCTTGTAGGTATCGGCTCAACGGTCAATAACCTTAAAGAACTCGCAAGGTCATTTAAGGAAGCACAGGTCGCTTTGGAAGTCGGCAAAGTGTTTGACACCGAAAAAACCACCATTAATTACGGCAGTTTGGGTATCGCAAGGCTTGTATACCAATTGCCCACAACACTGTGCGAATCATTTTTGCGCGAAGTTTTCAAAAAAGGTTCTATTGACAGTCTTGACCATGAAATACTGTTCACCATACAAACCTTCTTTGAAAACGACCTTAATGTATCCGCAACGGCGGAAAAACTGTTTGTACACAGAAACACTTTGGTGTACAGACTTGAAAAAATCAAAAAACTTACCGGTCTTGACCTTAGAGTGTTTAACCACGCCGTAGTTCTTAAAATTGCGCTGATGGTTAATAAATATCTTTCTTCAAATCCGGTTAAATACTGATAATTAAAGCAACCGGGCGTTATCAGCGCCCGCCAGAATATACGAAAGCGGTGAGCGATATAATTACTCCGGAAACACAGGCGAAGCCGGAAATTTCGGCTCCGGCAACGGTTCAGCCCAATATTATAGAGTTTAAGGGTGTTTCAAAAACCTATCCTGCCGGAACGCACGCACTTGAAGACGTTAATATAAAAATAAACAAGGGCGAATTTGTTTTCGTAGTCGGTTCTTCGGGTGCCGGAAAATCGACATTTATGAAACTTATAATGCGCGAAGAACGGCCGAGCACGGGAACTATAACGGTCAACGGTTTTAATCTTACAAAGATGCGCCGCCGCGAAATTCCTATGCTGCGCCGTACTATGGGCATTGTTTTTCAGGATTTCAGACTTATACCCAATCTTAATGTTTTTGAAAACGTTGCGTTCTCTATGCGCGTCGTAGGCGCGCCGAACAAACAGATACGCAAAAATGTGACCCGCGTTCTTAATATGGTCGGACTTGGGCACAAGGCGCGTGCTATGCCGGTTGAACTTTCGGGCGGCGAGCAGCAGCGAGTAGGTCTTGCCCGTGCGCTTGTAAATAAGCCGAGCCTTATTATAGCGGACGAGCCTACGGGAAATGTTGACCCGAATATGTCCTATGAAATAGTCGAACTCCTTACCGAGATTAACAGGCGCGGCACTACAGTTCTTATGGTTACTCACGAGCACCAATTGGTAAGAGATTTTAACCAGCGCGTTGTAATGATTGACAAGGGTCACATTATTGCCGACAATGCGGACGGAGGTGCTGTATGAAGCCAAGAACTTTCAGATATCTTATAGGCACCGGAATTAAGAATGTCTGGGTCAATAAATTAATGTCTATTGCCTCTGTCGGCGTATTGGTCGCCTGTATGCTTATAATCGGCGCGTTTTCTTTAATAATTGAAAACCTTGACCGTGCAATGGGCGAAATGAGCAAAGAAAACCTTATCAGGGTATTTTTTAACGACGCTAACTCGGTAATCTACGGTGATAATGACAACGGCGAAATTCTTGACCCGTCGGAAGTTACCGAAGATATGTATAAAGTACATAATGAGGACGAAGCAAAAGCGGTTTGCGATAAAATAAGCGAACTTTCGAATGTTGAAAACGTTGTTTATGTATCTAAAGACGAAGCGCTTGAAAGACTTAAAAAGAATCAGCTTAAAGACAGTGCGCAGGCGTTTGAATACGCGGCTGACGGTGAAAACCCGATGTCGGACGGCGCTGATGTTACAATATCCGATATTACAAAATACGAGGATACTTTAAAACAGATTGAGAAGATTGACGGTGTTGATTCTACCCAATCAAATGTAAAAATCGCCAAAAAACTGACTGCGCTTAAGGGCGGCATAAACATGGCGGGCATCTGCATTGCGATCATACTTGCGATAATTTCGCTTGTTATAGTATCAAACACCATCAGGGTGACTATGTACAACCGCAAACTTGAAATCGGGATTATGAAAGCGGTCGGTGCGACCAATTCGTTTATCCGTATACCGTTTGTAATTGAAGGTGTAATGCTCGGCATAATTTCGGCATTGATTTCAACGGGGCTTGTGTATTTTGTTTACAAAGCGGTTCTTAAAATTTTACGCAACAGCATTACAATAGCGAACCCAGTACCGTTTGCCGATATGGTGCTGATATTGTTGGCGGGATTTTTGATTATAGGCATTGCCGCAGGACTTATAGGCAGTTTGTTTATGATCAGTAAATATTTGCGAAAAGAAGGGAGCGAGTTCAGTGCAATTTAAAAAAGGACTTATAAAAGCGGTGGCAGTTGTTTCGGCAGTTGTGATAACTGCGTTTATGCCTTCCGTTGGTTGGGGCGATATTGTGCCCAAAGCAAAGGCTGCATCATACAGTCAATTGCAGCAACGTTCCAAGGAAATAAGCAACGAACTGGCACAACTTAAAAAAGACAAAGCATCGCAGGAAGAACTTAAGAAAAAACTTGAAGAGCAGATAGCAAACACGCAGGCACAGATAAATGAATGCAACGCAAAGCTGCGTAAATATTCTGCCGAGATTGATAAGTGTCAGGCTCAAATTGATGAAAAAGAGGCGGAAATCAAGGAAACAAAGGCTGAATTCCGTAAACGTATGCGCTCTATTTATATGAGCGGCAACACAAGCGGCGACCTTGTTGTGTTGCTTAATTCCGAAAGTGTTTCGGATTATCTGACTATGTCCCAACTTTCCGTAAACACCTCAAACCGTGACAAAAAACTTGTTAATACTATTGTAAACACGGTTAATGAGATTGAGGCCAACAAAAAGCAGATTGAAACCCAAAAGGCAAATCAGCAAACTGTACAGGCCGACCTTAAAGCAAAACAGAGCGATTTAAATTCACAGAACAATGAAATAACGTCTGTAATAAGCAAAATTGATTCAAGCACCGATAAACTGAACCAAGAACAGCATTCATTGCAGGCTGATATGCAAACCATACTTAACGCAATGAAAAGCAACCAAAACAGCGGCGGTTCGGTCGTAAACAAAACAGTCTATGAAGGAACGCTTAAATGGCCCGTGCCCGGATATACAAATCTTTCAAGCGGTTTCGGCCAGCGTTGGGGTACAACACATAAGGGCATTGATATTGCAGGCAGCGGAATTAAGGGTAAAGCGATAATTGCGGTCGGCGACGGTGTTATACTTAAATCCGGCAACTCCTGCACACATAACTACAACAAGACCGGCAGCTGCGGATGCGGCGGCGGATACGGCAACTACGCTTATCTTAATGTTAACGCCAACGGTGTAAGTTACACTCTGGTTTACGGGCATATGAGTCAGTGCATAGTATCGGCAGGTCAGCAGGTCAAGGCAGGTCAGATAATAGGCTATGTAGGAACCACGGGGTGGTCAACAGGCCCCCACCTTCACTATGAAGTATGGAAAAACGGGCAGAACATCAACCCGATGTCGCTTTATTGATTTGGCATTAAAAGTTTTTATATCTTATTTTATTGCGGTTGTTTGTTATTAAACAGCCGCAATATTCATATATATTACCGAA
>CAVKHV010000075.1:0-6580 GCA_963656085.1 Agathobacter sp.
CCTCGCTTTGCGCCACCGTCAGCACGCCGGCGCAAGCCTCCAGCCTCGATTCAAGATTTTTCTTTTTTCTCATTCTCATTTATATATTCTCCGTTCCCTGCCGCCGCATTTGTGTCCACCGTAGGCGGTGAAGAAGCAAATACGGAGAAGATAATGCGGGCAAGACCGATAGCCTGTTTATATTGACGATTATACTCCGAATATTGCCGTCTTTTGGATTGATCCGAATGGTTTTAATTTATATGTTGCTCTTGCGACGATTACAATCTGCACAAAGCATTTGACAGTTTTCCGGGATAGTCTTTCCGCCTTTACTCCACGGAGTAATATGGTCGGCTTGCATTTCCTCAATCCCAAAATGCTTGCCACATTTCGGGCAGATTCCCTTTTGACGTTCATATGCCGTGCGTGCCATTTTAGGACTAAATGCACGAATGCTTAAATGCTTTTCATTTCCGTCAAGCAGATATTCATAAATGCCTTTCTGATTGCTAACGTCCTCATCGTCAAGCAGTTCAACGATACGATTTTCATATGCTTTAGGGTCATGTGCGGCAGTGCCGTATTTATTATAGAAAATACCCCAATCAAGCCCTGACATTAACTTCTTGCGGAATGTTGGGAATGTTGCCTTTACCCAACTGATAACAGATTGAAAATACAGCCACAATTCATTGCAGTTCGTGTCATGTTGGTGCTGTGACATATAATCTTCAATTTCGATACCGTCACGGGCGGCAATCCATTTGATAGCGGTTTCAAGGTAGTTTTGACGGATTGCGCTGCCGCTTAAATAATCGCCTGCAATCTGATATGCGGGGCATTGGCTTTTGCTGAAATACTTCTTTGCTTCGGTCAACCATTCACCGGTATAAATTGCGTTTCTAAGTTCCTGTGCGGTTAACTGTTCTCCGGCAATATTGATAATCTTGAACCAATCAAGTTTTTCTTTGTCTGTACCCTCGCAAATATAGATCATCAGCTTATAATCAAGAATCTGTTCTTGCTCTGTATCGGTCAGATTGTGAAAAGCCAAATGGTCAATCGAAAAATCGCCGTTGACATATTGGCAAATACTGATAGTTCTTTGTTGTCCGTCAAGAAGTTCAAATTTGCCGTTATCGCCCTTTACCCAATACATAACATTCAAAGGGAATTGCTTTGTAATGGTTCGTATAACTTCGTCACGCTGTTTGTCCTTATAAATAAATTCTCGCTGAAAGGCTGGGCGAATATTTAGCATCCCTCCATACCCTACAACACCATTTTCCGCACTGTCTAAGTATCCATCAACAACGTCACGGACGGGAATTTCATGCAGTTCAATTTTCATTTGTATTCACCTGCTTTCGTTTTATTAATATACGAGCGTAAAGTTGCTTCCCATTCAGTATAGCTTTTGCAAAATCATATTCATTTGCACTACCGCTGTTAAGAACACCAACAATAGAAAATTGCTCAGGATTATGCTTAGTCATAAAAGTAATAGGCACACCAATTACACCATAGTAATCGCATGGAATATCCGCTGTTTTACTAACTTCTATTGCGTCATAATTATCATATTTCGGATAGTTTTTTGGTGTGTATTGTCTAAATAACGTCATATCTTCATGACGTCGTTCAGTATCAAGATTTGTATACCAGCATATGTTGCCCATTCGTCGCCATTTTTGCCCGTTTTCGTCAATCTTAAAGTCCGTTTTCTTTTCCTCATAACTGTCAGGAACCTTAAACCAATAATGCCCACTATTACAGCCAAGCCATACTTTGTCAGTCATAAATAATGGCAGTATTTCCTTATATTTAACAGCATTAAGATTTCCAATAATTAAGAAATTTTTATTATTGGAAATTAGCAACGCCATATAATCACGAAACAGTGAAAACGGTGGGTTAGTTACTACAATATCGGCTTGCTTTAGCAACTCAACACATTCAGGACTACGGAAATCGCCGTTACCATCTAATAAAGTCATTGTATTTTTCTTGTTTCGCATAAGATATTCAACATCAGCAAGGTCGATACGTCCATCTCCGTTCTCATCCGTAACCTCTGTTATTTCCACCTTGTAGGGCTTGCGTTCGCTCTCTTCCTGTACCACAGCTCCATTTTCAGATGGTAAAAAAGAAAGTTGCCCGCCGTTATCTACATAATATTGAAATTCTTTCCCGGTTACCGGCGATGTCGCAAAACAAGTTGTTATCAATTTTTTCAAACCTAAAGCATTAAAGTTCATTGCAAAATATTTAAAAAAGTTACTTTCATATGGGTCATCACAGTTGCAAAGAACTGTCTTGCCCTTGAAATGATGTCTGTAATGCTTTAATTCGTTTTCTACAAGTGAAAGCTGTGTATAAAATTCATCTTGCTTGTTTCTTGCAGAATCGTTTAGATTACTATTTCCCGCCATATCAATCGCCGCCTTTCTTAATTTCCACAATATCATCAAGCCCGCACCCTAAGTGCAAAGCAACCTTTGCTAATGTCTCCAACGAAACAGGCTCATCTTTGCCCATTTTTGCAAGCATATTTGTGGAAATTCCTGATTGCAAGCGAAGTTCAGTTTTTGTAATTTTTCTGTCAATCAATATTTTCCAAAGTTTATTGTAACTGTAAATCATTTGCAACCCTCCTTGCTTTTGAACTTGATAACATACTTCTTGATGATTATAACACATTTTATCTAACCAATCAACATATTGTTGCAATTCGTGATATTGCAATCTTACTTGTGGGAATTCACACCGATTTTCACTTGACAGATACATCCCGCCGCAGGATTGACAAAACCGCCCGATTGTAATATCATTATATAGAACAAAAAGCGGGCGCCGCCCGTGCAGATAAAAATTAAGGGAGAGATAGTATTGAAAGTTCTGGTAACGGGATATAACGGTCAGTTGGGTTATGATGTTGTTAAAGAATTAGGCAGCAGAAACATTGAAGCAAAGGGCGTTGACATTGCCGATTTTGATATAACGGATGAAAAGCAGACGGCGGACTATATTTCTGCCTATGCGCCGGACGCGGTTATACACTGCGCGGCGTACACCGCGGTCGACCGCGCCGAGGATGATGAGGAGACCTGCCGCAGGGTAAATGCCTTAGGCAGCGCCAATATTGCAAAAGCCGCCGCAAAGGTCGGCGCAAAAATTGTTTACATAAGCACCGATTATGTTTATGACGGCGAGGGTGAAACACCGTTTGAAGTTACCGATAAAATTGCGCCGCTGAGCGTTTACGGCAAAACAAAAGCGGAGGGCGAGGCTGCCGTCCGCGCCGCTACAGATAAATATTTTATTGTCCGCACGTCCTGGGTTTTCGGCAAGAACGGAAACAACTTTATAAAAACCATGCTTAAAGTCGGTAAAACGCACCACGAGCTGCGCGTCGTAAACGACCAGATAGGCTCGCCGACTTACACGGTTGACCTTGCGCACCTTGTGTGCGATATGATTATGACCGATAAATACGGCGTATATCACGGAACAAACGAGAATTTCTGTTCCTGGGCTGAGTTTGCCGCCGAGATATTCAAATGCGCCGGAACGGACAACGCGGTTACGCCCGTTACAACCGAAGAATACGGCGTTTCACGGGCTCGCCGCCCGCATAACTCGCGCCTTTCCAAAAAGAATTTGGATGACGCCGGATTTGACCGTCTGCCGACCTGGCAGGACGCGTTGAAACGCTACTTGGAAGAAATCAAGGGCACATATTAAAACATACGAATAAAATAAATCTCTCCTGTCAATATTCAATACAACACGATTGAATAGGCAAGGAGAGATTTTTATGTTACAAAGAATAAGAAAAAACCGCACAAAAATAATTGCCGCGCTTGCCTGTGCGTTTGTATTCACGGCTCTGCTCGGTATGTCGGCGTTCGGGGGGAATTGCGACCGTGTGCGCGACAGTGTGCTGCGGCTGCATATAATCGCAAATTCGGACACGGAGGACGACCAGGCGCTTAAACTTAAAGTGCGCGACGCACTGCTTGCCCTTTCTGCCGACTATTTTAAGGATTGCAAAACGCGTGACGATTCGGAAAATGCGGCGCAGGCGCATCTTGCGGATTTGAAGGCGGAGGCGCAGCGCGTGGTAAAAGAAAACGGCTACGGTTATAACGTAAATGTAAGCGTAGGCGAGGCGTTTTTCGGCACGCGCAGATACGGAGAATTTACGCTGCCTGCCGGGAATTATGACGCGCTGCGCGTAGTGATAGGCGAGGGGCGCGGCCATAACTGGTGGTGCGTGATGTTTCCGCCGGTTTGCCTGCCTGCGGCGACGGGCGCCGAGATCGGGGATGTGCTGAATGACCGCGACACCGAGGTCGTTGAACACGAAACCAAATACAAAGCCCGGTTCAAGTGCGTTGAACTGTATGAAAAGGCTAAAAGGTATTTATGGGGGTGAAAATTCGGGTTACATACACAAATTGCCGCCTTTTTAATTAAAAACACTTGATAATATCGCGCCGAAAATATATAATTGTATAATGTATAAAGGGCGCGGCAATCAGGCGCTTTAAGAAACGGAGATATTATATGAAGGTGGGAATCGTAGGACTGCCGAACGTAGGAAAGTCCACACTTTTTAACGCAATAACCAACGCGGGGGCGCAGTCGGCTAACTATCCGTTCTGCACCATTGAACCGAATGTCGGTATGGTATCGGTACCCGACAGCAGGCTTGACAAATTGGCGGAGATGTATGACCCCGATAAATTTACGCCCGCAACCATAGAATTTGTTGACATTGCAGGACTTGTAAAGGGCGCTTCAAAGGGTGAGGGGCTCGGTAATAAGTTTCTTTCTCACATACGCGAAGTTGACGCTATAGTTCACGTTGTACGCTGTTTTGAAAACGAAAATATTATTCATGTTGACGGTTCGGTAGACCCGATAAGGGATATCGGCATAATCAATCTGGAACTTATCCTTGCAGACATGGAAATGCTGCAGCGCCGCATTGACAAGACCGCAAAGGCGTTAAAGGGCGATAAATCGCTTGCGGGAGAACTTGAATTTTTAAAACGCGTTATGGCAACGCTTGAAAACGAGAAACCGGCAAAAAGCGTTGAATGTGACGACGATGAACGCGCGCTGCTCGAAAGCCTTGAACTGCTGTCCGGTAAACCGGTTATATACGCCTGCAATATGAGCGAGGGCGATTTTGAAAACGGAATAGAAAATAACGAAAGATACGCCGCCGTGCGTGCGCTTGCGGAAAGCGAAGGGTCGGAAACGCTGCCCGTTTGCGCCTCTATGGAAGCCGATATTGCGGAAATGGACGAAGAAGAAAAGGAAGTGTTCCTTTCGGAACTGGGGCTTGAGCAATCGGGTCTTAACAGACTTATACAAAAATGTTACTCGCTTTTGGGGCTTATATCTTACCTGACCGCAGGCAAGCCGGAGGTCAGAGCGTGGACGATCAAAAAAGGCACAAAAGCGCCTGCCGCCGCGGGAAAAATTCACTCGGATTTTGAAAAAGGCTTTATCCGCGCGGAGGTCATTTCGTTTGACGACCTTATAAAATGCGGTTCGCTTGCCGCCGCAAAAGAAAAGGGACTTATCCGCTCTGAGGGTAAGGAATATGTTATGCAGGACGGCGACGTGGTTCACTTCCTGTTTAACGTGTAACAGGGCGCCGCATTGAACCGCAGACAAACGCACGGCGCAGTGCCCGTGATAAAGGCAGACCCAAAAGAACTTGAACAGCGGGTCGAAAAGAATTATATCAGACTGTGCGAACCGTATTATCAGATACAGGAAGTGTTCTCGGGTACGGATCATGACTGGCAGGGCGATAAAGAGGGGCGCGCGCTGCTGGCGTTCGTGTGCCATTATAAAATAAGCAAGCGGAAAATTCCCTGTATGGAACAACTTATAGCCGCTTTGCCGCAAAAGACCAACCGTTTTTTCTATTTTGGGGAAGAGAACGGCGAACTTATTGACGAGCAGCAGCTTTCGGGTCATAATTGGTATCTGCGGGGCTTGCTTGAATACTATCGGCAATTCGGCAGCGAAACGGTTTTAATGTATGCGCACTCTGTGGTTGAGAATCTGTATTTGCCGCTTGCGGGGAAGTTTCGTTCCTATCCGACCGACAGAAATGAAAAAACGAAAAACGGCGATGTAAGCGGAAGTAACTCGGAAATACGGAACGGGTGGAAACTTTCCACCGATTCGGGCTGCGCATTTATGTGCATTGACGGGCTTTCTCAATACTACGCGCTTTTTAAAGACGCGCGGGTTAAAAACCTGATAGATGAAATGCAGGACGTGTTTGACCGTATCGACAAATTTTCATTTAAGGCGCAAACGCACTGCTGCCTTACCGCAGCAAGAGGCTTTTTACGGATGTATAAAGCGTCGGGCGAACAAAAGTATCTGCGCAGCGCGGAAAATGTCGCGAGCCTTTATATCACAAGAGGTATGACATACACATACCAGAATTACAATTGGTGGAACAGGGGAAACACCTGGACCGAACCCTGCGCCGTTATTGATTCTTTAATAGTTATGGCGGAAATGTATAAAATCACCCAAAGAGAAGGTTACCGCATTACGGCGG
>CAVKHV010000076.1:0-6496 GCA_963656085.1 Agathobacter sp.
TTAACAGCCGCGTCAAACACGCCGGTGTGACCTACCATATCGCAGTTTGCAAAGTTGAGAATAACCGCGTCATATTTTCCCGATTTTATCTGTTCGCAAACTGCGTCGCACACTTCGTACGCGCTCATTTCGGGTTTAAGGTCAAATGTGGGAACATCGGGTGACTTTATCAGTATTCTGTCCTCACCCTTAAATGTTTTTTCCTCGCCGCCGTTAAAGAAAAATGTAACGTGGGCGTATTTTTGTGTTTCGGCTATGCGTAACTGGGTTTTATTATTAACTTCCATACATTCGCCGAATGTCATTTTAAGTTCCTCCGGCGGGAAAGCAACCGTTACATTCGGCATAGTTTCATCATATTGGGTCATACAAACGTAATGAACCTTGAAGAAACCGTTTTTACGTTCAAATCCGTCAAAATTCGGGTCAACAAATGTACGGGTGATCTGGCGTGCACGGTCGGGGCGGAAGTTAAAGCAAACAATGCTGTCATTTTCCTTTATTGTACCCTCTTTGTTAATTACCGTGGGCACTACAAATTCGTCGGTAACGCCGCCTGCATATGAGTTTTCCATTGCACGTACAGCGTCGGGTTCCCGTACACCCTCGCCGTATACCATTGCGGCATAGGCTTTTTGCTCTCTGTCCCAGGCGAAGTCACGGTCCATAGCGTAATATCTGCCCGAAACGGTAGCAATTTTGCCGGCGCCGATTTTCCGCATTTCGTCTTCAAGTTCTTTAATAAAGTTTACACCCGAAGTTACCGAAACATCGCGTCCGTCCGTAAAGCAGTGGACGTAAACCTTGTCAAGTCCGCATTTTGCGGCAAGTTTTAAAAGGCCGTAAAGGTGATGGTTATGACTGTGCACACCGCCGTCCGACACAAGTCCGATAAGGTGCAGCGCAGAATTGTTTTTTTTGCAGTTTTCCACAGCGTCAAGCAAAACCTTATTATCGTAAAAACTGCCGTCGTCAATCGCGCGTGAAATTTTAACAAGCATCTGGTAAACGACGCGGCCTGCGCCTATGTTGGTGTGACCTACTTCGCTGTTGCCCATCTGCCCGTCGGGCAAACCTACATCAAGCCCCGACGCGCCTATTGTGGTAAAAGGATTTTCCGCAAAAAGTTTTGAAAGATTAGGGGTTTTAGCGGCTTTAACAGCGTTGCCCTCAACCTTGTCACGGATGCCGAAGCCATCCATTATACATAAAACCATCGGTTTTTTCATAAAGACATCTCCTCGTGATTCAATATCTTATTTGCTTGCAGCTTTAACAATTGCCGCAAAATCGGGCGCTTTGAGTGACGCACCTCCGATAAGTCCGCCGTCAACATCGGGTTGGGCAAGAAGTTCTTCGGCGTTTTTGGCGTTCATTGAGCCGCCGTACTGAATAGTTGTTGCGTCAGCGGCGTCCGCACCGTACAGGTCGGCAATTGCTTTACGGATAACGGCACAGACCTCGTTAGCCTGTTCCGGAGTAGCGGTAAGACCTGTTCCGATTGCCCAAACAGGCTCGTATGCGATAATTACATTTTTAAGTTGTTCAGCCGAAACACCGCCGAGGGCGATTTTGGTCTGCATAGCAACAAGTTCCGCCGTTATGCCCTGTTCGCGCTGCTCAAGATATTCGCCCACGCAAACGATAACTTTAAGTCCGCTTTCAAGCGCTGCAAGCGTTCTCTTGTTTACGGTAACATCGGTCTCGCCGAAATAAGTTCTGCGTTCCGAGTGACCGATTATAACATAATTTACGCCCATACTTGTAAGCATCGGGGCGGATATTTCGCCGGTAAATGCGCCGCTTTTTTCAAAGTGGCAGTTCTCTGCGCCTACGCCGATGTTTGAACCTTTTGTTGCTTCAACAGCATTTTGAAGGTCAACATACGGTACGCAAACCACAACATCGCAATCCGCGTCTTTTACAAGCGGCTTGATTTCTTCGATAAGTGTCTTTGCCTCATCGGGTGTTTTGTTCATTTTCCAGTTGCCGGCAATTACTGCCTTGCGAAGTGCTTTGTTCATTTTTATAATCTCCATTCTTTCAGTAAAAATAACTGTAACTTTAATTAGGGAACGGCTTTAAGCCGTTCCCTGTTAATTTGTGTTATAAATCAGTCTTTGTCGTTAAGTGCGGCAATACCGGGGAGTTCTTTACCCTCCAGGAATTCAAGCGAAGCGCCGCCGCCTGTGGATATGTGGCTCATCTTATCGGCAAAACCGAGCTTCTGTACAGCCGCAGCAGAGTCGCCGCCGCCGATTATCGAGACAGCGCCGGAATCGGCAACCGCTTTGGCAACGCCGATAGTTCCGTTAGCGAAATTATCCCATTCCGAAACACCCATAGGTCCGTTCCAGATAACCGTGCCCGCGCCCTGGATTGATTTTGCAAAGAGTTCTGTGGTTGTGGGTCCGATGTCAAGTCCCATCCAGCCGTCCGGGATTGAATCGGAATAAATCCGCATATTAACGGTGTCTTCCTTGTATTCGCGGCCGACAATGTTATCAACCGGAAGCAGGAAACTTACGCCCTTTTCGTGAGCCTTTTCCACCATCTTTTTAGCGTCCTCAAGTTTATCGTCTTCGCATATCGAAGTGCCGATTGAGTTGCCGTGCGCTTTAAAGAATGTGTAAGCCATGCCGCCGCCGATTATGATGGTATCGCATTTATCGATAAGGTTTGAAATAACGCCGATTTTATCCGATACTTTTGCGCCGCCGAGTATTGCAACAAGCGGTCTTTTCGGATTTTCAAGCGCGCCGCCGATAAATTCGATTTCCTTTTTAATAAGATAACCGCAAACGGCAGGCAGATAATCTGCAACGCCTGTGGTTGAAGAATGGGCGCGGTGAGCCGAACCGAAAGCGTCGTTTACGAATATTTCGGCAAGCGAAGCAAACTTTTTGGAAAGTTCGGGGTCGTTCTTGGTTTCACCCTTTTCATAACGGACGTTTTCAAGCAGCAGAACTTCGCCCTCTTTAAGTTCGGCGGCGAGTTTCTGTGCGCTTTCGCCTACAACATCATCAGCCATTTTAACTTGGGTGCCGAGAAGTTCGGATAAACGCTTTGCAACGGGTTTAAGTGAAAATTCCGGAACAACTTCGCCCTTCGGTCTGCCGAGGTGCGAGCAAAGGATAACCTTAGCGCCGTGCTCCAAAAGGTATTTGATGGTGGGCAGTGAGGCTACAATTCTTTTGTCGCTTGTTATAACGCCGTCTTTAAGCGGAACGTTAAAATCGCAGCGGACAAGAACCTTCTTACCTTTTACATCAATGTCTTCGATAGTCTTTTTGTTTAATGATGCCATTATACAACTTCCTCTCGTTAATTTTCTAACAAGCCTATTTTAACCCATATTTGCGTTTATTTCAATATTATTACCGTATTTTTTTAATAAATTTTAATTATTTTTGAAAGATTATCAAAATTCGGGTGGCAAAATCAGTTGCACGAGCAGAAAAATAAGGCGTTTTTGTGAAAAAGGAGTTCAATCAAAACAGATTTTAAGCAGTTAAAATTTGATTTGCAGGATAATATCGGCGCACCTGCGTGGAACACCGAATATCCGTTGTTAGTAAATCCTTACTGTGAAAATTGAATTCATTTATTAATTTTATCTTTAATGTATTTTATCTGACTGTCGAACGAAGCGGGTGAAGTTCCGCCCTCCGATATGCGTTTTTCAACACAGGTTTTAAGATTTATGTAATCGTAAACATCCTGTTCAAAAATCGGGTCGAGTTCTTTTAAATTCTGCAAAGGCATATCCTCAAGAACCGTATTTTCTTTAATGCATTTTGCAACAGCCTGACCGGCGGTCTTATAGGCGCTGCGGAACGGGCGACCTTTTTTAACCAAGTAATCGGCAAGGTCGGTGGCATTTATAAAACCTTTTTGTGCCGCTTTTTTCATATTATCCGCAAGCACCGTTAAGGTTGCTACCATCGGTGCAAAAACTTGCAGGCACATTTTAACGGTATCGGCAGCGTCAAATACCGCTTCTTTATCCTCCTGCATATCCTTGTTATATGCAAGCGGCAATCCTTTAAGGGTGGTAAGCAAGCCCAGCAGATCGCCGTATACACGTCCCGTTTTGCCGCGCACGAGTTCCGCCATATCGGGGTTTTTCTTTTGCGGCATTATTGACGAGCCCGTTGTGTAAGAATCAGAGAGTTCTATGAACTTAAATTCCCAACTCGACCAAAGTATTATTTCTTCCGAAAAACGGGACAGGTGCATCATAACAATCGAAATCGCCGACATAAATTCGATGCAGAAATCCCTGTCCGATACGCCGTCAAGACTGTTAAGCGCTATCCCGTCAAAGCCTAATTTTTCGGCTTCAAAGCGGCGGTCGGTATTATAGGTGGTGCCTGCAAGAGCGCAGCACCCGATCGGGGAAATATTTATCCTTTTTTTACAATCGAGAATTCGGTCAAGGTCGCGATCAAACATCATAGCATATGCCATTAAATGATGTCCGAAGGTTATCGGCTGCGCACGCTGCAAATGTGTGTATCCCGGCATAATTGTTTCTTTGTTTTCTTCCGCCTTATTGATTATTGCGGTAAGCAGTTCGGTGATAAGCGAGCAAATGTTGTCGCATTCTTCGCGCAGATAAAGCCTTAGATCCAGAGCTACCTGGTCATTGCGGCTGCGTGCCGTGTGAAGTTTCTTGCCCACTTCGCCGATGCGCTCGGTCAATATCTGTTCAATAAACATATGTATATCTTCCGCAGACGGGTCGATTTCAATATCTCCGTTTGATATGCCGTCAAGTATTTCGCCAAGCCCCGATATCAGTTTTTGCGCCTCGTCCGCGGTTATTATCTTCTGTGCGCCGAGCATTGCCGCATGCGCCATACTTCCCTCAATATCCTGCTTGTACATACGTTTATCGAACTTTATTGAGGAATTGAAATCATCTGCAATGCTGTCGATCTCGCCCTCGGTGCGTCCTGCCCACATTTTTTGCATAAGTTGGTCTCCTTACTGCGGTGCCCGCCGGTTAACCGACGGGCATTTCTGTTTTCTTTTTCAGTTGTTCTTTTCGTCAACCATCGCCTGAACCTTTATCGGCAAACCGTAAAGGTTTATAAATCCGTTGGCGTCAAACTGGTCGTAATCGCTTTCTCCGAAAGTTGCTATTTCCTCGCTGTAAAGCGAATACGGACTCCATACGCCTGCATTTATCATATTGCCTTTGTAGAGTTTAAGTTTAACCTTGCCCGTAACCTTTTCCTGCGTTTTGTCGACAAACGCGCTCAGCGCTTCGCGCAGCGGGGTAAACCACTGGCCGTTGTAAACAAGTTCACCGAAAGTTATGGCTATTTTTTGCTTTTCGTGCAGCGTGAGTTTATCAAGACAGAGTGATTCAAGCACGCTGTGCGCTTTGTAAAGGATAGTCCCTCCGGGAGTTTCATAAACGCCGCGGCATTTCATACCTACAAGACGGTTCTCAACAATATCAATTATGCCTATGCCGTTCTTTCCGCCGAGCTCGTTAAGTTTAAGTATAATTTGTTTGGAGGTCATTTTTTCGCCGTCCAGCGCTACCGGTACTCCTTTTTCAAAATCAAGGGTTACATAGGTCGGCTCGTCGGGTGCGTCAATGGGTGAAACGCCCATTTCAAGAAATCCTTTTTTCTCATACTGCGGCTCGTTGCCCGTATCCTCAAGGTCAAGCCCCTCGTGCGAAAGGTGCCAGAGGTTTTTGTCCTTTGAATAGTTGGTTTCACGGTTTATTTTAAGCGGAATTTTATGCGCTTCGGCATAATCTATCTCCTCATCACGCGACTTGATATCCCATTCACGCCACGGCGCGATTATAGGCATATTAGGTGCAAAATGCTTGATTGCAAGTTCAAACCTTACCTGGTCATTGCCCTTGCCTGTGCAGCCGTGTGCGATTGCGTCGGCGTTTTCTTTCTTTGCAATTTCAACCAATCCCTTGGCTATGCAGGGGCGCGCGTGGCTTGTGCCGAGCAGATATTCCTCATATACCGCGCCTGCTTTCATTGTGGGTATAATATAATCGTCAACATATTCGTCGGTAAGATCAAGCGCATAGTATTTTGAAGCGCCGGTGGCAATTGCCTTTTCTTCCAGACCTTCAAGTTCGTCCGCCTGACCGACATTTCCCGAAACCGCTATAACTTCACAGTTATTATAGTTTTCTTTAAGCCAGGGAATGATAATGGACGTGTCCAGTCCTCCGGAATATGCCAAAACTACCTTTTTTATGTTTTCCTTATTCATAACAATTCCTCCGTGCATAAATATTCATTAACAAATGGTTTATGCATAAATTATACTATAAATATTATAAATGTCAAGAGGAAAAATAATAAATATGCAGAAATTTTTAAAAGTTATGAATATTATAAATAAAAACGCTCTGTATTGCGTAAAAATATACATTTTGCAATAGACAAAACAATCAGGGTGCAACGGTTCCTAAAACGGAGTGTTTCCCCGTTTTGTTTGTCTCATCACT